>CAZQFQ010000007.1:0-41719 GCA_964592725.1 uncultured Candidatus Saccharibacteria bacterium | reverse complement strand
CGCTTCAGCAAATCCGCCCTCAACGACTTGGCTTTACCGGCCAAAGCCGCGGCCGTAGTTAGGGCAAGGCTTGGGCCCGAAGTCTGGGGCAAGCTGACGCCGACCTGTGTCCGCCCGGCGGAAACAATGTTGCGCTTTGAGCGCCCCTGGCCCGCGAACGAGCTCGTACCCAGCACCCACATGGTGTTCGGCAACGTGGAAATTGACCAGTCAGGCTGGCCGCTCCTATTGCACGATTTTCTGGTTCAATCCAACAGCCAGAATGGTATTTATCTTACCACGCTCGACCACAACGGAAACCAGCGGCCATACCAGAGAAACAATCCGGATGAGCTTTTCTGGTTTACGCCCTGCTCAGAGAGGTCTTCCCTGGAGAACGTCCGATACGGAAACTGGCAAGTCCATTTGCGGGAAAACTGGACCCTCTGGAGCAGCCGGTCCAGGTCTACCAGCTTCGACATCTTTTCCGGGACTTGCCTGCAGGCGCCTCACCTCCATGGCGAGAGGTTCCCCAGATGCTTCAAGATCCTGGAAATCAACCAGCACCTTAAAGAAGACGAGCGCGAACGGATCAGGATCAAAGTGAGGCTGGATGACCTGAGTTCGGGCACGGAAAGTCAGATGGTGTTCGAACGGCTGAAACGGTTCGGGCCGTGGGAAGCCAAGCTGACCATGCCTTACCAGGTTTGCCACCCTTACAAGCCCCGCCCAGAAGCCGATGAATGGGTCAACTTCATCGCCTACTTTAGCCAATATAAGGTTCGCGAGGGGTTTTACTCGATTAGGATGCAAGACAGTCCCTCGTGTGGGGATGGCACGCCAACCCCGCCCTTTAACTTTAAGATGCCAGCGGGCTTTGACCCGTATCCGGAGATGGCCGAACTGGGAGGCAAAATTTCGGCGGTTGAGAAGATCGACCTCGAGACCATTTTCGGGAAGAGTTTTCTCGTAAGCCCGCCCGAGTTCCTGCACGATCTCTTCGTCAACAAGTAGCCGGAATTGATCCGGCGCACTGCGACCCTGTTCGCGAGTTTGGCAGTCTACGGACACGCCAACTTCGCCATCAGGGTCGTTATTTTAATTGGTCTTGGAAAATATTTTTTACTTTACTAAGAATGACGCCGCTTGCTGTTGCACCACATTCCCTTAAAATAGCGTATAATATATAAAAGTCTCTTTATTATTAAAAAAATAACCAAATGAACGACAATATGAGCAAAGAACAGGGCGCGGCGGGAAGCCCTGTGGCTTCTACGGACGGCCAAAAGTCCTGCAAAATGTGCGGGCACGGGATGTGCCATTGCGGTTGCGGCCATCGCCATTTTTGGCTAAGATGGCTTTTGGGATTAATAATCCTGCTCGTGGTTTTCTGGCTTGGCGTCAAGGTCGGAGAATTTAAAGGCGCTTTCGGTCGCGGCTTCGGCAGGAACGGTTCTTATATAATGCGATCCTTCCGCACGCCTATGCGCGCTTACCCGATGGGCACGCCTTCGGGAATGATGCAAGGCGGCAACGGTCATTCCATGATGACACAACCGACAGCCACCAGCACTACTGCTAAATAATTTTCACCGATAAACTGACAACATCAGATATCTTTCATAAAAGCCCCTTTCTAGAGAAGGGGCTTTTTGATGTGTGCTTTGTGCCCTCCCCCACTGGGGGAGGGTTAGGGAGAGGGTTTATTAACCGTGATCAAATTTATCCAAAAATCTTAATTACTCCCGCCTCCATCTGCCCTTTTTTTATCAGGTTCTCGCAAATCGGCTTGAGCTTTAAAAAATTCAGATCGCTCAAGCCGTCCGGCCGCTGTTTGTTTTCCAAAAAATACAACAGGCCGGAAATGGAATTTTGCAAATCAAGCCTAAACTCCATGGTATACATGGTCGTGGATTTGTCCAAGGATTTGTGCTTTTTATAGGCCGTGGCCAAAATATCTTCCTTGTCCAAATATTTTACTGAATTTAAAAAGTCGTCAAAATCGTTTGACATAATTAGAATTTTGGAAATAAAAGTAATCGCGAGGCCGGAAAGACTGATGATTTTATGCGGCGAGGACTGTTCGACGAAGCCAATTTAAGCCGTCGGGCTTAAATTGGCGAGGAGCCCCGGAGCAAATAAAATCGTCAGGATTTCCGGCCTTACAATTTTTATTATCAATTGTAGCTTAATTACCGGCCGCGTACCGCTTATACATTTCCTTTTCCGCTTTTTTGATAATATCCCTTTTGCCGTTTTCCATAAGCACACTGCGCAAAAGTTCTACTTCCATTTTAAGCGCCATAGTCTCCCCCACCTCGCGCTCAAATGTCTTGTAATCCTTGTCAAACGGGAACACCATTGTTGAGTCAAACGCCATAAAATCCTTTCTATTAATTAATATATTTAAACTATTTTATTCAGTGGTTGTGCCAATTTTCCAAACCTTTTTTTCACGAAAAGCCGGAATGGTTTGACGCCTGGCGGCATTTAACAAAGAAACGATAGATTTTTTTTGTTGTTTTGCAAAATCCGCAAGTGTAATAATTCTTTGACCAGTAAGATAAGCTATACGCTTATGCAAAGATTCCATAAGCGCCAAAACGACTATTTTTTCCATAATTTTAGAATTTTTGGCATATCGGTATTCCTTAAACGAGTCATAATATGTCTGCTTTTCTTTGTCACGGACAATTATCGCGGGAAAGCCAAGCTTAAGTAGCTGTAAATTTATCAGCACGCGTCCAATACGGCCATTTCCATCGCAAAATGGGTGGATAGTTTCAAATTCCAAATGGAATTTTGCTATTTTATCGGCAAAATAAATTTCGTGATCGCTTGTATATTCAAGCAACGCTGTTTCCATTAAATGTTCTATTTGTTCAGGAGGCGGAGCTATATGCGTGCCTACCCTGACATACTCTCCGGCTTGGCGGAACCGCCCGGCAATATCGTCATTAATGTTGGAAATTAGCAACTTATGAAGCAGTAATATCAATTCTTTGGAAAATTCCAAATTTTTGGATTTTCCGTTTATGTATTCCATAACTCTCGCAAGATTTTTTGCTTCAAACACTTCCCGCACAGAAACATCCCGCGAAACTTCCATGTCAAGCAAAATTCTTTCCGTCTCTTTCAAACTCAGAGTGGAATTTTCTATAGCGTTGGAATTAAAAACACTCTCCGAGAGTTCGGATTCGTCTATAATTTTAAGTAATGAGTCTTTACCTTGGCGAAGCCTGTCATACTCTGCCTTTAGTGTTTTTATTCTATTTTTTAGAGTTAGGATAGTAGCCATATACAGGAATCATACCAAATTCACTTATTTTTGTCAATAACCCGTGAATTTATATAAAAAGTATATTAAATTCACTAGTTTTACTAATACATTCAAAAGTCGCCATTTCCGTGACTTTTTGTTATTATTAAGCCAAGATGACCTCCCAAATCCTTAAACAAAAAATTGCCGGACATCCGGAATATAAATACATTTTTTGGCTATTTTTGGCGACCAGAATTGTTTTGACCGCGGTCGGAACTTTGGCTCGGATCTTTATAAAAGGGCCACATAATTTTGTTTATTCAAAATTTATTTGGTTGGCCGTTTGGGGCGTGTGGGACAGCGGCTGGTATTTGCCTTTGGCTAAATACGGCTACTCGGCAATTATCAGCAACTCCCCCGCGACGCTTGGGCAGGCCAATTACGCGTTTTTTCCTTTGTATCCTTTGCTGATAAAAATTTTTGAAATTGTTATCAGGAATTATTATATTGCCGGCCTGCTCGTGACCAACATCAGTTTGATTATCGCCTGCGTCTACTTGTATAAACTGGCACGGTTGGATTTTGATCAAGAAATATCATTAAGGGCAATCCAATATTGCCTTCTCTGGCCTGTGGCGTTTATTTTCTCCGGCGTTTTTACCGAAAGTTTATATCTCGCCCTGGCAATTGCCGCGTTTTATTACGCCAGAAAAAATAATTGGCTTGTGGCGTGTATTTTGGGATTCTTTTTGGCGCTAACTAGACCATTAGGAGCGCTGATTGTAATTCCCCTGCTTTATGAATATCTAAGGCTGATTAATTTTTACTTCAAAAATATCGGCCGACAAATTTTTTATTTTTTTCTCATCCCGCTCGGCCTGGCTTTGTTTTCTTATTACAATTATATTCTCACCAAAAATCCATTTGCCTTTTTGCAAATTCAGGGAGCCTGGGGCAGACAGTTGGTTAACCCCATCCGCTTGATTTGGGGAGGGTTATTCCACGGCGATATCACTTCGATCTTCAACAGCCTATTTGTCCTTTCGGTCATTTCCCTGGTAATAATTTTCTATAAAAAATTCCGCGGCTCGTACCTAATCTTCATCGCCTATTCTATAATTGTTCCGCTACTTTTCGGCCTGGAAAGTATGCCCCGCTACATCCTGGTAATTTTCCCCCTATTCATTTTGCTTGCCCAAATTACCAAAAATAAATTCGTCAATTATTCCCTATCAACAACCCTATTCCTCGCCCAATGTATTCTGATGGTTTTTTGGACTACGGGGTTTAATCTGGTTAAATAAGTCACAAGCTAGTCGTCTAAAAATCAATTTTTTGTTAAAATTATGATTAAGACATCAATAATTTCCCTCCCTCTACCCGAATACACCATTGTTACCCAGCCCGATTACCGGACTTTGGGAGCTAAGATTGACAAGGTTGTAGAGGATAATTTTAACGGCAAAGATGTGGCGATTCGGGCATTAAGTCTTACAGACCATCCGGAGCTGACTTTGGATAGTTTTACTGATATTATTATCAAAACCGGCACGGACAAATATGACCCAAACCGTAAAGGCGTGGCGTACGAAGAATTTTCAGCCTATAACGCCGATTTACAGGCATACGCTTGTAGGGTTGGCAAAGACCCGATTGACGGGGCGGATTTAATTAAAAAATTTTACGAAAACGTTTTGCTGGACAGAGGCTACCGGCTACGTATCGACCTCTTAATTATCTACGATCTCCACCAACTCGTGCGAGCCGAAAAAGTAGATCTAAGCAAACCCGGCGTCCATCCCCGCCTTGAGCCTTACCTATTTCGCTTCAAAGACCCGGATAATAAACCACAAGCATTGCTCGGTATTATTAAAATATTAAAATAACCCAAGCCAGCAATAATTAATTTATGAAAACCACTTTTAAATTAGGAATCAGGGCAATACATCAAAAAAATATTAAGACTGCGATAACTCAGGCAAAAAGAAATGGGTTTGATATTTTAGAAATTCATTTATCATCTCCTCAATTCCAACCGCAAAGCTACAAACAAAATCAGTTAAGTGAAATTAGGGATTTTGCAAAAAAGAGTGGCATTACATTGCAAACTCATTCCGAAATCGGCCAGTCTTTAATACAAGCGGATGAGATTTTAAGGAAAGCCGAAAAACTAAAACTTCGGCAAATTATCCAGTTTAGCCAAAAAATAGGCGCAAGATGTTTAACTCTCCACATTGGCGACGCTCCCGGTTATAATGCGGGACCCGGTAATCACATAAGCAACGATGCGCTGTATTCAAAATTTTATTCCGGATTGTTTGAGGATAGCGTCAAATACATTATCTCCATAGCGCCTAAAGATTTATTTGTTTGCGTTGAAAATGATAGTTTATTGCCCATATACCAAAAAATCCTGAATAAATATTTACCCACAAATAAGGTATTTCTAACTTGGGATTTAATGAAAAGCTACACTTTTGAACCTACAAAAAAACTTCGTAAAGACCAGTTTCAGTTTATGGTAAAAAATATTAACTACGTTCGCAATGTCCATATTAGCGGCCCGGGACACGCAGGTCTTGAAGGTTACGAAAACGACCTTGCGCCATTTATAAAACTATTGCAAGACAAAAATATCCCTGTAGTTTTTGAAGTACTTTCACTTCCGGAAGCTATTCTAGCCAAAAAAATAGTTCAAAATTCAAAGTAATTCCATGATAAATATAATTTATGAAGTTAAATTATACCAAAGTAGGCGTTAAAATATTAATACGAAAGGGCGGCAAGATACTTTTGGGCAAGCGGCTAGAAAAAGTTGGATGCGGGCAATGGGGTTTACCCGGAGGACATTTGGAATATGGCGAATCGCTGGTTTCGGCCGCTAAGCGGGAATTGCTGGAAGAAACAGGCCTGACCGCGGATAATTTAAAATTCATTAATGTCACAAATATTCCCCGAAAAGAGACCCATTATATTCAATTCGTTTTTTTAGCCCGGGGCATCCACGGCCGGCCGAAAGTAATGGAACCGGATTCGTGCGAACAATGGGAATGGTTTAGCCCAAACAAATTGCCAAAACCGATTTTCTTTGGCCACAAAAAATTACTGGAAGCGGTTTTAAAAAATAAACTTTTTAACGACAATTGACTCCCCCGCCCAAACCGGATACAATCAATTCACAATAACTAACCGGCGATGAGGCTCGCCGAAAAAGGCCCGCGAGGGATAATGGCTTCTACCTTAATTTTTAAAGGTAGATTTTTTTATGAATAGTGCCCTTATAAAATTATTTTTAATAATTGGCGGAACGTTTGGCGTTCTGGCGGCTTTGATGTCGTACTTGATTACCTATAAAGAATATATCCGCCACTATCCGAATTCCCAAAAGCCCCGCAAGCTGGCGCTTGAAGCCGCGATTTTTACTTTTGTTTTTTTCTTTTTACTGGCTCTGGCCGGAGGCTATATTATTGTAAAGTATATTGAATAACGTAGCGCGTTTTTGAGTAAGTTTCTTATATATGCTACAATCAACAACAGAGTAGGGGGAATCAAAGAAACAAAAAAGAGAAAATGGAGGTTTTATGGTAGCCGCCCGCACCCTGGGCAAGCTCCTTGGGGGCTTGGCCGGAGGGTGGCTAGTTGGGCAATTTTTCGCGTTTTTCACCGCGAACATCGCGATTGCGAAAGTCACGGTGTTCGTCAACCAACAACTCGGCAGCAGCCTTGCTGCCACAATTTGTGGAGTAGCGGCAGAAGATGCCACTTACTACGCGATAATACTGCTCATGCTATGGGCTGTGCGCGTAAGCAGGTGTGGAATTGAAGCGAAAAAGCATTTTAGCAGGCTAACCTGGATGGCAATCATGGTTGGACTGGCCGACACCGCCTTTCGCCTCGTCCTAATCTACATCTGCCTGAAGCATTACCCTGTGCAGAGAGTGGTGTTCGCGGTAAGTTCCGCGGCCGACGTGTTCTACGGTCTTGTGCTAGTGGCAGTCGGATTAAAGAGCAGGCCGCTGCTTTCCGAAAGGTGTATATGAAGGAGGTGTTTAAGAGGTTCCCGATGTTATGGGGGCTGGTGTCTGTTTTTCTTCTCTTGGCCGTTGTTGCCAAGAGCACGCCGGATCGCTGCGTCCGGCCCGAGCAGCTCTGGCATCACGGTGCCGCGCTACTCTATAGAAAATAGCCTCTTTGTTTCGGTGCCCGCTCGTTGTTTTTTGACGAGCGGGTACCTTTCTTTCATCATACAAAAAAATTGGCTGAATGGCCTAAAATTAAGTGTGATTTTATATAAACCGACATTTTAATGAAAATCGGCCGAAGACAATTGTTTACCAAAACAGCCGCCCTTAGTCAACGCGGCTCTTTTAATTATTACGATTTATTGCTAAAATAAACACAAGTATTGTAAAGCTATGCCTTTAATAGAAATAAAAAATCTGACAAAGAAATTTGACGACTTTACCGCCGTCGATAGCTTGTCTTTTGAAATAAATGAGGGGGAAATTTTTGGGCTTTTGGGGCCGAACGGCGCGGGAAAAACAACCACGCTTTCTATGCTGGCCACGCTTTTGCCCCCAACCGGCGGAGACGCTTTAATTAACGGCTTTGATGTTGCAAAACATCCCACGCAGGTCCGGCGCAGTATCGGGTTTGTTTTTCAGGATCCAAGCTCGGACGACCTTTTAACCGGAAGGGAAAATCTTTATCTTCACGCCTTAATGTACGGGGTTAAACCCGCCGAGATTAAGAAAAAAATCGATGAGGGGTTAAAACTGGTTGACTTGACCGACAAGCAAAATATCAGGATGCGAAAATACTCCGGCGGGATGCGCAGAAGGCTGGAGCTTGCCAGAGGTTTTTTGCACAGCCCCAAAATATTATTTTTAGACGAGCCCACTTTAGGCCTGGACCCGCAAACGCGGGAAAATCTTTGGGTCTACATAAAAAAATTATCGACGGAAAATAAAATCACCATCATTTTAACCACGCATTATATGGAAGAGGCGGACAAGCTTTGCGACCGGATTGCGATAATTGACCACGGCAAAGTTATCGCGCTGGATACCCCGGGTAATTTTAAAAAAAGCCTCGGCGGTGATTTGGTAACCATCAAAACAAAAAATCCCGAACTGGACGAGCTAAAACATATGGATTACGTCAAACAAGTGCAATTTAAAGACGGCTTATTGAATTTGACCGTAATTGATGCCGGCTTACATTTGCAGAAAATTTTGGAAAAAGTCGGCAAGGCGGAAAATGTTGAGCTCCATTCCCCGACATTGCACGATGTCTTTATAAAATTAACCGGCAGGCAAATGAGGGAAGACTCGGAAGAAGGCGAAGGCGGCTGGATGACCAGGTCGGTGCATTCGGGAAACAAATAATAATTCAGGACGTTATTAATATATGCCAAAGCTAAACATATCTTCGGAGCTTAAAGGCCTGTACGCGATTTGGTACCGCGAAATTCTTGTTTTTACCAGAGAGCCTTCCAGGCTGGTTGGGGCAATTATCCAGCCGCTGTTATGGCTGGTGATTTTTGGAACCGGTTTGGGGTCAATAATCGAGCCCGGCTCGGTAAGCGGCGCCAATTACCAGCAATTTTTGTTTCCCGGAATTCTCGTGATGACCGTTTTATTCAGCTCGTTATTTTTTGGATTATACATTATCTTGGACAAACGCATCGATTTTTTAAAGGAAGTTTTGGTCGCGCCGTTAAATAAAAGCACAATGTTCTTCGGCAAAGCCCTGGGAGGCTCAACCGACGGATTACTGCAAATCATTATTTTAATGGTGCTCGGCGCAATATTTTTTGGAATCCATTTTAATTTGTTGAGTGTAATTTTAACTTTAGTTATTGTAATTTTATTGCTGATTGCGGTTACAAGCCTGGGGTTGGCAATCGGCTCCATTATGGACAGTCCGGAAGGGTTTGGTTTAATCTCAAGCTTTGTAATTTTTCCCTTATTTTTCTTAAGCGGGGCTTTGTTCCCGGTTACCAAACTGCCAATCTGGTTAAAAATAATTGTCACCATAAATCCGGTTTCTTATTCCGTAGACGCGCTGCGGTCGGTTATTTTGGGAATTACCAGCTATGGCTTATTGCTGGATTTTACGGTAATGATTGCCTTTGCGCTTTTAATGGTAATTGTGGGGACTTGGGCGTTTAAAAGGATAAAACTTTAAATAATCAAAAGTTACGCACTTGGCCGATTACAGCGTTATTTTCCTGCGGTTTTTGTCGTCGTAGGTAAACTACGTCTCCAAAAATCCTCGGAAAATGCCTCGTACTCGGCTCAAGTGCATAACTTTTGAAAACATAATTAACTAACAAATATATGAGACTAAACTATATTGCAATAAGAGTGCTGGACATGGACAAATCCCTAAAATTTTATACTGAAAACCTTGGTTTTAAATTTATTGAAGAACGCAGTTATATGCCGGGGGAACGAGTGGCAAGCTTGGTTGACGAGGAATCGGGGCAAAGATTGAATATGATGTATTACGCGGAGGATTGCAAATTATATACTCCGTGGAAAACGGACGGAGTTGAATTGGATCATTTGAGTTTTGAAGTGCCCGATGCCAAAAAAAAGTTTCGGGAAATGGTAGAAAAAGGAGCACCTGTTGCCATGGATTTGGTGGAGCGAAAAACCGACGACGGCGAGTTCGCGATGGGATTCGTAAAAGACCCAAACGGCATTTGGGTAGGATTCCGGAGCCAAACCAACAATAAGAAGCCATCGTAACGACAGCGGAAGTTTATATCAACTGGGCAGAGGACTTGCAATCCCCTGCCTAAATCTGGTATAATACCAATGGATGTCTGGCACAGCAGACAAGATCAAAAGCTCTTCACAAATTCTGTGCGAGAGTTTTTCTTTTATCCGCTGAAGCCTCGGCGAACTTGGATTGCAAAAATATATGGCGACTATAGTTCAATGGTAGAACGCCGCTCTGTGGCAGCGGATACGAGGGTTCGACTTCCCTCTAGTCGCCCCATAAAAATCCCTGGCGTTCAGGGATTTTAATTACCTGATATAATTCAATAGAAAGGAGAATGCCTATGAGCATCAATAATAAAATGGAAATAGATGAGAAGGAATTAAAAAAGAAACTCACGCCCGAGCAGTACAAAATTCTGCGGGAAAAAGGCACGGAAGCGCCGTTTACCAGTCCCCTGCTAAGCGAGCACGGCAAAGGAATGTTTGCCTGTGCGGTTTGCGGGCAGGAATTATTTTCATCTGATACCAAATTTGACAGCGGCACCGGCTGGCCGAGTTTTGACCGGGCAATCCCCGGAGCCGTGGAATTTCATAAAGACGATGAATACGGCATGGCGCGCACCGAGGTTACCTGTTCCAAATGCGGCAGTCATCTTGGCCACGTTTTTGACGACGGCCCGGCCGATACCACGGGTAAACGCTTTTGCATAAACGGCGCCTGCCTGTTGATGAAGAAACAAGAATAGCTTCTCTATGCCATTGTTGCGCCGAGGGTAACCCTCGGGAATGTTCTAGCCATGCCCGACCTCATTGTAATTAACACATAAAAAATTTTCTTGATAGAAATTATCAGGGGAACTTTTTAGCGAAAGGTAATGCTTAAAATTGCCACAGCGGCAATGAGCATCCAAATTAGGTTCAACCAAAATGGCTGATAATCTTTTTTATAATAAGTTTCCACGGTTATGCCGAGCGCGCCGGTAAAATTTATAAACTGATAAACCATGCCGGTTGGGGCAATTAAAGAAAAACTTCCCAAAATATACGCGCCAACCGTCACTGACGCCCCATATCGCCCCAAAAAAAACCGATATTACTTTTTTTCTTATACATATTTAACCGTTGTAATCTTGGCTTATTAAACGCACGGCCGTGCGTTTAATAAGTTACCTTAATAACGCTCAATTTTAATCTGAAGCTCTAATTAAGGCTCGCCCACAAATATCTGGCGGCTGAGGTACGATGGGGGCTCCAAGATTGGACGAGACGATGATATTTTTTTGGGTTGATTTTAACGTCCAGCTTATACCATTTCTTTATAGCATTCTTTAAACCTAAATCGCCGTGGGAAAACACATCCGGACGGTTTAGGCAAAACATCAAAAACATTTCCGCTGTCCAACGCCCAATGCCTTTAACTTTAATAAGCTGGCTAATGATGTCCTCATCACTCATCTTGCTAAACTTTTTAAAATTGATCTCATTCTTCTCAACCAACTTTGCCAAGCTTTTTATATAGCTGATTTTTTGGAAGGAAAGCCCGACCGATCTCAATCGCTCGTCTGATTTGCGCAATACCTGCTCGGGCTTTGGAAACTTTTTCGAATTAAATAGCGCCACAAATCTTTTTTCAATCGTGGCCGCGGCTTTGCCGGAAAGTTGCTGGTTAATTACAGCCACGCACAAAGACTCAAAGTAGCGCTTGTGCGGCTTGCGCTCCTTGAGTTTTATTTGGCTGATAATTTTGGCCAAAATCGGATCGGCATTTTTTAAATATTTGCTTGGGTCTATAACCGGCATAATAGCTTACTGTGTCATCCCGACCGAGCCTTAAGCACAATTCCAGAACGAGTGTATGGATCCCTCCACTCCGGCTGGCTTGGAATTACGATAACAGCCGTCGGTCGGAATGACAAAAAGATTCTTATTTTTGCCTCAAACGCGTAAATCCTATTTCTTTTTAAAAACAATTCTCCCTACCATAAAAGTCATCAAGACTCCGGCCAATAATATCACCCAAAATCCTCCGGAAAGTTGGCTCACATATTCCCAGTTACTGCCAAAAATATAACCAATAAAACAAAACATTGAACATTCGGTAATTTCGCCCAAACATTCAAACAAAAAAAATCTTTTGTAAGGCAGACGGGTGATGCCGCAAACCACGTTGACCGCCGGAGCGATACCCGTCATAAACCGGCTAAAATATATGGTTAAAATCGGATGTTTATCTATTTGGCTTCTGGCCCCGTTCAGCCTGTCCGCGCTGAAAAATCTCCTTAAATGTAATTTGTCCAAAACCTTCAGGCCATAAAGCCTGACCAGCCAATAGCCCGAGCTGTCGCCGGCCATATTGCCGGCTATGCCGGTTATCAGCACCAAAGGAAAACTCATATAACCCTGCACGGCAAAAGCCGAACCGGCCATAAGCACGCTGCCGGAGGGCAGAGGCAGGGCAAAAGCGCCAAAAAAGGTAATGACAAAAATGGCGGGATACTTATAAAGTAAAACGTAGGAAAGTAAGGTTGCTAACACGAAAAAAAATATTACGGATTAACGGACTTGCTCGCAAAATTCTTGACCGCCGTGACGGTTTTTGCCAAAATTTGCGCGGAGTTTTGATTTTGCTGTTTGGCCAGGGCTTCTAAAGATACATTTGGGTAATGGATATTTTTGATATTGAGCGCGGTTTGCAAATAAGCCGGCGGCAAGCCAAAAACCATATTAAGATAGCGAAAAGTCATCCAGTCCCTTATTTGGTCCGGGGTAATTTTTTGCGCCGTAATTTGGTGCCTAAATCGCGCCCTAAAGTATCCGTGGAGCCTTAAAGTTTCCAGCTTGCCGACAAAAATATAAAGACTGACGGCCAAAACCCCGGTCAAAATTACCAACAACGCCCATTGTAGAATAATTTTGACTTTGTGTTGATTATTCATATTATTGATTGCGGTTATGACTTTAACAAATTTGCAAACTTGCTGCGAAGCTTTTGAAGTTTGGGATTAATGACTACCCGGCAATAAGGAGCGTTTTGATTTTCGTTATAATAATTCCGGTGATAACTTTCAGCCGGATAAAATTTCTCAAAGGCTTTTACGTCGGTTAACACGGGACTGCCGTAAGTATTGTCCCTGTCCAAATTTTTTATAAAATTCTCCGCAATTAGTTTTTGCCGTTCATCCATATAAAATACCGTGGATTGATACTGCGGGCCAATATCGTGGCCCTGGCGATTTTTTTGGGTCGGGTCGTGAGTGGCAAAAAATACGTTGAGCAAAGTTTCAAAAGAAATTTGCGCGGGGTCAAACTTGATTTCAATGGCTTCCACATAACCGGTGTTGCCCTTTGAAGCCTGCTCATAAGTCGGATTAGGCGCACTGCCGCCGCTGTAACCCGAAGTTACATCTAAAACTCCCTTTAACCTTTGGAATATGGCTTCGGTGCACCAAAAGCATCCTCCGCCAAACACGGCAATTTCATTATTCATATGTCTCCTTTTGAAGATATTTATAGATATTGTTTGATATTTTAGATATTTTCGCAATTTCCTAATATCAATTAATATCCCAATATCTGTCAATATCTATACTTCCCCATATCCAGCGTATAATCCATAGCAACCTTTACCCCCTCTTTTATCAACAACGCTCGTTGCATTTCTTTAGTCGCGACCCAGTTCCCCTTTATGCTTATTATACCCTTATTATTGACCACGCGCCACCACGGGGCAATAGTTCCTGCGGCCTCCGCGTGCAAAGGATTTTTTGCCCGCTTCGGCCTTCGGAACTTTACCCCTTTCCCCAAATTTCCGCTCTGAATTGCTTGTTTGGAAATTTGGGGGGCCCAATTGTCCGCTGATATGTCAATTAACCTTAAAATGGCGCCGACTTGCCTGGCCGCGCGCGGGCTTCCGCAGGCCGCGGCCACCTGGCCGTAGCTGGCCACACGGCCTCGCGGGATTTTTTTAACAAAATTAATTACCCGACGTTTAAAAATATCCATGACAATTTCTTACTTTGTTTCGACTCCGAAATCCCTCAACTCCCGTCTTAACTTTTTATAATCAGGAATTTCCTGTCCCACCATCTCCCAAAAACGTTTGGAATGGTTAAACTCTTTTAAATGGCAAAGCTCGTGCACAACCAAATAATCGGTCAAATACTCCGGCAAATGAACAATTTTATAATTAAAATTCAGATTGCCTTTTTTGGAACAGCTCCCCCATCGGGTTTTTTGGTTTTTGACGGAAACCTGTTTATACTCAAACCCGTAAATCCGGTTCCAATGCAAAACTTTGCTCTGTGCCAAAGCCAAAGCCTCCCGCTTGCGGTTTAAATATTCCCGGTGATTGGACTTAATAAAAACCCTGCCTTTGAAGCGTTCCAAATAATTTAAACTTTTTAAAATCCACAGTTGTTTTTCGTAAACAAATTTATCAGCCAAAATCGAATTAAAACCCCACGGCAAAGTCACCACCACGCCCGATTCGCAACCGACGGAAATCCTCATCCTTCTAGCCCTTCGACTAAGCTTGATGCTGTATGGAATTGGCTGATTTTCAAGTTTTAAATCTTTAATCATAATCTAATTTTAACACACATGAGTTATTTGCGAAAAATTGGAAAAATTTGTCTTTGTAGGGTAGGGTCTAGGCCCTACCCTACGCAGTATGCTGTTTTGATGTTTAAATGCCAAAATGTTAATATGTTTATATGATTCCCGAGTCAACAATTTGCTTCGGCCAGCAGCCATGCGGGTTTTTCCCCAAACGGTTTTTGGTCGCGAAAATTAATACGGCAAAAAAACTGCGCGATGAGATTGGCGGCAAAATCGTATTTTTTTATCATGATTCCGATGCGGATTATCGGGAGACAATTACAGTAATGCGCGATAAAACGACCTACGCCGAGGTCCGCTTAAATTTTACCCAGGAAAACAAGCTGCAAAAAAAATTTTCCCCCCTTTACTTAAAAAGAATTCCGGCGGACTGGAAAGAAGAAATTTTAAAACAATTGCCGAGATTTTTTACCCTCTCCTCCGGCAATACTGCAGTTCTCCCTCTCCCTTTGGGAGAGGGCCGGGATGAGGGTTTAATTGAAATTTTTAAATCCACTAATCAAAAATTCGCCGCCGACTTTTGCCTGGAAATGTACCGCAAAATGGGTTTGCTGGATGGCATAGAGGTATTGAGATCGTCCGATAAAGATTTTCGGAATAAAGCCATAGACCTTGCGGAAGACTACTTTGCCGATGTAAAATACCAGGGTGAAACTGTGCGGGCGCAGATGATAGACGGCGGCCTAAAATTGCATGAAGGCGGAGGCAAATACATCACGCTACCCAATCAGCCAATCGCAAAATCCCAAATCTCCGCCGCGCGCGACCAAAGGTTTGCCTGGATGCAGTCCGTAATAAACTGCACCCACTATATATACGGCGAAGGTGAAAAAGAATATCTGAACGTTTCCCAATTTCCCGATGTTAAATTTATTGACCGCGAAAAAATTGACCAGGCTGATTATGCCTGGATTTCCAATAATTAATTTTTAAATAACATTCCAACATTCTTGAGAATGTGAGAATATAATTTTATGAAAATTTTAGCAATTGGCGCGCACCCCGACGACGTGGAGTTTGGTTGCGGCGCCTTAATGATAAAAGAAGCCCAAAAAGGCAGCCAAATAAAATACGTTACCTGTTCGCTTGGTGAAGCGGGAAGCAACGGCACACCGGAGGGAAGAAAAAGGGAGGCAGAAGAAGCGGCCAAAATGGTTGGCGCCGATATAGAATTTTTGGATTTTGGCGGGGACTGTCATATCGAGTACAAACCCCAAAATGCTTTTGCGCTTGCAAAAATTATTCGTGAATTTAAGCCAAACGCCGTTTTAACTCAACAGCTTAAAGACAATCAACATCCCGACCATGCGGCAATTGCCAAGCTGGTCAGAGATGCCTGCCGGATGGCCCGCTTCGGAGGCCTGCGGGAAATAAAAAATCTGCCGACTCATCGCATAGACGGGCTATATTATTTTTCCAGCTCGGCTGATTTTGACGGGCAACCTGATATTTTAATCGACGTTACGGATTATTTTGAAAAATGGCAACAAACTATGAGTTGCCACAAAAGCCAAATGAAAACCACAGACTACTTAGAGCTAGCCAATACCAAAACCGCTGCCTTAGGCCGGTCAATCGGCATAAAATACGCTGTGGGTTTATGGAAAAACGATCCTATAAGGCTTGACTCAATTTCAGATATTACTTTGTCTTCAAGAAATTATTAGTGATGCTTTTTGGCGTCATCCTGGACGAGTGCATCCGAGTGAAAGATCTCATAAAAATTTAAGAGATTCTTCGCCCCTAGGGTGCTATTTAGGTGCTCAGAATGACGCCGAATATTATGATATGAAATATCTAAAAATCGGAATTGTCTGTTACCCGTCCATCGGCGGGAGCGGAATTGTGGCCACGAATTTGGGAAATGAGCTGGCAAAACTCAACCATCAGGTTCATTTTATTTCTTACGAACAGCCGTTTAGGCTAAATTTGAACGCGCCCAATATTTTTTTCCACAAAGTCAACATCAACAAATACGATCTGTTTAAATACCCCGATTACACTTTGCCATTGGCCGTAACCATAGAACAGGTGCAACGAAAATTTAAGCTGGATGTCGTGCACGTGCATTACGCGGTGCCGCACGCAACGGCCGCACTGCTCGCACGCCGCATTATGCGGCAAAACAATACGCCGATGCCCAAAATCGTAACAACCTTGCACGGCACGGACATAACTTTACTGGCGCGCGACAAAAGCCTGCTTGATATTATTAAATATTCCATTGAGCGCTCGCACTGCGTAACCGCCGTATCTAAAAGTTTGCGCGACGATACCGTCAAAACTTTAAAAACCAAAAAACCGATAGATGTAATTTATAATTTTTATACTCCCCTGCCACCGAGTAAATCCCGCGCGGCCGTGCGTAAAGGATTAAGGATAAAGGGTAACGATTTTCTCGCAATTCACCTTTCCAACCTGCGCCCGGTTAAGCGCATCCCCGATTTGCTAAAAATTGCCGTGGCGCTAAAAAATAACAAAAATTTTAAACTTCTGATTTTGGCCGGAGAACCTTTTGATAAATATCGACCCTTGGCAAAAAAACTCAAACTTAAAAATCTGATAGTCAAAGACAACGTCAAGGATATTGAAAACTATTTAAACGCGGCCGACGCGGGCATTTACACTTCGGAAGACGAAAGTTTCGGCATGGGCATACTGGAAACTATGGCTTACGCAAAACCGGTACTGGCTACGCGCACCGGCGGCATACCGGAAGTTATGCGCGACAAATTGGACGGATTTCTTTTTAAAGTCGGCGACGTTAAAGGCTTTGCTAAAAAATTGGATTCGCTGATGAAAAATCTCCCGCTTACAAAAAAACTCGGCCAAAGTGCCGGTTTGCGCGCCGAAGAAAAATTTTCGGCTGATGTTATAGTAAAAGAGTACATCAAGCACTACACTCGGACATGTGGAACATCAGCGTCATAGTTATAGCCAACCGATTCCGTCTCGCTCTCGCGAAGCTGGGGCGGATTTATCGGCTCTTATAATTATCTTTTTTCCACTGAACCAGTTTTCCCGCTTTTATTTCTATTCCATCTGCCTTGCGCAGATTTTTTATTTGGGCAGGGGACAAAATTTTGTAATGTTTGGCTTTGTCCAAATATTCGGGCAACTCAATCAAATCTTTTTCCGTAGTTCGCCAATTCTGTTTCTCCCCTCTCCCTCTGGGAGAGGGGTAGGGGTGAGGGTTCGCCAAAGGAGTAAAAAACCTCAAATCCACCGGCACTGAATATTCCCGCAAAGTTTTTTTCCCGTTGTCCAAAAAGTATTCGTGGAAATATGACAAGGCCAATTCTCTAATCGTTCGATAGACCGGCTCTCGGTAACGAAGCACTACGTGGTTTGTTTTACTTATGGCGCCCCAGCGGCCAAACTGTTTAAATAAAGCTACAACATGATCCAGATCGTCATTCGCTGACCGCAAATCCATTAAAAGAGGCTTATTCCCGTGAAATTCCAAAATCGCTGCGGCCAATAGCGCCCCTTCCATACAATGAGCTTTGCCAATTTTTAAAACCTCCCGCAGGCTTCGGCACTCCACCCCGTCGCGCGCGGGATTATGCCTGATTTTAAACGCCAAAAAATCCTGGATCTTCCCGGGAGAATCCAATTTATTAAAAAGTTTGATTTCTTGCCGGCTATACAGCTCTTTCATTTATTAATCGGCGTCTTCCCTTTTAAAATACCACGCTACTTTTTTTAACAGTCCCTTTGGCGGCTTTTCGCTCTCACTCGACGGCACCGCAATCGGTGTCGCTGCTTCTTTACTTGCGGCAACCAGCATACTTTTAAGTGTTTCCCTCACCGCGGCTAAATCAGCCTGATCTTTACGGGCTTCATCCCCGCCGGAGTGTTCAGTTGTCTTGACGCCGGGCAAGACTTTTGCGGACAAGTCGCGGTTCTCCAGCTGGTTCCTGTTGGCGAGGCCTGCTTCAACATCACTAGCTATTATTTGACGATATCTTTCACCGCCTATTGATGACATATATTTTGAATTTAATGATTATTAAAAAAATAAAAAGGCAAAATACTATTTTTTTTGTACCCCATGCCCTCCAAACTGTTTTCTTAATAGCGCCACAATTTTGTTGGAAAATTTGGTTTGATTTTTGGGGTCGGAAGATTCGCGGCGGACTTCCAGCGCGTCTGATATTACCCGCGCGTCTACACCAAGCTCTTTGGCCGCATTGACGGTCCACTCCCCTTCTCCGGTAGCTTCTATAACTCCCGAAGTGCCTTCCACGTCTTCGTTTTCAAAAATATTCCGCGCAAGGTCTATCAGCCACGACCTGACAACGCTGCCTTCCTGGTAAATTTTTGTAACTTGCGCCAAATCCAAATTAAAATCAGACGCCTCTAAAATGCCGTAACCTTCCGCGACTGATTCCATCATCCCATATTCAATTCCGTTATGGACCATTTTTACAAAATGCCCGGCGCCGTTTCTGCCGACCAGGCCGTAATTTTGCCCGGATGATAATGCTTTCATCACGGGCTCAATAAGCGGCCATTGCTCTTTTGGCCCGCCGACCATTAACGCAAAGCCGTTTTTCTCTCCCCAAACCCCGCCGCTGGTGCCGCAGTCATAAAACACCGCCCCTTTAGCCCCCAGCTCATTTGCCCGTCTGATTGAGTCCTTATAAAACGAATTACCGCCGTCAATTACAATGTCGCCGGCTTTAAGATGCGGCCCAAGCTGGTTTTGCAAAAAATCATCTACGATTTTATGCGGAAGCATTAACCAAAAGATTCGTGGCTGGTCGGTCAGCTTTTCTATCAGCCGATCGATTTCAGCAAACGCCTTTACTCCGGCCTTGGCAACTTCTTCGCGCGGCTCAACCGACCGGTTCCAGGCCAAAACCTCAAATTGCTGTTTTTGAAGCCTCCTGGCAATCTGGCTGCCCATTTTTCCTAAACCAAAAATTGCGATTTGCATAAGTTAATTTAAAAAATTGACATAATTGATCAAAATTGACAAAATTGTCAGACTAAAATTATGTTCAATTTTACTTAATTTTATTTAATTTTGGTCAATTCTCTTATTCACCCATACTTTTTTTATCGGCGGCAAAGTCAGGGTTGATAAAATATATCCGACAACCGGCACAAAAGCCTTAAGCCAGGAATGCGGCTCTCTGATTATAAGCAACCACACTTCGGCAACAATATAAGTAAAAATTGTGATGGATAATCTGCGCGTCCAGCTCCGTTCCCAAGCTTTATCGCTTTCCACTTTCTTGTTCCTTCCTTTAATTTGTAAAATTTCCTGTTCAATGTTCATAGTTAATAAGGCTTATAGGACAAATAGGACGGATATGACCTATCGCGTCCACCACTCTTTTGCGCCCTTTTTTATCCACTCGTCGGCTTCTTTGGGGCCGTTGGTTTTGGGTTTGTATTTATAAATCGGCAGTTTGTTAAACTCCGGATTTTCGGTAATGCTGTCCACAAATTTCCAGCTGGCCTCAATTTCGTCGCTACGGATAAACAGCCGCTGGTCGCCTTCCAAAAAATCCAACAGCAGGCGTTCGTAAGCCCCGGGGATTTCCCCTTTAAAAGCAAGGTCATAGCCGAATTTAAAATCTCCCTGATGAAGTTTAATGCCAAACCCCGGAATCTTGTTGTTGATTTGCAAATGCACGCTCTCGTCCGGCTGGATTTGAAAAGTCAAGACGTTGGCGTCGCAGCCTTCAAAAAGGCAGCGGACCGGTTCGCGGAAGTGAACCGAAATTTGAGTAAGCTTTTTGGACATTTGCTTGCCGTTCCTTAAGTAAATCGGCACGCCGGACCAGCGCGGCAGGTTAATATAGGTTTTTAGGGCAAAAAATGTTTCAGTATCGCTTTCGCCGCCGGCTTCTTTAGTGTAACCCTGATATTGCCCTTTAATTAAACGCGACTTTAATTTTTCCGCCGTAAACGGCTCCAGCGCCTGTAAAACTTTTAGCTTTTCATTGCGGATAAATTCCGCGGTTAAATTGTACGGCTCTTCCATGGCTATAAGCGCCAGCATCTGCAAAATATGGTTTTGCAAAAAATCCTTAATAGCGCCGGTGGAATCGTAAAATTCAATGCGCCCGGCCGCGCTGTCGTTTTCCAAAACGCTTATTTCTATGTGGTCAATAAACCGGTTATTCCACAGCGGCTCAAACAGGCTGTTGGCAAACCTCACCACCATCAAGTTCTGAACGGTTTCCTTTCCGACGTAATGGTCAATGCGGTAAATTTGCTCCTCGGTAAAATATTTCAAAAGCAGGTGGTTTAAACTCTGGGCTGATTTTAAATTAAAGCCAAACGGCTTTTCCACCAACACTCCAATCTTGCGTTCGTGCGTGGCGCAGACCGTAAGCAGTCCCGCCGATTTTAAAATTTTGGTGATAAACGCGAACTGCCGGGGGCTGGTGGCAAAATAAAACAGACGGTTGTAGCATTGATGTTTTGCTCCGTGATCATGATCAGCCAAAATTTTAGCCAGACCGGTAAAATCACCATCTTGTTCAAAGTCGCCCCGGTAATAAATCAGGTGCTTTAAAAAATTGGCCTTGGCGATAGAGCTAATTTTTTTTATAACACCGGACTTTTTTACAATAAAATCCAAATAACTTTTAGCCGTCAAATCGCGGCGGCCGACGCAGACCAGCTTAAAAGTTTGGGGCAAAAGCTTATGTTCATCCATATGCAAAAGCGCGGGGATTAAATAATCCGCGCTCAAATCACCTGTCGCGCCAAAAATAGTTAAAATGGTCGGGGGCAGGTTTTGGCTTATAATATGAGGGTGGGTTTTGGATTTGGGCATATACTTTGCCCATTAAATATAGCATAAATTGATAGCGCAAAAAAGCGCCTACACTCGCCCAACGATGCAACCCATCTTTTACAGTGTTATGGGCGATCGGCAAGGGTAACCCTCGGGCATAAGTAATTCTTAAGCCGAGGGTTACCCTTGATATTTATATCGCCGCCTAACGCATTTGGACTAAAAATGACGCCGAGTAGTCTGCGCCATACTTAAACAAAAAATTAACGATTAACAATTTACAATTTACAATTAACCCGAATTGCGTTTCGTCAATTGTTAATCGTCAATCGTTAATTGTTGTTCCTTTTATGTCTGTCCGATAAATCTCCACCAGCGCCACGAAAATCGCCATAAGAATTGGTCCGAGCAGGACTCCCAAAACGCCAAAGCTCACCACGCCGCCCAAAATGGCGAATATGGTTAAAATCGGATGCAGGCGCGCCCGGGACGAGACCAGCTTGGCGGCAAAAATGTTGTCTATTAACACCACGCTGGCAACAGCCCAAATCGCCATGCCAACCGCGCCGGCCACATGGCCGGTAAAATATAAATAGCAGACCGCCGGAATCCAAACCAAAGACGTGCCAAAGGTCGGCACAAACGCGGCCACAAACATCACGCACGCCCACAGTAAACTGTTGGGTAAACCAAAAATAGAAAAGCCGATAAAAGAAGCCACGGAAATAGTCAGCACCACCAAAAATTGGCCCTTGACCACGCCGTTGACGGCCTGGGTCAGTTTGTTGAATAAGATGTTTTCGTTTTGGGTAGATAGCGGCAGAACATCAATCAGTATTTTTTTTATTTTTTCGCCGTCGCGGAGTAAAAAGAAAGTAGAAAACGCGACAACGACCAAAGAACCAAACATCCAACCCAAAGAAGAAAGCAAAACCGAAAGCGAGGTAAAAGCCTGGCCGGTAAGCTGGGATACCCAAGATTTGAAATCCGCATTAAAACTTACGGTTAATTGCTGGAATGACGGCGGCAGATGTTGTATAAATGAGTTTGATTGGTTAAATAAATTCGCTAAATTTATGGCGTGATAAAAATTGGCCAGCTCAAAAAATACCTGCTGGCCTATAAACAAAACCGGCCCGGCAATAATCGCCGCGATTATCAGCACCACAAACCCGGCCGACACATTTGGCATTTTGCTGTGCATTTCCAAGCGATGGTACAGCGGATAAAATAACACGGCCAAAATTACCGAAAAAGCCAGCAGTTCCCAAAACGGCCAAAAAATTCTAATAACCACCAGCCCCGCCAAAGCCAGTAAAATAAAGAAACCGATGGTTTGAGTTCTTGGTTTGAGCATAAATATTATTCGGAACTACGGAAATCGACGGAATTCGCTTCTGTAGTTTTCCGTAGTTCTGGATGTCCATTCCGATGACTACTATAATTATAGCAAAAAGTGAAATAAAATGCATTTTCAGCAAAAGTTTCAGCAAAAGAAAGAGCGCCGGGGTCAGTCAGCCATCGCGTAAACGCGACAACCGCCAACCCGGGCGACCAATAAAATACTTTCCAAAAAAATCAGCCCCGACATCCTTGCGGAAATCGGGGCCTGCTTGTCTGTTCCGGACAAGCTCGGGTTGTTCTAGCCGTTGAGCTGGCCGAACTGCACGGCCAGGTTGGCGATATCCTGACGAGCCGCGGCGAGCTGTTTCTCGGCCTCGTGGTTCACCAGATCCAGCGGCGTGTCCGGCTCGAAGTAGACGTTATACCACACGTTTGGCTCCATGATGTCGGACAGCGTCCGCCCACAGAGCTCGTCGCGCATGCGGTGGACGACGGTCTCGGCCGGAATCAGGCACTCGAAGTAGCCGTTCGGCAGGGCTGTGAAGCTCCGCTTGGTCTTATTCCAGCGATCCATCTGCTTGCCGATTACCCGGACATAATAATCATCCGTCCGGATCAAACGCGTGTGCTGGAAGTAGTGTTCATGCTGGCACCCCGCCAAATCGCAGAGCGTGACCTGTTCGGGGATGACGCATCCGGGCTGACCGGGCGCGTTATAGAACAACATCCCGTCATCGGTGCTCAGCATCGGATCGGTGTGGCGGAAGAACGCATAATACGATTCCCACCAGCCGGCGGCAACGAGCGTTGCCATGATCTGATCGCAGTGGCGATTCTCGAACATGTTGTCGCGCAGGGCGCAAATCATTTCGTTTCTCTGAGCTTCCCGGTATAGCGGAATGTTCCGCAGGACGCACAGGACGCCATTGTTCTCGGTCACAGACTTACGTGGCGAGAGGCAGAGGGCGACGATGATCGCAGCCGCCAGGTTGTAGTTGCCGTTTCTCACCAACTGGGTCAACGCCAAGGTGAGGACGGTGTAGCCGGCCTTGCGAACCGCGAGCCGGATTTCTTTCGTGACATTGCTCAAAGGCATGTTCTATGTTCTCTCCTATCAAATTGTTTTGGGCGATTGGTTCGCCCTAAATAACGACAATAAATCGCCATTTAGCGCAAACTAAATATTAGTTATATATTATATCACTTTTCTCCCATTCTGTCAATCCTTGACAAAACATCAATATTTATGCTATATTTGTAGCACAAACCCGAGGAGTGGCGGGGTTTTTATTTGCATAGAGCGAAGCACATTTTCCCCTCTCCAATTCATGGAGAGGGTGCAATACCACGCAAAACGGGAGAGGTTAATACCGTTAATTAATATTTATTTAACCCCTCTGCCTCGGCCGCACTCGGCATCTCCCCATTAAATGGGGAGAATAAAACATGAGACCCTATGAAGCGCGACAACATCCGCAACATTGCCTTTCGACAAGCTCAAGACAATATCTATGAAAAGAAATAATATAAGAAATATAGCCATTATCGCCCACGTTGACCACGGCAAGACTACGCTCGTGGACGCGATGCTTAGGCAGACCCACACCGTTAAGGACGAAGGGGCGGATTTGGTAATGGACAGCATGGATTTGGAGCGCGAGCGCGGCATTACCATTAAAGCCAAAAACGCTTCGCTTATTTACAAAGACGTAAAAATAAATATTGTGGATACCCCGGGCCACGCCGATTTTGGCGGCGAAGTTGAACGAACACTTAGAATGGCTGATGGGGTGCTCTTGCTCGTGGACGCAAAAGAAGGCCCGATGCCGCAAACCAAATTCGTTTTAAAAAAAGCTTTGGAGCTGGGGCTTAAGGCTATCGTGGTCATAAATAAAATTGACAAGCCCGATGTCCAGGTTGACCACAGCGTTAACCATACTTTTGATTTATTCGTCAAATTAAACGCCAACCATTTGCAGTTGGATTTCCCGATCATTTACGCCTCGGGGGCTTTGGGCTTGGCCGATGATAATTTGGAAAATCTTCAATCGTCAATTTTAAATCATAAATCCCCCGACGTCTCTCCCCTGTTTGACGCCATTATCAAATATATTCCCGCGCCCGAAGTGGAAATGAACGACGCGTTTTCTATGCTAATATTGGCTTTGGCCTACGATAATTATAAGGGGCGTCTGGGCATTGGCAAAGTACAATCTGGCAGTGTCAAAAAAGGCCAGAATGCTTTACTGGTCAAAGCGGACGGCACCAAAATTACAAACAAAATTTCCAGCTTGCAAATGTACGAAGGCTTAAAACAGGTTGATGCCGATATTGCCGTGGCCGGCGACATTGTGGCCATTGGCGGTTTTGACGACATCCACATTGGCGATACCGTAACAGATCCGCTTAACCCAAAAATTTTACCCCCAGTGGAAATTGAACCGCCCACCATCAAAATGACATTCGGGGTAAACACTTCCCCGTTTGCAGGTCGTGAAGGCAAGTTTGTGACCTCGCGCAACCTGCGCGACCGGCTGATAAAAGAATTGGAAACCAATGTGGCCTTAAAAGTTTCGGGTTTGGAACAGGGCTCGGATTCCTTTTTGGTCTCCGGCAGAGGCGAATTGCATTTGGCGGTTTTGGTGGAAACCATGCGACGCGAAGGGTTTGAACTGCAGGTCAGCCAGCCGGAAGTTATTTATCATTATGCGAAAAAATCGGATGTAGGGGCGGGTTTAAAACCCGCCCAAAAAGAGGGAGGGTCACAGACCCTCCCCTACGGCCCGGATGACAAAGATGTCATAAAAATGGAACCCTACGAAATTATCACCATTGACGTGCCAAACGAACACCAAGGCGTGGTTATAGAAGAGCTCGGCAAGCGCGGCGGACAAATGCAAATTTTGGAAAGCGGGCACAATGGCAGTGACATTCACGCCGAATATCTGATTCCGACACGCGGGTTAATTGGATTAAAAAATTTACTGCTGACGCGCACCCGCGGCACCGTTATAATGAACAGCCTGTTTGATTCCTACAAACCCGCGCACGACATAGACCTGCGCAGTAACGAGCACGGCTCGCTCATTTCCAGCGAAACCGGAGTTAGTAACGCCTACGGCCTTAACAACGCCCAGGAACGCGGTATTTTGTTTATCGGCCCGGCTGTGGAAGTTTATGAAGGGATGGTTGTGGGCAAAAATTCCGTGGACAGCGACATTGAACTCAACGTCTGCAAAACCAAAAAACTTACCAACATCCGCTCTTCCGGAACCGATGAAGCAATTATATTAACACCGCCGCGCCTGATTGAACTGGATTTTGCCCTGGAATACATAGGCTCCGATGAGCTCGTGGAAGTCACGCCTAAATCCATAAGAATCCGCAAAAAAATCCTCTCCGCCCTGGAGCGCAAACGCGCCGCCCGGTGATAAACATATAATAAAATATTCCGACATTCTCAAGAATGTCGGAATATTTTTAAGCTGTTCTGCTTTAGGTCAAAAGCTGGGAAACTATCAAGTCCAGCAAAACCCGCGGCGGGGTGGAGGAAGTTTTTAGTTCGTCGTCCAGGGCTTCCAGCTTGTTTAAAAATTCAAGGATTTTTTTGGGCGGGAAGCGCGAAGAAAGTTTTTTCATTACAAACAGCCGGCCCGGCTTCCAGCCGGTAATTTCTAAAATTTCATCTTCCGATTTTTTTGCAACCATAAAATCCTGAATCATCGCGACGTTCCTAAACTGTTCGCTTAGCAGAGCGTTTAACTGGATAATCGCGCCTTTTTCATCACTACCTGTTTGTTCTTGCAAAAATCGGCGCAAAAGTTCCAAGGCTTTTTGCTTTTGGTTGTCGCCTAAGGCATTAGTCAAATCAAACACATTCACTTCCCCGTTTTCGCTAACTAACTCCCTGACATCAGTTTCATTTATTTCCTCTCCCGCTTTATACGCGATTAATTTCCTAATTTCCGAGTCCGCCTGCCACAAATCAAAAACTTCTTCGGCCGAGACAACTTTGCCCGCCGCTTTTATTTCCTTGCCGTTGTCGCGGCCTAAACGCACTGCCAATAATTCCACAGCCTCTTTATTCATCACGCCGCCAT
The DNA here is from genome assembly GCA_964592725.1 of uncultured Candidatus Saccharibacteria bacterium. Taxonomy (GTDB): domain Bacteria; phylum Patescibacteriota; class Doudnabacteria; order UBA920; family UBA920; genus PALSA-1336. Next base: position 14,926 of record CAZQFQ010000007.1, on the reverse strand, counting down.
AAAACGCCGCGCGCTTGGCTATCCAATTGTTAAGTTCTCTACCGTGGGGCAAGACGAACTCTTTGGTCGCGATTTTGGGATTTGCGATTAATTCCTTATTTTCCTTTTTTCTTTTGTCCAGCGATTTAACCGAGAACACAACGTAATTTGCCGACGAAATAAGCTTTTCAATATCAGCCTGCCCAAATTCGGGCATAATATTTTGTAAAACAAAAACCTTCGCTTTGGAAAACAAATCCGTTTCAAGCAACGGCCCCGAATTCGGCATTTGATCACTTTCCGAAAACACAACCAAATCCGCCCCTTTGTCCTTGACCAAAGAGTCAATAAATTCCTTCTTGGAAAAATCGTCGGTACCCAGCAAAAGCATTAACATAGCAAGCTTGAATAAAGTCTTAAAATAGTGTAAAATATCGGAGATAGTGTAAGCGTGGGTTGGTAGCTCAGTTGGTAGAGCAGCGGCCTCTTAAGCCGCTTGTCGAGGGTTCGATCCCCTCCCAACCCACCATGTACCGTTTGCTCGTTCGGATGTGCTCACTGGCTCAGGTACATGGCAAGCCAGCTACTTTTTTATTATTACAACTGCTATATCTTCGGCCCAAATCGCTTGCAGGACCTCGTAGCTCATTTGGATAGAGCGCTTGGCTTCGAACCAAGAGGCAGTAGGTTCAAATCCTACCGAGGTCACCAGGCGAGTTGAGCGGATACATAAACGATCAAAAAAATATTAGTTCAGCTCTTATTATAGCCAAAATAGGCAATCTTTACAATAAAAGGTTGCCTGTTTTTTATGCTATAAGATTTAAAGCGACTATTTTCCGCTCTGGGCGGGCGTACTGCTTGCCGCAGGAGTGGGTTTGGGTAATGTCTGGGAGGGGTTGAAAGGATTATTGGTAATTCCGCCGGTCGGCTCAAAGACGGCCGCCTGCTGGATTCTTTCCACCGCTTTGTTGTAATTGTCAAAATTTATTCTGACCTGTTGTCCGGTTACCTGGACCGGCGGCGCCTGATTAACATTGAAAATTATTGAAACGGAATTTTTTACCTGGAAAGCCTCCAATACCAACATAAGCAAAAATACCGCGAAAAATACCAATCTTAAATTTTTGGCGAATTTTTCGAAAAAATTTTTCAACCCCGCGGAGTTCAAATTTATTTTTTTCATTTTTTTAAATAAAAATTTGCCGACATACTGGCGCTTACATTGCCGTTATCGGCACCGTTAATGGAAATATTAGTCGGGTTGGCAATAAAACTCAAATGCTCCAGACTTTCAATAAAATTTACCGTCTGGAAAAAATCTCCCGACAAAGTTATGCCGTACGGCACCATGGCTATGGGCGTTACGGTATTGGCGCTTTGAAGGGTTTCAATGGTTCCCGCGATTCCGGAAATTTGCATTGTTAAATTATATTTTGCCGCCAAATTTTCCAAAGTCTGAATTTCATTTACCAGCGAGATATCGCTGGTAAAAAAATCCTCAGGCTGGTAAGGCTTGCCGGCCAGTTCCTGCAAATCGGCCTGAGCCTGTTTATAGCTTTGGTCCTGGGCCTGCAATGAAGCCAAATCTTTTCTTTCCTGGGCCATGGAGTCCAAAGTGGCCTGGTTTTGGACGTCAAGCAATTTAAAAAAATACAAAAACATTGAAGCGCTCAAAATGAGCCAGGCCAGAAGCACCAATATAATTTTATTTTTCGCGGATGACTTTTTCATATCCTTTTGATCATTACTGCTGCAGCAGCTTATTCTGAATTTTAAAAGTAAAATGAAAATTCACATTAACCGGATTTACCACGTTTTCCAGGGGGTAATCTATGCCGTAAAAATCGCCGGTATCATTCAAAATATTATTATAAAGCAAAATTACCAAGTCCCGCGTGGGGCTAAGCCCGGTTATGGTTACCGCGTCTTGATTCGGGTCAATGGAAAGAGTGCTGATTTTAAGACCGGACGGAGGCAAAGGCGCGAACGCTTTAATTACCTTGGACCAATGAGGAGAACTGCCGGCTAAATTCAAATAATCGGAAACCAAATTATTAACCGCAGAAATTTTAGCCTTAATTTCGGTATTCTGCTGTTTGTCCACCTGGCTCTGCAGCTGCGCGACCTGCTGTTTAATGGCGTTATCCTCATATTGCAAATAGAATTTTGTGCCAAACTGGGCCAAAAAAACCAAGACAAAACTAACCAAAGACAAGCTGACAACAACCCACAGGGTATGCAATATAACTTCATAATGAAGTTCTTGCTGTCTGGTTTTAGGCAAAAGATTGATAATCTTCATAATTTTAATGGGTCAGTTGCCGAACGGGCTTTTGAGGAAAAAATTTAGAATTTTGGGGCAATCGGTCAAAATAAATTTTGATGTTTAACTTTTATTTAAGCGGAGAAGTTTTTTTGGCCGAGTGGCCAAAATTATAAATTTTTAACCAAAATGACATTCGGCAACTGACCCTTAATCGGCCTCAAAGTTTGCGCCTCTTGCGGCCAGGCCTATTGCGGTTATATATTCCAAACTTTCAACGGCGCTTAAATGCTCATTGTCGGCTATATTTAAATTTTGCATCGGGTTGGCTAATTCCACCTTGGACACCCCGGCATCCAAAAGCTGGCTTGCCAAAAATTCCGGCAAGTTTTTAAGCTTGCCGCTGCCGCCGGCAATAATAACCCTTAAAACCTGACTACCGGAATGCTCGCTATGGAATTTTAAAATATTTTTTATTTCCGCGGCCAGATTATTTAGCACCGGCAAAAGCTCGGTCTTAATATTCGGATATTCCGCGGTGTTGGAAATCCCGACTTTTTTCTTAATTTCTTCAGCCTTAACGCTCGAAACGCCCAGCGCCCTGGCGATACTTTCGGTAAAAGTATCGCCGGCTATGGGAATGGTGGAGGTAAACTGCAAATTGCCGCCCTCGACCATTATCAAACTGCTACGCAAACCTCCTAAATCCACAAGCAAAGCGGTTTCCCGGCTGCCTCGGGCAACAGCCGCCCTTAAACAGCTTTGAGACTCCACTTCCAGCGCCACCGTATTCAGACCGGCTTTGTCCAAAACCTCCAGGTAATTATCCACAAATTCCTTGGGAGAGGCAATCATTAAAATATTCATTTTCCCCGCTTCAATTTGGCCCGTCTCGCCCGGCGCAAGCCGAGGTGGATTGCCCAATCCGGGCGCGCCGTCAGCATCGCCGATTTTTTGCCAATCCAAGTAGACCTGATCTATAGGCAGAGGAATAAAACTTTCGGCTTCAAACGGCACGGCGTTGTTGGCTTCGCTGTCGCTCATTTGGGGAATCTGGATGACGCGCACAAAAGATTTGGATTCCGGCAGGTTGACAACCGCGCGGTTAGTATCAAGCCTGCCGAACTGCGGCTTATCCAGGGCCTGCTTCAGCAAAAATTCAAAAGTTTTGGGATCCGCTATGACATCGTTAATAATCAGGCTTTTTGGCAAAAAAGCCTCGTGAAAACTTTTTAACCTGAACTGTTTCTGTTTTTGCTCCAGCCGGACAATCTTTAAAGAGTTGCCGCTGATATCCAGGCCAAAGCCGGGTAAATTTTTGGAAAGAAAGCTGAATTTCATATTTTTTAGTAGAAACCAGGCTAAACGCTGTATGCAGACGCTGTGTTAGACGCTGGCCGCGTTTATCACGGCGTTTGAACCCGCGGCGTTTGGCACAGCTTCTACATTATACTAAGTTGCGTTCTGATAAATGCTGTATATTGGCGTGATTAATGACAAAGCCAGCATGCCGACAACCGCCCCGATAACCAAAATGAGCAAAGGCTCAATTATGGAGGCCAAATTTTTTAAGGTGTCGTCAACATCGGCTTCGTAGTGGACCGCCAACTGCTCCAAAATCTCCTGGGTGCTGCCGCTCTCTTCGCCCACGGCTATCATTTGCTGGACCAAAACCGGAAAAAGCTTTTGGTCCTTGCCCAAAGATTCGGCCAAAGGCTTGCCCAACCGGACATCGTCCGCGGTCTTAACGAGCAGTTCCTTATAAAGCACGTTGTCCAAAGATTCCGCGACCACTTCCAGACCCTGCACTATGGGAATGCCGCTTTTAAGCATTGAGCTTAAAATTCTGGCAAAGCGCGCCAAATTTATTTTCTTTGTTATTTCTTTTATGATAAAAATATTCAGGCTGATAATGCTGGACGTCCGCTTGCCGACGGCGGTACGGAAAAACAGGACAGCCGCCAGGGCAATGCCAATCATTCCGCCGATTGCCAAAACCGCGTGGCCGCTCATAAAATTGGAAATGCCGATGACAATGCGGGTGCTAAGCGGCAGGGTAACTCCCTGCTCGGTAAAAATTGACATTAAATTCGGCAGAACAAAAATGGCCAAAAGCACGCCGATAATTATCATGGCGCAGACAATAACCGAAGGATACATCATCGCTCCCCTGACCTTGCTTTTTAAATCGGCTTCACGCTCCAGCTGAATGCTTAAATACTCCAGGCTCTTGTCCAGGTTGCCGGACATCTCGCCGATTTTTATCATACTGGTCACTATGTTGGGAAAGACGTTGGGATATTTGGACAAAGCCTCAGCCAGGGATTTCCCCTGCTGGACCTGGCTGTAAACATCGCTTAAAATATCCTTAAATTTGGCATTATGGGTTTGCTTGACCAATATTTGCAGACATCGGCTTATGGATATGCCGGCCTTGAGCATCACGCTTAGGTTTTGCACAAAACCGATTTTGTCGGACAGCGAAATAAAAGAAATATTGTTTAAAAAGGCAAATGAGGTTTTTTTGCCCTGCTCGCCGATTTCCGTAGGCAAAAGCCCCTGCTCCTTAAGCAGATGCCCGGCCGCGGCCAGGTTTGGCGCCTCAATTGTGGCGCTTTCCTTGCGCCCGTCTTTGGTTACCGCTGTGTATGAGAATTCCATTGATAATTTGAGATTTTAGATTGAAGATTTGTGATTAATAGACATTTTAAATTTTGGGATTATTTTTACCCGCCGAATTTTTTGACGCCACCATTATTGCGGTAATTTCGTTAGCTTCCTTTAGCAAATCTCTACCAATTCTTTTTTCATTATTTCCGCTTCAATAATAATTTCAAGCCAAAATACCGATTCGTCAGCTTCTTCTATAACAATTCCCAGCTTTGCAATGAATTCCGCCATAGACCTTGCGCGGCATACGGCTCTGTAATTTGCGCCTACTGATGTTCCGCATCTCAACAATTGTTTTCCAACAATCCTTCCAATATCGGTTTTCGGCATCGCTTCGACGAGTTTTATAACCCTCAAAACAAATTTTTTAGTTCTTAATTTCAGGTCTTCCTTATTCATAGCAATTTAATAAATCTACAATCAAAAATCTTCAATCATAAATTTTCTACTCCTTGCTAACCCTAACCAATTCATCTATGGTCGTAATCCCCTTTGCGGCCTTAATGAACCCGTCTTCCCACATTAGGGTCATGCCTTCTTTTTCCCCCTGTTCCTGGATTTCCTGCGAGCTTTTGTGTGCCATTATCATTTGGGCTACCGCGGGGGAAACTTCCAAAATTTCGTGGATGCCCAAACGGCCGCGGTAGCCGGTTTTGGAACATTTATCACAACCCTCGCCTTTATAAAATTTAACTTCCTTTAGATTCTTGCATTTGGCCGGAGCCGCGCCGACGCGGATTAAAATCGGCAAAAGCTTGTCCAAATGAAACTGTTTAGACAGCGCTTCCAAAGCGGCATCATCCAAAGAATAGGATTTTTGGCAGTCTTTGCAAATTACCCTCACTAACCTTTGCGCCAACACCGCGTTTATGGTGGAAGCGATTAAATAAGGCTCCACGCCGATGTCCAAAAGCCTGGGCAGAGCCGAGGCCGCGTCGTTGGTGTGCAGGGTGGAAAACACAATGTGCCCGGTCATAGCCGCGTGGACCGCTTCTTCAGCGGTTTCCTTGTCGCGAATTTCCCCAATCATAATGATGTTAGGATCCTGCCTAAGCAGTGCCCTAAGGCCGACGTCAAAAGTCAGGCCGATTTTTGGGTTGACCTGCATCTGGTTGGCGCCGATAATCCGATATTCCACCGGGTCTTCAATGGTGGAAATATTTACGTTTTTTGTATTGAGCATGGACAGCACCGTGTACAGCGTGGTGGATTTTCCGCTGCCCGTAGGGCCGGTTACCAAAAGCATGCCGTGCGGTTTTTTGACGTTGCGGTTAATGACTTCATAAGATTCCTTTTCAAAACCCAGCTCTTCCAATGTCATGGCCTTGGCCGACTCATCCAAAAGCCGAATAACGACTTTTTCGCCGTCAAAAATCGGGATGGTTGACACGCGCAAAGAAAATTTATAGCCGTCTTTTTCTATTTTAAAGCGCCCGTCCTGCGGCAAGCGGTGCTCGTCAATTTTTAAATTGGACATAACCTTAATGCGGGCGGCAATCGCCGCCTGAATAACCTTGGGCAAAGTCATCACGTCGTGAAGCACGCCGTCTATGCGGTAGCGCACGGTCACGGCGTTTTCCTGGGGCTCAATGTGGATGTCGCTCGCCTTTTCAAATACCGCGTACTCCAAAAGCGTGTCCACCACGCGGATGACCGGAATTTCTTCGGCCATTTTTTTCAGGCTGTCGTCCGCCGCGCTCTCCCCCTCCGCTTTTGCCGCCAAAGGCTTGGTTGACGGCGTGAACAAATGTTTTATTTCCTTTTCCAGGGAAGAGTGATATTTGGAAAGGCCGAATTCCAGGCTGGCTCGGCCGATTAAAAAAGTCTTAATTTCCAGGCCGGTTTTTTTTTGGATAAATTCCTTGGTCTGAATATCCTCGGGGTCCGACATTGCCAAAGACAGCCCTTCTTTGGTTTTCGCAAAACTGATGACCTGGTGCCGGTGGGCAATGGGCTCGGGCACCAAATTGAGCACCTCCTGGGGAATTTGCAGGGTGGTTAAATCCACAATCGGCGCGCCGAGCAGGCGGCTTTTTAAATCCAACAGCTGCTGTTCGGTTACGGCCTTTTTTTCAATTAAAAAATCTTCCCAGGAAATCGGGATTTTAACCTGGGAATGCTCTTTTTCCAAAGCCTCCAGCTTATCCCCGGTTAGGATTTTATTTTGTTTTAAAGCCGTGTTTAATTCCTGCTTATCCATATATTAATATCCCCTGCTTTAATCAAAGAGAGGTTTATAACAAATCCGTGCTATCCGTCTCCATCTGGGCATCTGTGAACCTTTTTTGTTTCTTTACTATCAATCCGCCCAATTATTATAACATAAGCGGATAAAAACTCAAAATGAAACCAAACCAAATTTTTTTGTTATAAAAGCTTTTTTATTTCCTCGGAAACCCTTGGACTTCCGCGCACTCCGTCTATAATAAGCAAAAGTATTTCATCCGGTAACTTAGGGTAATGCATAGAACCTTTTTCTTCAATTTTGTGTATTAAATCGGCCATTTTTACTTCAAATACCTCGTTGCAATTAAAAGCGCTGTTTTTTGAAAAAACAGGGTATTGTTTTGTCGTAACCTCAATAATTGTCTTTCCGCTTATCCCCGCTTTTTTTATAAATTCCCGTTTCTTTTCAATTTGAGTCGTTGAAGTTAGTATAATTAAAAACATATCGGACTTTGGGTTTCGGTTAACAACAACAAAATAGCGGTTCTTGCCTTCTTTAGAACCGCCAAATTCAATATAGAAATTAAAAACTGAACCCTGCTCAATGCACAATGGAATTCTGATTTTTGCCGGTATTTCCATTGAACAAAAAATTATCTTGTAAAGAACCGCGAAACTTCTTTTAATTCATCAAAAGATTCTTTAGCCAGGGACAAATCTGATTTATTTTGGATAAAAAAATCGTCGGCTTTGGGAGCATCCGCGAAAAAATCATCATAATCCATTTTAACTCTCTTTTTTCCGGCTTCCAATTCTTTTTTATGTCTTAGCCATTCGGGGAATTGATGGGTTATTTCGGCGAGTTCAAACTGGTCTTTGTCAGAAAATTTCGCGTAAACCGCATGCAGGCATTCTATATCTGTTTTAGAAAAAACTTCCAGGTCCGCAGGCTTAAGCGACGCCAAAGTCTGTTTTTTTTCGTCAATCGGTTTGATATATTTTTTTGCGTAAGCCAAAACCCCTTCCGGCATATCCGCAAGTTCGGCGACATCTTTAACGCGCGAGCCAACCGGGCCTAATTTCATCGCCCAATAAATATCCCCAACAATGGGACGGCCGTATTTGCGCAGATGCAAACGGTCCGCAAGATAAATCAGTTTAATAGCCTTCATTTTGTTTATCTTGCCGTCTTTTTTTTGGGCAAAAAAATTCAAAGCCTGGGTGGCCTTTTTATAGCTTGTTTCGGGTAAAGCGATCATATTTGTATATTAACAGATTTTGTGTTAATACTCAAACCCAAATTATTTTTTGGTCTTTAATTAATAAACCCTATCTACCTTGCCAGGTAAAAATATAGTAGATGGTTTTAAGAATGATCTCCAAATCAAAAAGGAAACTGCGGTGCTTAATATAATAGAGATCATATTGGAGCTTGAGTTTGCTTTCTTCCAGGCTTCCGGCATAGATGTTGAGCTGGGCCCAGCCGGTAATGCCTGGCTTGACCAGGTGGCGCTCGTCATAAAACGGAATTTGTTTTTTTAACTCTTCCACTATGTGCGGTTGTTCGGGGCGGGGCCCGACCAGGCTGATGTGACCGAGCAAAAGATTTATAAATTGCGGCCACTCGTCTATTCGGCTCTTGCGCAAAAATTTGCCGACTTTGGTTATGCGCGGATCGTTAACCGAAGTCCAGGTATTGGAAGGCCCTCCGCTCATGCTCCGGTATTTGTAAACCTTAAACAACTTGCCCTGTTTGCCCGCCCGTTCCTGCACAAACAGCACCGGACCCGGACTGGTAAGCTTGATGGCCAGGGCGCAAAACGGATAGCTGACCACAAAAAAGAATATCCCGATAAAGCCCAAAATCAAATCCACAATCCTTTTGCCGAAATTGTAAAAACGTTTTTCCTGGTAATCAATATTTTCCAAAAACCACAGCTCGTTTAAGTCCGAAAGATAAATCCGCCTCAGCAGGAGCTCATAAAAATCCTTATGGTTGTAAAAAATCACGCCGCTGGTCCGAAGGCGGTAAAGCTGCTCGCTGACCTGCGGGGTTGAATGCAAATTGTCGGGCAAAATAATAATGGAGTTTTTTTCAACTTTTGACTCCCCCAAAGAACCCCCGGCCAGCCGCCCCAAAACTTTATAACCCAGGTAGCTATGCGACGTAATTTCCCCTTCAAGATGCCGCAGCCCGCCGTCAAAAGAAAAAATATAAACGCCCTCAACCAGCTTATTTTGCAAAAAATATTTCATCAACAAATACCAGCCGAGCAGCAAAACAAAAGTGACGGTAACGTCAATGAGCAAAAAACGGCGCGGGGTGAGAACTAAATTAGGCTGGAAATAAAAATATATAACGGCAATAAGGACATTTACTATCGTAGCCGAAACAAGACTGAACACCAAAGAAGTATAACGCCTAAACACCTCCGTCTCAAAAAGTCCGTGGATGAAAAAAACCACGAGCCACAGCAAAAAAATAAAACTGAATGTCCTAAGCAGTTGGGAGGCCGTGGCATGCCCTAAGGTGTCCTGATAACGAAAGACAATTGTCAACCACAATCCGACATAAAACAAAAGCGCCACCGGCACAACCAAAAACCAAAATTTTATTAACCCTTTACCGCCTTGCATTAATTTTATTTATAATTATCTATTATATATAGTATTGTAAAGTCCATTTAAATAAAGCCCTTGTATATTGAGGATATTCGCTCTTATATTCTTTGATTAAAGACAATACCGCCCTAATTTGCTGTTTATTTTTAGTTCGCGTAACGCCGAAATAGTTTACCCGATAGCGTACCATAATTTCCGGTATATTGGCAAACTTAGCCTTTAGGCCCAATTTGAGCCATAAGGCGTAGTCCTCTATATATTGCCAGTTTGGATCATAGGATCCGGCTGCCAGTATGTTGGCTTTTCGGATTAAAACACTGCTGTGCACAAAACAGTTATGCCGCAATAATTGCCTGCGGATTTTTAAATCCTCGGCCGGGTATTTCAGGTCATAAAGTTTTTTATTGCCGGAACCGTAAACTTCGGCCCAGGTTCCCACCAAACAGCAATCCGGATTCCTGTCTAAAAACTCAACCTGTTTTTGCAGCTTATTTTTATTCGTCCAAAAATCATCGCTGTCCAGACGCGCGATATATTCCCCTGACGCCCGTTTTAAACCGGCGTTTAAATTTTCAGTCAGGCCCAAATTAACCGGATTCGTCCAAAAAATTATCCGCGCGTCTTTTTTTTGATAGGCGCGCAATACGGCATCGGTTTGGTCGGAAGAATTATCATTCACTACCAATAGCTCAAAATCGCCAAAACTTTGCCCCAGCGCGCTGTCTAAGGCTTGAGGTAAAAATCGCGCGTCATTATAAGTTGACATTAACACGGAAACTTTGGGCATATTTTTACTTTTTTTACCTGTGTCAAGAGCGACCCTTGACGCTACAATCCGATTTCTTTGTTCAATGAGCCTTATGCTTATTATTCAAAAAATAATCCTCGCTTAACCCGCTGGCTTTAAGCAGGCGGCGGTTAACCTCGCGCGCGGTCTTAAGCAATTTCATTTTAACTTTTTTTCCCGCGGCATGCTCTAAAATCGCATTCACGTCTTTAGGGAAGCACGAGCCGCCGTAACCGCGGTATCCCCCGTGCGCCACGTCCAAATGCGAATGGGAAATCCGCCGGTCCGCGCCCACGGCCAACCTGACCTCGTCGTAATTTACCCCTAAACTCTCGCATAGATCATAAAACTCGTTGGCAAACACCACTTTTAGGGATAAAAAACTGTTGGCCATATACTTAACGGTCTCGGCTTCGCGGCTGGGCATAATTTTAGCGTAAGGTGCCCGGGGCAAAATAGCCAAAACTCTTTTTGCGACCCCGCGGCTTTTTTTAGTGTAGCCGACAATTTGCCTGTCGGGATTGGCAAAATCATCGCAAGCGCTGACCTCCCTTAAAAATTCCGGGCTGAACAAAAATTTATGCCGGGGAAAAGCTTTTTGCAGATAATCCGTCGTCCCGGGCACGACCGAAGATTTGATTACCACGATTTTCTGCCCGGCCAGCAAGCCTATTGCCGATTTTACGAAAGACAAATCAAATCCTTTTTTTGGGACAAACGGCGTCGGCACGCAAACCAGTATGACATCGGCCAAATTGACTTCCTGCACCGAGCCAATGCCTTTATATTTATCGTATTTATAAACCTTAACGCCTTTTTTTTCAAAATATTCATTCGCGGCTCCCCCGACAAAACCCAAACCCATGATTCCAATTTTCATACTTTAATCCTTGTAGGACTTGAGTCCTACCTTGCTTAATTTAATATTATTTTATCTTTTTAAAAAACTGCTGGCTTAATATTGTAAGATTCGCAAACGAGCCGCTCGATTTTAGGCTTCAAATCCCTCTACGCCCTGGCAAATTCAAACATACCGCAGGCATAACGGGAATTTTTATAATCTTCCGGGTTCGCTTCCGGCGTAAACCGGCCCCGGTCGCTGACCGCGGCAAAGTTCAGCAGTTTCAAACCCGAAAAATAGTTTAGAATGGTTGCGGGATCGTGGACGCGATGGGCGTTAAAGTAAGTGGCCGGCCTGCCGATCGGTAAAGCAAAATACAGCGTACCTCCGGGAGCCAAAACCCGCGCCAGTTCCCCGCAGGCTTTTTGTGTTCCTAACGGATCCAGCGGGTCTCCGTACCGGCCCAAGCCAATGTGCTCGGCCACGTGCAGGCAGGAAAGCGATTTTACGGAATTCTCTTTAAAAGGAAGGTTTAAAATACTGCCCGCAACGCATTGAAAATTATTAAAATCCGTTTGGATTGGTCGAATGTCAACAAACTTAACCGGAACAAAAACCGAAACAAAAGACAAAAACCTGATTGAAGACCCGACATCTATATGTTCGGCAGGTCGGGCCGTGATAATTTTTTCGGCGGCCCACCGGTCCATATAAACATAATGCTTGTCAAAAGTATGGGACGACGGGTCTTTATCAAAAATCTGCGGGAAAAAATAAACTTTGGGCTTTAAAGAATTTTGCCCCAGCAGTCTCCTGTAAACAACCCAGTCGCCGACAAACCAAAAAATTCCCTTAAAAAATGACTTTATTCCCCTGCCTATTTTTTTTATTATTTTTTTTATCACGGGTTATTCAGTAATGCTCGACATCTTTAGTTTGCGGGCATAGCCGCCTTCCATATAAATCCCGTTAATATATGTATCAGCCAGCTTTATATAATCCAAACCCTTCATATAGCCGTCAAACGGCCGGTTGATCCTGACCATTTCTTCTTTCCTGTATTCGGCCGTTTCGGCAACCACAAGGGCGGGCCGGAACTTTTGCCAATTATTGCTCTGTAAAATTTCCAGGTCCAGGCCCTCGGTGTCTATGGACAGCAAATCAATGTCCCTGTTTTTGCCAAAGGTTTCCAAAATTTCGCCCAATGGTACGACTTTTACCTTTTCTACGGTTAAAAGCTTATGGCCCAACTTTTGGAACTCCCCCGCTTCCGCCGGGGAAAACGTGGAAAGCGTATCCGGATCAAAATTAAAAAAATCTTTCTCACCCTTTTCTTTCCCTGACCCGAAATTCAAAATTTCGTCCCTGCCCCTGACCTTTTTTATCTGCCCGCAACGGCGCCGGTTGGGCTCAACGCACAAGCCGCTCCACCCGAGCCTATAAAACAGGTAAGTGTTATTAAAATAAACGGGGTCGTTGGCGCCAATATCCACGTAAAAGCCTTGGAATTTTTTTGGCAAAAAAAACCGTGCAATCAAATCTTCCCCGCATTGGGAAAAAGAAACATTCTTGCGCGCTCTTAAAAGAATGTTCCTGGCACTCTCGGCAAAAGGCAATTTTTTAAAAAATTCTCTGGCTTTGGGATTCATGAGGTTTAAAATAATCGGTCTTTCCAGGTGGCCGGAGTTTTGTCATTGATAATTTCCAGCGCCAAATGATAGGTAAAAGGCTTGGTTCCCCTCTTTTTTATCCAGGCGATCATTTCTTTAAGGCCCTGATCAATGGTGTAGTGTGTTTTATAGCCCAGCAGCTTCCTGCATTTGTCGGCTGAACAGGTGGCAAGTTTAACTTCCATCGGCCTGTCCTTAACAAAAGTGGGTTTTAAGGGCTTAAAACCGATTAGCTTGGCTATGCGCCCGGCCAGTTCGTTGATGGTAATAAATTCCTCATCCGGTCCGACATTTATGGTCTCCCCGACCACCTGCGGCTCAAAACCCATTTTTACCATGGGCTCGACCACGTCTTCCACAAAAGAAAAACCTCTTTTTTGCTCGCCGTCGCCGTAAATTATGGGCTGGCGCCCCTGTAACATCATATTGATCATAATGGAAGCAACATTCCGGTAGGGGTCGTCATACTTCTGACGGGGGCCGATAATGTTGTGGGGAACGGCGTTGACATACTCCAGGCCGTGAGCGTTGCACAAAGCTTTTACGGCCAGCTCAGCCGCGTATTTTGCCACCCCGTAAGGGTCTTTGGGCTTGGGCTGCATGTCTTCGGTAAACGGCAATTTTTCCTGTTCGCCGTATCTGGCCATGCTGGAACAAAAAACAATCCGTTTGACTTTACAGACCACCGCGGCACTGGCTGCCGCCACCGTGGAATTGTAGGTATGCTGGGTAATCAGGTTTGGCGAAAAAACCGACAAGCCCTCGTGGGGAGCGGCCGCGCAATGATAAAGGACGTCAACTCCCTTCATCAAAGTTTTCATTTTTTCAAAATCCCTGGCATCGGCCTTATAAAACTTAACCTTCCCGGGAACATTGTCTTTGTATCCCCCGAGCAGGTTATCTATGCCGACGACTTCGTGCCCCTTAATTAGCAGTTCGTCCGCCAGATGGCTGCCCAAAAAACCGGCCACACCTGTAATAAAAATCTTTGCCATATACCTTTCATTTTATCAAACACGCCCGGTACAGTCAATGAATTTACGTTCCGAAAGTCGGCGCTTTACAGGTCGTATTTACCCATTAAATACTTCAACATTATGCCCAAAACCTGGAAGCCGTACTGTATGGGTTTTACGTGGCTTTTTTCGTCGGCATATTTGGTTGGGATCGGGATTTCTTTTACCCTTAAACCCTTTTTTGCTCCCACAAACAGCATCTCCCCGTCAAAATGGAAAGTGTCGGAAAGCTTTAAAAACGGAATAGTCTCTAAGGCGTGTTTGGAATAAAGCATATATCCGGAATGGTACTCGGCAAAATTGCAGCCAAAAACCAAATTCTCCAATAAGCTTAAACCGACATTCGCGATAAATTTGTAAACCGGCATCCCGCCCTTGAGCGCCGCTTTTTTGTCCAGCATGCGCGAGCCTTGCACAATGTCGGCGGTATTGTTTAAAAGCGGCTCCAAAAGCTGGGGGAGGATTTCCGGAGCATATTGGCCGTCGGAGTGGAGCAATGCCACGATATCGGCGCCTTGCGTTAGCGCCATAGTAAAGCCGCTTTTTTGGGCGCGCGCGTAACCTTCATTTTTGGATTTGTCTATAACTGAAACTACCGGCCAACGGGATTGGATTTCTTTTATTTTCTCCGATGTGTCATCGCTGCTTCCGTCGTTTACTATAATTACGGACGGATTACGCGCCCAAATCTCTTGGGGAATCCGCTCAAAAACCGAAACTATTTTTTTTCCGGCATTATAGGCGGGAACTACTATAAAAATTTTTGGCATGGTGTCTGATTATTTTTAAAAATGGCTGCAAAAACTGCAAACCGCAAAAAAAATACCCCTTTAAATATAACACAATATTTTTCAATCCTCCATTCGCAACTGAAGTGCAACCAATTTAAGGCTTCATTCCTTTAACAAA
>CAZQFQ010000006.1:0-42357 GCA_964592725.1 uncultured Candidatus Saccharibacteria bacterium | reverse complement strand
GAAAATTCAGGTTCCGTAATGTGAAAGGGCTAATTTTGCGGCGTCATGCTGAGGCCGCAATAAGCAAAAATGAGACGGCCGAAGCATCTCATTACGAGATAGATTAGGAGATTCTTCACCCGACGTCTAAAAACAGCTTAGATCGTCGGGTTCAGAATGACGCTGAGGGTATAGTGATCGGTAATGGATCAAAGATGAAGGATAAAGGATAATCTATGCTATAATTAAGCTAACACTATGCAATTTCCGGTCCCACAATTTACCGAGGTTGAAGATAAAATTATCGGGTCTTTGACTCTAAAGCAGTTTGGCATTGTTTTTGCCGCGGGCATTGTGGTTTTTTTGGGCTTTTCCGCCACCAAGAGCATTTTAGTCGCGGTGTTCCTGTTTGTCCTGTTTGGTTTGCCGGCTTTGGGCCTGGCCTTTGCCCAAATTAACGGACGGCCCATATATAATAGCATCGGTAATTTTGTAAAATTCATTATGTCGCCGAAAGTTTTAATTTTCCATAAAGAAGCCAACGTCGCGTCATCGGCAAAAATGTCGGACGCCCAGTTAAAATCTCCTGTAAAAGCTGAAGTCCAGACGCCGCAAGACCCCCAGGCGCATCTAAAAGAAGTTCAGGAATTATTAAGAAAGACTGCTACGGAAGAAAGCGATATCGCCGAGAAAATGAAATAAATCGAATTTACGAATAGAACGAATCTACGAATGACTACGAATGGAGTAAATTATTGCATAGAAAAAAGATTATTAATGATTTTTAGAACGCGTTATTTTATTATGTTTTTTAAAGTCTATCATTTTTAAATTCGTTGTCATTCGTAGATTCGTCTAATTCGTTGATTCGATTTCTTTATGAAACTAGAAATGCAAAACAAAAAAAAGCCCGTGGGGAAAACCACCCAAAGTTTTTTACGGCTCAGCGAAATAAAAAACGATACCGTGGTGGTGGACGACGGAACGCTTCGCGCGATACTTTCGGTTTCCAGCACCAACTTTGATTTAAAAAGTCAGGAGGAGCAGGATTCCATTATTTTTAACTTCCAGCGGTTTTTGAATTCCTTGGATTTTTCCGTGCAAATTTTAATGCAGAGCAGGAAAATGGAAATCGGCGGTTATTTGGAAAAACTCAAAAGTTTGTCGGAAAAGCAGACCAACGAACTTTTGCGGGTGCAGACAGTTGAGTATACCGAATTTATTGCTAGGCTTATTGAGAACGCCAGCATTATGAACAAAAATTTTTACGTGATAGTTCCTTTGGGAGAAAGTATTTTTCCGCCTGCCGCGGGTTTTATGTCCCGTTTTCTTGGCGCCGGAAAATCCAAACAGATTGCCAAAAAAATTGAAAATTTTGAAAAAGCCAAGGAAAAGCTGGACACCAGAGTTTCGGCCATTCTTAGTAACCTTTCCGGTATCGGCGTGCGCGGGGTCAGACTTAAAACCGAGGAAATTATCCAGTTATACTACAACTCATACAATTTTGACGCGGCGCCATTGGTTGACCCCGGGCAATTAAAAGACATTAAGATATCGGAATAAATCGAATTTACGAATAGAACGAATCTACGAATGACTACGAATATGGCACATTATGTTGTTGATACAGCAAAAGTTTTATATCCTGATGAAAGTTTCCAAATTGCGGGTGTATGCTTTTATGCTCAGAACAGGCTCGGGAGGTTTGCGAAAGAAAAACAATATGTTGATATTATGGAAGCAAGATTTATTGAACTGGGAATTCCATGCAGAAGAGAATTGGTCGTAGGCGCAACCGGCAATCGTGTTGACTTAGTGGTTTATGACAAGATTTTGATCGAGGCCAAGGCGAAGCCATTTTTAAATCAAGATGATTACGCCCAAGTGCAAAGGTATTTACAAGTTTTACATCTGGATTTAGGATTAATAGTAAATTTTTGGGCGCGATCCGCTCAACCCCATCGGATTTTAAAGCAAAAAATGTCTTAAATTCGCTGTCATTCGCAGATTCGTCTAATTCGTTGATTCGATTTCTTACACTTATGTCTATTTTTTCAAAAATCACTCCGGAAGAGCTGGAGCAAAAAAAACAGAATCTTAAAGAAGCGGAAACCGAACGGAGTTTAAGCTCCAGTCTCGGCGATTTGGATAAAACTTACCGCGAAGGATTAACGACCTTAAAGGATTTAATCGCGCCGGCCGCGCTGAAGTTTGACAGCTCTCATTTTGAGCTTAACGGCAAATTCGGCAGGAGCTTTTTTGTCCTGGCCTACCCGCGGTTTTTGTCCAGCAACTGGCTGTCGTTTATTATCCAGGCAGAAGGCGCGCTGGATTTATCCATGTTTATTTATCCCATAGATTCGGCGCAAATTTTAAAAAAACTTAAAAGCAAGGTTGGCGAGCTGGGTTCGCAGATGTCCATTAACCAGGAAAAGGGCATGGTGCGCGACCCGATGCTGGAGACGGCCTACAAAGATGTGGAGGGCTTGCGTGACAACTTAATGCAGGGCACGGAAAAATATTTTCGGTTCGCGCTGTATTTTACAATTTACGCCGCGGACTTAAAAGAACTGGATAAATTTTCCAGCACTTTGGAAAGCTCGCTCGGTTCCAAATTAATTGTGACCAAGCGCGCACTGCTACAAACCCAAAACGGGCTGAATTCCACTCTGCCACTCGGCCTGGACGAACTGGATGTGGCCAACAATATGAACACAAGTCCGTTGTCTTCCTGTTTTCCGTTTGTATCATCGGATTTAACCAGCAACGACGGAATTTTGTACGGCATTAACCGGCACAATAACAGCCTGATTTTGTTTGACCGTTTTGCCATGGAAAACGCCAACTCCGTGGTCTTTGCCAAATCCGGCGCCGGAAAGTCTTACGCGGTAAAACTGGAAGTCCTACGCTCCTTAATGGTCGGCACCGAAGTTATCATCGTTGACCCAGAAAACGAATACCAGCATTTGGCTTCGGCCGTGGGCGGGACTTATTTGAGCGTTTCTTTGAATTCGGCCTCGCGCATAAATCCGTTTGATCTCCCCGTTGCCATAGAGGGTGAAAGCAATGCCGACGTTTTGCGCACCGCGGTTATTAATTTGCTCGGTTTGTTTAGCCTGATGATCGGAAAGTTAAATCCCACGGAAGAAGCTTTGATGGACAAGGCCATTTGGCAGACTTACGCTAAAAAAGATATTACGCCGGATTTGGCGGACTTCCGCGGTATGGAATATCCCACGATGAACGATTTGGTGGAAATTTTAAACGGGATGGTCGGCGCGGAAAGTTTGGGACAGCGTTTGGGCAAATATACCGAAGGTACTTTTGCCGGGCTTTTAAACCAGCAGACTAATGTGGTTTTAAATAATCAACTGGTTGTATTCTCCATTCGCGATTTGGAAGAAGAGTTAAGGCCCATAGCGATGTATATTGTTTTAAATTATATCTGGAATATTGTTCGCAGTGAGCTTAAAAAACGAATTTTGGCCGTGGATGAAGCCTGGATTTTAATGCAGAATGAAGACAGCGCGCGGTTTTTATTCGGCATCGCCAAGCGCGCGCGCAAATATTATCTCGGTCTGACCACCA
The DNA here is from genome assembly GCA_964592725.1 of uncultured Candidatus Saccharibacteria bacterium. Taxonomy (GTDB): domain Bacteria; phylum Patescibacteriota; class Doudnabacteria; order UBA920; family UBA920; genus PALSA-1336. The sequence continues at coordinate 38,790 of CAZQFQ010000006.1, read as the reverse complement.
TTACGCAGGATGTGGCGGACTTTTTGGCTTCGCCATATGGCAAGCCAATTGTCACAAACTCATCTATTCAAATGCTGCTTAAGCAGTCACCGGCCGCGATAAACGTAATCGCGGAGACTTTCTTTTTAACCGAAGGCGAAAAATATTTATTGCTGGAAAGCGAAGTCGGCGAAGGCATATTTTTTGCCGGCCTAAAGCACGCGGCCATTAAAATTTACGCCTCCTACGTGGAAGACCAGATTATTACCACGGACCCCAAACAGCTTTTGGAAATTCAGGAGAGCCAGGATAAGTTAAACTAATTGACATAATTGACAAGATTTAAATAATTGACAAAATTGGCGGGCAGAATTTTTGCTCAATTTTGCTCAATTATGTCATTTTTGTCAATTTTTATTTATGGCAGATACCGCGACAATCCAAACCCAAAATGCTGCCGATGTAGGCAATCAGAAGCCGGTCAATGCCGGCGGTGGAAATTCTAAAACCGAAAAAATTATAATCGGTAAGCCTTTTACAATGGGCGGCAGGGCTGATAATGTCATTAAGTTTATTCAGATAGACGGCGGTCCGAGAATGGTATCCGGATGGAAAGTCCGCAACGGCTCCAAGGTTGAGGTTTTCGGCAAAGGTTTGGACAGGTATAATCAGGTCGCTTTATGGATAGGCGGCGGCCGGGAGTTAATTTCGGGCGGCGATGTGCGCCAGAAAGTCGGAGGCGAGGGGTTGGAGTTTACGGCAAGATTTGGCACTAATTTGTATGCCAAAGGCTTGCCAATAGAGGTGGAATTTTTAGAATATAACAGGCCGGACAACGATCGGACTTTAGAGAGGCATTTTACTTATAGAGCGGAGAGCAAAGAAGAAGCAGAAAAACGCAAAGCCCGGGAAGCGGCCGGAGGGGCCGGAGGGTCAAACGGCGGCGCATCGGGATCGCCCGGTCCAACTGCAATGATGCTTGGGGCAATGGGTGATGTGTTTAAGGGGGTACTAAACTCAACAACCGGCGCTTCATCCGCGGGAACCAAAACTATAAGCCAATCGGGCACTGCTAGTCAGCCTGTCGCTAATCAGGTTTCCGCTGAAGTTGCTGATGAAGGCGGTGGCGGGGAAGTTGAGGAGGAATATGTTCAGGAGACCGGAGGCGGCGAGGTATCATCAACCTCTGAAATTTCCACGGGCGGGCAAACCGTAAGCGAGTCGGGAACGGTTTCGTCAGGAGGACAAACAGTTCGCGAATCGGGAACGGTAACGTCAACTACAGCAACAGAAGTCCGAAGTTCCGGGACAGTTGAACAAACCGGACAGATTTCGCAGACGCAGGCCGGGACCGCGGGAACAACAACGACGATTAATACCGGCGGAACTGTTCAAACATCAGGTTCGGTTAATGTCAGCGGTGGGGTTTCCTCAACTTCCGAAGTGTCAGCCACTATGGGTGGAACTTTAAGATCATCGGCTACTCAACAGGCAAGCTCCGGCGGCGGGGCTTCGGGCACGGCTGATATTAGCAGGAGGGTTGTTTCCACGGGCGGGACTAATGACGGAGGGGGAACGGTAACAGGCCGATCTGCGATAAGCGGAACTCAAAGTGCCGGCGGCGGCGTAAATATTACGGGAACGATAAAAGATGATGTAAATTTATCGGCTAAAGCAGAAGTAAAAGCTGACGTTCGGGCGGACGAAACTTCAGACGGCAAAATATCGGCACAAACCCAAGGGACCGGCTCCTCCTCGGCGCCTCCGCAAGCTTCGCCGACAATCGGCGGAGGGGGAACTGCGGGCATGGGCGCCGGATTACCGACTTTTGGCGGCGGGACAACGCCGAGCGCGCCTGCCAGTTTGGGGCGGATGAAACAAAATGACGCCGCGCGGAATTTAAATATTGCTTCGGGCGGTACCGGCATGCCGTCAACTATGCCTCCGGTCGCAGGCAAACCGGCTCAAGGCGGCGCGGGCGCGCCGGGATCAGCTGATAAAAAAGCCGCGGCTCCCGGTGTTGATGCCGCCAAACCGCCGGCAAAACCCGATCAAACAAATCCAAACAAGCTGCCCGCAGTTCCGTCAGCAGAACAGCCGGGCGGTAAAACAGAACCTGGCGATGAAGCAAGGCCGCCGTCGGAAGCGCCGCCCGGTACTGCCGGAGCGCCGACAGGCGGACCTAACGATGAAAAAAAAGTATCTCCGCCGCTGGGGCCGGATGCTTTAAACAGGCATCCTGATAATCAGCAGTCTCCTGATAATAATCAGGGCGGCGGAGCCAATCAGGCGCCTGATAAAGGGCAGCCGTCATCGGCAACTCCGGGTGCGGGAGGCGGCGGTCTTGCCGCCATGCCGCCGCAAGGAGGCGAGCCTCAACCTCCCGGTTCACCAGGCGGTTCATCCGCAGGACAACCCGGGCCTACTTCGGCGCAAAATCGCAATCCCCGAAATGTTTTTCAAGACCCCAGAAAATCAGCAGAAGAAAATCCTTTCCGTGAAAAAAACAACCCCGCCGCCTACCCGACTGTCAGAAGGCTTATAGATAAAAATTCGGAATTAGCGGAAAAAGGATTGGCAGTGGGCGGAAAAACTACCAGCAAAATTTGGTATTACGGTTTTGGTTCGTCTTGCGCCACATTTTTTACCGGATTGGACTTTATGCTCGGAGCCATAGTTATGGACGCTTACTGGATTTTTGGCCATCGAAAAAATAAAGACTTGTTTCCGTTAAAAGGCTGGCAAAAAATTGTGACCATAGCGGCCAATATTATTCCGCCGATTTTAATTGTTTTGATTTTAGCCTTTATAATGGTCGCGGGGTGTAACTGGCCAATTCCGATAAGAACATCGGCGGGCAATAATTATAGCCTTACAGTAGTCGGTCATTTTATAGGCGATGACTGTAAATATTTTGACATTTCGAACGTAATAAGTTCGGGCACTAATACGACATCCGGCGGCCAATCCGCTCCTACTCAAACAACATCCCCAACCACCGGCCCCGTTACCCCGCGATAGTTCTACAACATTGCGGGCGACCGGCCGCATTTTGCTTTAACGGATAAACTGCCGGCCAAAGCGAGTTGTTCCCAGCCATTGGTTGAGGCAAATTGTTCTTCCGGAGTAACCCCTTAGCTTCGCTCAGGGCAGGCTCTGAGCTAATTATCGGCAAAAGATAGCGGGTGAAGGATCTTAAAAATATCAAAAAATGAGATTCTTCAGCCTCAGATGCATTCGGCTTCAGAATGACGCCGAATAATAGGGTGGATTTTGCATGTGGACAGAATTGTGCTATAATAATTTTGTTAATAAAGTTAAATCAAGAAACAAAATTACATGAACAAAAAAGCCATTGCCATTTTAGGTGCCATATTTATCCTTATTGTGGGGACTTTGGGGTTTTTAATTTACTCCAAATACGCGGGAAGTAAGCCTTCATCATCATCGCCGGCCGCTGTCAATAACACGGCTTCCACAACCCCGGTTGCCGCGCAAAATGCCGCCTCCACTACGCCGCAGGCCGTGGGCAATTCATCAAATATTGTTCAGTTAACTTCGGACCAGGTGGTTTCGCCGGCTTTATTTTTTGACGGTACCGGCATAAGTTATTTTGACCATCAGGGGAACTTGTACCAGGCAACTTTGCAAAACAATAACGGCCAGCTTATACTTTCCGGGAAAAAGCAATTGGATATCCCGCTTAAGCCCGGCATTACCAAAATTTTATGGCCGGCCAAAGGCAACGATTTTATTGCCCAGTTTACAAACGCGAACGGGCAAAATACCTGGAGCTATTTTAACAGCAATACGGGAACTTACACCGATTTGCCCAGCCAGGTGGAATCGGTTGACTGGATGCCTTCGGGAACCAAAATTATGTATGTGTGGCTCTCAGGCGGCAAAGCCGCTTTGAGCCTGGGAAATCCCGATACCACCGGTTATCAAAACCTGGGCGCAATGTGGGAAACTGACGACGAGATTCATGTTTCACCCGACGGCTCCCAGGCATTATATTTTGAAACCCAAAACACCTCCACGGCCAATTTTATTAATTCCGTTACCGCGGACGGAAAAGTTTGGAAGGGTTTGGTTAAGAATGGACAGAATTACGGAGTGTTGTGGAGCCCGGACGGCCAAAAGTTTTTATTCGGTAAAAAAGATCCCGTGACGCAAAATTATCAGCTTTGGGTTTATAACCTAACCTCCGGCGCGATAATGAATCTGGGTTTGTTTACGACCGTGGACAAGGCGGTTTGGGACAGCGATAGCAACGTAATTTACGCGGCGGTGCCGACATCGGGCACTATTGGCCCAAACAGCCTGACTGTGGACAGTTTTTACCGGATGGATACAACCACTTTGGATAAGAAACAGTATCAGTCATCAGGTGTTTCCATCGACGGCCGGGATTTATTTTTGAATGCCACCGGCGACAAACTGTTTTTTAGGAACGCGCAGGATGGAGGGTTGTATTATCTGGATTTAAGCCAGTAAGCGATATTTAAACCTTATAAATTACCGGCGTCATTCTGAGCGAGTGCATCCGAGTGAAGAATCTCTTAACATAATCTGAGATCCTTCGTCCCTCAGATGCATTCGGGACTCAGGATGACGCCGCAATGTTAATTGGTAATTTTATGCCAAAATCGTCAATAGTTTTTATCTGCTCCAACTGCCAATATAAAACCCCGCGTTGGCAGGGAAAATGCCTGAATTGCGGGCAGTGGAATACTTTGGAAGAAAAAAAACAGGCAACAGGGAACAGGCAACAGGCGGCGGTATCGGCGCCTGTGGATTTGTCGTCGGTGGACGTAGAACAGAGGCCGAGGATTAAAACCGGCATCGGCGAATTTGACCAGGTTGCGGGCGGCGGGATTGTGCCCGGGAGTTTGGTATTGCTCGGCGGGGATCCGGGCATCGGCAAATCCACGCTGGCTTTGCAGTTGTCCATAAAATTATCCGCGCGAGAGGAAAAAATATCCGTGCTCTACGTATCCGGCGAAGAATCGGTGAACCAAATTAAACTCCGCGCGCACCGCATAGACAAAAATCATCAGCTAAACGTGCTGGCGGAAACTTCACTGGAAGTTATTTTGGCCAGCGTGGCGGCCGCGGAGCCGGAATTGGTAATTGTAGATTCCATCCAGACAATGTACAGCGAAGAGGTCAGCGGAGTGGCCGGCGGCGTGTCACAGGTGACCAACGCGGTCCAGCAAATAATGCGTCTGGCCAAGCAAAATCATATATCTTTTATTGTCATCGGACATGTGACCAAGGAAGGCTATTTGGCCGGGCCAAAAACTTTGGAGCATATGGTGGACACGGTTTTGTATTTGGAAGGGGAGCGGTTTGCTTCTTTCAGAATTTTACGGTGTGTTAAGAATCGCTTCGGCACGACCAACGAAGTCGGGGTGTTTGAAATGGCCGGAGCCGGCCTGGTGGAAGTCAAAAATCCGTCGCAATTGTTTTTGGGTGAAGAAAGCGTCAAGGCTTCGGGCAACATAATTACCTCTATTGTGGAAGGCAATCGCGCTCTGCTTTTGGAAATCCAGGCGCTGACATCCGTTACCAATTTTGGCTATCCCAAGCGCACCACAGCCGGGTTTGACGCAAACCGCCTCCAACTGCTCTGCGCCATATTAGGCAAGCGCGCGGGGCTGAATTTAAGCAACCAGGATATTTATATTAACGTTGTCGGCGGCCTAAAAATAGACGAACCCGCGGCCGATTTGGCCGTGGCTTTGGCCATTGTTTCCAGTTTAAAAGATATTGTTGTTGAGCAAACCGTGGTAATAGGCGAACTTGGCCTGTCCGGTGAAGTCCGCTTTGTGCCGAACTTGGAAAAAAGGATAACGGAAGCGGAAAAGCTTGGGTTTAAAAAAATAATCTGCCCTAAAAGCAAATTAAGCGAAAAAAATAAAATTGAGATTGTGAGTGTAAAAACTTTATCTGAGGCCATAGCAAGGCTTTAAAAAATCAGGACCGGACGCAGCTCCACTACGTTCGGTCCTGTCTTGTTTTGGGTCTGCCTTTCGGCACCCAAAACGAGCCTTTAAAAGCTAACTAGTTCGTCCTGGAGCTGCGTTGTTAGCCGCACGGAGCGAGCGGCTACGGACATACTAATGGGCTTTTATCGGCATAGGCAGAGCTGCTTCTTACTTCTTCGGACGTGTCTTCTTTCGTTTAAGGCGCGGTCTGTGAGTGGTTTCCATTTCTGGCCACACTATGGTGATGCTCGTGATTCTGCCGGTATAGATGTAGTGCTCTGAAGATACCGGTGAAAACCAAGCCTTGTTACTTGTTGCCGTGGGTTTGGCAGGAGTAATCGAAGTTCTTCTTATTTCCAACGAAGATTCGCTGACCACAACGGAGGGTATTTGCTCCTTGCAGATGATACAAAGCCTTGCCCATGGGTTGGCGTTTAGCCTTTTGGGTGCGATCGGTTCCCCGCAGTTCTCGCAAATACCAAACTCTGGCGTGCCTATCCGCCTTAGGGCGTCTTCGACCTCCCTGAGGACTTTCGCGTCCATGGTTGTCCTCTCCAAGCTGATAAATGCCTCATGCATTACATCAGCTTCATCGATGCTGTCACCGCGACCGAGGCCAACACTGTGAGTGTCGGCTTGTCCTAGCGCACGGCGCATTTCTCGTAGCAATTCTTCTTTTTTCGCCACGAGGGCTTTTCGGTAACCTTCTAAATCGGCTCGATTCATTCCTTGTCACCTCATAAAAAGTAATATCGACGTTTTGCCTAAGTTCCTCTTGTACGTTTGTGCAAGAATATCAAAGAGGGAGGCAATAGTCAAGCGGAAATCATTCGAAATGCACCACTTTATCTTTTACTTTTACTTTTAAAAGGGGATATTTGTCCAAATCTAAGTCATTTTGCAGGAGGTTTAAAGCTTCCCGGCGCGCGGGGTCAATTAGCGATGTGTAGGATGGGTCAAAATATTTAAAATTCCAGCCGGATTGCTCGGAGCCGTAAACTTCCCCAAAGCCGCGCTGTTTTAAATCCAGCTCGGCAAGTTCAAAACCGTTTTGGGTTTTGGTAAAGGATTGGAGGCGGATGATGGTATCCGATTGTGCTTTGGTAGGGGCGGGTTTCAAACCCGCCCCTACGGGGTATGCGGATGGAAACAAAAAACAATAGCTCTGATGTTCCGCCCGCCCAACTCTGCCGCGAAATTGGTGAAGTTGGGAAAGGCCAAAACGCTCCGCACCTTCTATAAGCATAACCGACGCGTTAGGGACATCCACGCCGACTTCCACAACGGATGTGGAAACCAAAATTTGAATTTTATTTTCCAAAAAATCCCGCATCACGCTTTCTTTCTCCAAGCCCTTGAGTCTGCCGTGCATTAGGCCAAGATTAAAATCCGGAAAAATCTTTTTTAAATTTTCCGCTTCGGTTTTGGCGGATTTTACTCCAAGTTTGTCGCTTTCTTCAATCAACGGTGTAATCACAAAAACCTGCCGTCCCGCGTTAATTTGTTTTGCGATAAACTGGTAAGCTTTAGCGCGATTCTCGTCAGTCACCAATTTGGTCACTATGGATTTTCTTCCAACCGGCTTCGTCTTTATTTGAGAAATATCAAGCTCGCCATAAACCGCCAGCTGAAGCGTGCGGGGAATGGGAGTGGCGCTTAAAGAAAGCAAATGAGGAACTTTTTTACCGGCCTTCATCAGTTCCGCCCTTTGCTCCACGCCAAAGCGGTGCTGTTCGTCAATTATTACCAAAGCAAGCTTTTTGAATTTGATGTTTTTTTGAAGCAAAGCATGCGTGCCAATATATAATCCGGGCATTCCTTCTTTAATAAGCGCGGCAAGTTTCTTTTTTTGCTCATCCTTGCCGTGAACTTTAGAAAAGTGGTTGGTAAACAAAATTGTCGGTTGTTGATAAAATTCGTGGCCACGAGTTTTATCAACAAGATATTTTTGCGCCGTTTGGTAATGTTGCTGGGCCAAAATTTCGGTTGGAGCCAAAAGGACCGCCTGGTATCCCGCCGCAACCGACTGCAAAGCGGCCATAAGCGCCACCAGCGTTTTGCCGCTACCAACGTCGCCCTCCAGCAAACGATTCATCGGCATGGGTTTTTCCAGATCCTGCAAAATTTCCCAGGCGGCCTTTTTTTGGTCAGCCGTCAGTTTAAAAGGCAGGCCGTCAACAAAGTTTTTTATGAGTTCTTGATTAAACTTAATCGCGTAGCTTTGTTTTTGCAAAAGCGTAAGTTTGTGTTTTTGCGCCAGTAATTGGTTGTAAAAAATTTCTTCAAACGCTAAACGATTTTTTGCCTGCCGCAAGCTTTCATCGCTTTCGGGGAAATGCGATTGTCTGATAGTTTGTCCAAAGTTCATCAGCACTTGGTTTTTTATAACTTGCTCGGGCAATTCATCGCCAACCTCATCCGCCAGCGGCAAAACCTCGGCTACCATGTTACGGAAAGTTTTAAGGTAAAGACCCTGTTTTAAGTGGTAAAGCGGCACCATCCGCGACGTATGAATGGGAAAATCCGAAACTTTTTCGTAAATCGGATTTGTCATCTGTAAGCCAAAATTGTAATAATCGGCTTGCCCTGCCAAAAAGATTTCTTCGCCCGCCATTAAGCTTTTTGCCAAATACGGCTGGTTAAACCAAATCACTTTTAAAGAGCCTGTCTCATCGGAGACAACGGCTTCGGCTAAACTCATCCGCCCGTGGAAAGAAAACCGGCTGGAAATTTGCTTGATCTTTACTTTTAAGCTGACGTTTTCGCCGGGTTTTAAATCGCGGATTAATCTGGTTTGTGAAAAATCCAAATAACGGTAGGGGAAATACAAAAGCAAGTCCCGCAAGGTTGTGATCCCGAGCTTTTTTAAAGCCGCTAAATGCGGCTTTTGGATTTTGGGGAGATTCTCTATGGGTGAATCTAGGGTCAACATAAATGGTGCACCCGGCAGGGATCGAACCTGCGACCTTTCCCTTCGGAGGGGAACGCTCTGATCCACTGAGCTACGGATGCAAATCGATTGTTTTGATATTCAAGATTCCGCGTGAGATGAGCGTCGCTATCCGCGCGCGTATTCCCGGATATTAGAATTTCAACCTGTGCATCACCTTTTGCACCGGAGTTTCTTCGGTTTCGCTGTGCTCGGGGAGATATTGTAAAAGATATTCGCGGGCTTGTTCGGGATCCTGATTTTCCAGTTCCAAAATTAAAACGCTGTTTAAAAGGGCGGAAGTATGGAAGTTAATTGTCCGGTGCCGTTCGTTATGCACGACCCAAAAGTATTTTAGCTGTTTGTAAGGATAAGTAATATTGCCGAACCTTACGCCTTTGCTGTTAAGTTCAATTTCCACAATTTGTGGTTTTTGACCGGCGAAAAAAATTATCAAAAGCGCCAAAATTCCCAAAAATACCGCTGCAAAAATATCGCTTTGGATTACTATAAAAAAAGCCATTACCATTAGGGTGACCGCAATTAGCACCACATACCAGCCCAAATTTTTGGGATAATGCTTAAACTCAGCGGCAGACCAAGAAAGGGTATTTTGGTTTTCGTTAGACATATTTGTTTGGTTACTTTGTCAGCCCCGTACCACTCATCACCCTGCGGGTGTTCGGGTACAGGTCATGTACCATTCGCCCTATTAATTACATAGCACGGCTGATAGGTATCAGGTGGCGTGCCATGTACCTGACCCGCCTTAGGCGGGGAATGGTACATGGCGGAGAGGGAGGGATTCGAACCCTCGAGGCTTTTGGAGCCTTCCAGTTTTCAAGACTGGTGCACTAAACCACTATGCGACCTCTCCTGAAGCGACCTCTTGTTTATTATAACATTATTCCTCAAATAAAACAAAAACAGCCCCCGCTCTAGAAAGGGGCTGTTTTTACTGTTTGTTTCAAAGCTTCGAGTACTGTCGTCCTGAATTGGCGGAAGGATTTTTTCCTTCCGTCTGTCAGAAAAACAATTAAGATAGTTTCTAAGGGACTTGCGGACTGGGCGATTCGATAATAAATGAGCCGGTTACGGTGTTGGAATCATTAACCGGGGAGGCGGAACTTGAGCCGGCCTGGTCCGGCTGTGTACTCGTGGAAGATTGCGCCTGCTGTTTTTCCGTCTGGCCCGCCGGGGCTGTGGAACTTGCCGCAGTGGACGGTGGATTATCGGAAGCCGAGGCAATTGTGGTGCTCGCCTGGATTTGAGTCGCGGTTAAGTCGGCCGTGGAAGTGCTTGTCACAAAAATCTGCTGCGCTAAAAGCTGGGTGCTGTTTTTTTCTCCCACCACGCTGGCTTTGTCGCCGTCCGTCAGCTGGGAAGGCAAGAGGGTGTTGCCGGCATCATCCTGAATGGTCGTTTGCGGCGTTATGTTAAAAGTAATTTGTTCAACTGTAATTTGGCTGCTTGTTGCCCGGCTGATTGAGCCAAAAGCCGCCACGGAATTTGGATCGGAACTTAGTTTGGTAAGGGCTTCCTGGTCGTCGGTGGCAACGGCTATGGTTTGTTTTATCGCGGAAAGTTTTGCCGTATCATTGCCTAATGCCACTAAGGCGCTGCTTTGCGCGGTTTTTATCTGGCTGTCCGGTTTAATTTCAGCCAAAAGATTTTTTTGTTGTTTTGTGATATTGTCCAAGGAATTTAAAAGGGGAGGGCTGTCGGCCGATTTGGGATCTGTAGAGGCAACGGTGTTGACTTCCGCCACGGCGCTGGCGGTTTGCGCCGAAAGTTCGTTTAGCGCGGCGTTTTTTTGCTGGGCGTTGCTTGTGGGATCGCTAAAAATTTGCTGAGCGTCGTTTAGCCTCTGCTGGGCAATGGCCACCTGGAGGCTGGCTTTTTGGGTTTGACTGGAGGCTAAAACCATTTGGAGGTTTTCCGCCTGCTTTTTCAGGGAAAATAAAGCATTGCCCGGAGTGCTTTTTATAGTTTGATACGCAGTTACGGACACCGCGCTTACAATGAGCATTAGCGCCACGCTAACGCCGGCAAATTTGGATATATGCAACCATGCCAGCCAAAGCCTTTTTGCCGGAGCCGCCGCGTACTTCCGTTGCATCATCGGCGTGGGTACAATGTTTTTGGGCAATGATAAAAATACCGCGCTGATGTCCAAAAGGGGGGCGAGCTCATTTTTAAATTGGGCAAATTTAACCAGGACATCTTCTTTGGAATGGCCTTTTTTTAGCATTTCCAGCGCTTGGTTATAAATTTCGTCCAGGTTATTCATATTGATTGTGGGTTTCCCCTCTCCCTCTGGGAGAGGGGTTAGGGGTGAGGGTTATTCTTGCCCTGACTTTTTTATAAGTTCTTGTAATTTAAGTATCGCTCTGTGCTGAATGACCCTTATTGCGCCTTCATTTTTCCCCATGAGTTCGGCAATTTCGCCGTTTTCCAAATCTTCCAAAAATTTGAGTTTTATTACAACCTGCTGTTCGGCGCCAAGTTCTTTTAAAAGTTTGAGAAAGATTTTTTGCTGTTCCTGTAAATTTACAACGTCAATAACGTTAGTTTCGTATTCCAGGGTATTTTCAATTTCTTCCAGCGCGACTGTGGATTTTTTTTGACGGTAATAATCTATAACTAAATTTCGGGCAATCTGGTAAACCCATCCTTCAAAAGCTTTGGCTTCGTTTATGGAACTGATTTTGGCGAAAGCTTTTAAAAATACTTCTTCGGCTAAATCCTCGGCAACTTCTTTGTGTCCTACGCGGAAGAAAATAAACCGGTAAATCTTTTTAAAAAAAAGATTGTAAATTTCCCCGAAAGCCGCCTGTTCGCCGGCCTTTGCCCTGCTAAAAAGCAATGCCATACTGTCGGCATCCTTGATATTCGCATTGCTGATACTAAAGACGGAATTTATGTCCATTTGTTACAAGGAGTTGTTTTATTAGGCAATAAAAATTGATTTTTGGCAAAAAAATGTATTTACGAGGTTTGGGAATATTAAGCGGCAAGGCTGTCGTTAGATTAATCTCTTCTTTTAATGGAGAGATGTCACGAGTGCGGCCGAGTGACAGAGAGGTAAAATTTCAGGAATTAACCTCTCCCTAACCCTCCCCATTAATTGGGGAGGGGAGCTCCGCAAATAACCGCCAGTTCCATTTTACCATATATTACGGCTTTTTGGATGTTTTAGGCGCAAACAATAAAAAAACGCCACTTGGGGCGGTGCCAACACTCTTAAGGCGTCATTCTGAGCCGGAGTGCATCCGACGGCGAAGAATCTCTTTCCGACGATCAAGAGATCCTTCGCCCGCTAAGCTTTGCTGATAACGGGCTCAGGATGACGCCGGCGCGAGCGTTAAAGCGTCGTTATCGGCCGGGACTGCGTAATGTAAAATTTGCCTTTTTCAAAAGCCCATTCAATGTCCTGCGGCTTGCTGTAATGCTTTTCTATGTTTTTACAGATTTTGGCGATTTCCACAATTTGTTTGCCGGTAAGTTTTTGTTTGCCTCCGCTATTTCCTAATTTCTTATTTCTATTTCCTAATTTCGTTTTCACAATCGCAAACGTCTGTTCCGAAACATTTATATCCAAAATGGAAAAATCGTTTTTATGTACAACATAAGTATCCGGCGTTACCATCCCGCCGACAATTGCCTCGCCCAGGCCAAATCCGGCTTCCACAACCATCTGATTTTTATCTTTAGTTACCGGATGAACGGTAAAGGCAATGCCGGAAATTTCGCTTTGCACCATTTTTTGGACGACCACGGCTACCGAGACTTTCTGTTTGTGCATCTTTTTTTCAAAGCGGTAAAAAATAGCGCGGGGAGTGAACAGGGAAGACCAGCATTTTTTGACGGAAGCGATGAGATTTTTTTCCGTAACATTCAAATAAGTTTCCAGCTCGCCCGCCCATGAAGCCACGCTTGAATCTTCAGCCGTCGCCGACGATCGTACAGCGACGAATCCGTTTGCAGTTCCCCCTCTCCCTTTGGGAGAGGGTCGGGGTGAGGGTTTAAAAAGCTGGTGATACGCTTCCAAAATTTCCCTCTGCAAATCCTCCGGCACCTTTTCCTCCATAATCAAATCCCGGATTTCCGCGCTGGCTTTATCCACGGAATTTACGTCTTTATGGTTAACCTTTTTCAGCAGAGCCTCTATGTCCGCCTCAATTTCCGTCTCCTCCAAAAACCTGTCAAAAGCTCCGGACAACACCACAAACCCCGGCGGCACCGGCATTCCCGCCTTAGTCATTTCTCCAAGCGACGCTCCTTTCCCTCCGGCAATCCCCACATCTTTTTTTGATAATTGCCTGAAAGTTTTTATGAACATAAAATTATTTTAATTTTGAAATAATACCTTTATTTGCATCAACTTCTATTATATCACCGTCTTTAAAAACTTTAGTCGCGATTTTGGTCCCGATGACGCAGGGTTTGCCCATCTCGCGGGCGACGATAGCCGCGTGGCAGGTAAGGCCGCCTTCGTCGGTGACTATGGCTTTGGCTTGGCGCATTAAAGGCAGATATTCCGGATGAGTCATTACCGTAATCAAAATGTCGCCTTTCTGAAATTTTGGAAAATCGTTTTTATGGAAAATTATTTTGACCTTTCCCACGACTTTGCCAGGAAAAGCTACGGTGCTGCTTAAATTACCTGTATATTTTATTTGATCGTATTGTTTGGCAATCTCCAGGGCTTTAATTCCCGAATATATTTTTAATTTTCCATCCAGCAAAGTCAGAGCGTAATTTTTTTGTCTGCGAAGAACCTCTGCTGTATTTATTTTTTTTCTACGATTTAAAATTTGCATTAGTTCTGTTGGCGTAAGAAAATTTGCCTGCTCCAGGGTCAAGTTTGTCCTTTTGGCTGCTTCTTGCCAGAAAGGCCTCACAGCGTAGTATGCCGGCCGGCGGTAATCGTCGCGCATCTCTTTTATATAGGCAAAAGCGTGAACCAGCTCAACCAGATTTTTTAGCTTTTTATCTTTGAGGCCGCTGACGAATTTTTTGTAAATAAGCAGATATTTTTTTCTTTCGCTCCTCATTTTTTGCAATTCTTTTTCTGCGATCGAGGGAGGCACTATCTGTTTTTTAATATCATTTATATTCCACGGCTTATCGGCAAACTCGTAAATTGGAAGCCAGGCATATTTTTGGGCATAGGAGTTTAGCGCATTTTTAGAGGTTCCTTTTTTTGCCATCATCCTTAACAATTCCTGACGCGCTGTGTCAACTTTTCCAAATTTTTCCGGTGTGGAAATTGCATTAAGTATGGTTGCGGCTTTGGAATAACCGGCTAATTTTTGTTCCAGTTCTACCTCCGGGCCGAAAAAGATAAACCAAACCAAATATTGCCAGCCCATATTTTTATACACCAAACTTGTTATTTTTTTGCAATGTACGGCTAATTCCGGACCTGTCAATTTGGTAAAATCCTGTCTGCCGGCTTTTTCCATACCAGATAGGAACCGACAAAATTGTTTTTCAAAATAGCGGCAGTATTTTTTGGGGCTTTGTTTGAGCAGGTAATTCACATAACTTTTTTTGATATTCTCAAATTCTTTAGCGTCAAAATAAAAAGCCTGGAGGTTGCCTTCAGGAATAAAAAGTTTATTTTTTGACCAGCCAAAAAAATCACTGCTTTTTGGATCGCAAAAAACATCCATAAAAATTGATCCTATAAAAAGAGAATATTTCCTGGCCCAAACTTTTTTCCAGACAATTTTTTTCATATTTTTTTACAATGCCTTTATTCGCGTCAACTTCCACCAAGTCACCGTCTTTAAGTAAGTGATTAAATATAAAACTAAATTTCTGTTTTTTCCCTTTTGACAAGTCTATTATTTGTATCAAACACGAACATTTCGGCAAACTGTGGGATGTCTGCTTCGGTAATGTCGCCGCCTTTTTCCCGGTGAGCGATAACAGAAAGCGGACCGCTGTGGCCAATACCCATTATTACAACGGGGATATTTTCACTGGTAATCCGGGAGCGAAGTTCTGACAAAACTTTTTTATATCGTGCCGCGGCTTGCTCCAAAGATTCTTCTCCCGGGACGGTAACACCGGGACGGTCAACCGCGTTAACTTCACGCGCAATGGCCGCGCTTTCACTAATTCCTTCCGCCGGCATCATGGCGGCAAAAGTATCCCAGGTATCGGTTCCCTCGTCCTGCATTAATTTTGCAAACTCTTTATCGTCAACATGCAACATGTCAACCCGTTTTTCTTTATCGCTGTTTTTATGTTTTGATTCAAGTTGCGCAATGCGCGCGGTAATAACATACTGGGATAATTCAGCCCGCGGTTTATTGCTGTCAACTGATACCAGGATGGCTCTTTCCGGCAGGCGATCGTAAATATTACCGGCGGCGTTTATACACCTTTTTAAACCATCTAACTTTAAAGGCAAACTTTGATCTAGCAAGCCCTTTTCTTTCAAGACATTTTTAACTAAATTTGCTTCCGGCTCGGGCAAAGTTGCTTTTAATTCTTCCTCATTAAATTTCCATTCGCCTTTATCGGCGTGTCTGGCCAGAAAGGCTTCATTATGTTGGGGCATTATTTTGCAGTTTAATTATTTGTTAAATCTTAATTCTGCTTTTGCAGCCAGTTGCTTTACAATATCCCAGTCCAAATACACCCTTTTCCCCTCAAATAATTTAGCGCGCTCGGGGTCGCCGATAAATTCGCATTCCACGGCGGTGTCTTTGTCAAAATCCTCCAATTTTCTGGCGTCGCCTTTGGAATTATCGCGGGTCAATTTTAGCCGGAACGCGCTGGCTTGCTTGGTAAATCCGCCAATCTCATCGACTTTGTCGAAACCTGTTTTTTTCTCACCTGTTTTTGGATCTTCCACAACTAAAGCGTACTTGTACATGGATTCAGCAAAAAGACCGCTACCGACTAGAGTAATAGCTTTAGCATCATCTCCTTTTATGCCGCGCCGCGAAAGCTCTACATCGTGCATTAATTCATAGGCGGTGTTTTCTGCTAAAGCCTTAACTGTTGCCGCAAATTCCGGATCGTTTGATTCCAAGACCTCTTTGAGTCCCACGACTTGAGCCTGCTCCCTAAGCAAAGCGCGATATTCCTTATCTGTTTTAAATCTTTCCTGGTCTTCTTTTGATAAATTGTCTACGTTTTTTTGTAAAGTGTCGATAATTAATTTTACGCCTCTTTTTAAGACATCTTTAAGACCGGCGCTGGCATAATCCATTTGCTTGCCTTGCCTGATTTTCCTGACTTTTTCAACCGGTTTGCCTTCTTTGTCTTTGGTCTGATATAAAACTGAAGCCGGTGTCTCTCTGTCTTCACCGAACTTTCCGCTTCCGGCTAAAATATCCACGCCGGATTGCCCGTGGCGCAACTCATCGCCGCCGCGGGGATGTACCAAACTAACGTCCTCATAAGATTCCGCTCCGAATTTTTGGGAATTTTCCCGCCCGCGCGGAGTAAGCCCCTGCTTATCATCAACGTCTAATAATTCCCCGCCTAATTTGTTGAGCGTAACTTTAATCGGGCCGCCAAACCGGTTGCCGTGGCGGGTTAGGTCTATGTATGTTGTGGAAACGAATTCTTTTTCCCGTTCACTTTGAAGCTTGGCTTGGGTTTCCCCGTCAATTTCTCTCATAAATTTTTCCTTTCATTTAAGATTGTTTAAATCTTTTTTTAATTGTTCAAGGTTTTGGTAAATTAGAATTTTCATGCCGGCTTCTTTTGCGCCACTGACGCGGTCAGCACGATTATCCACGTAAATTGATTCCGTTCCGCTGACTTTAGCTTCGTCTAAGGCATACTCATAAATCCTGACATCTGGTTTTCGAATGTGTACATAACCTGATACCGCTTTAACACTAAATATTTTTTTTAGTTTGCACTTTTCCCAAAAAAAATCAAACCACTCTTTAGGGTTGTTGGATATGACACCCAAGGTATATTTTGATTTTAAAGTTTTTAAAAAATCCAGCAGGGCAATGTTTGGGACAGATTTTTGAAAAATTTTTTTTCGCAACCTCTCAATATTCAAACTGTTATTAAAATCTGTGTTAATATTTTTGAAATATTCTTGCTCGGGTATATTACCCAAACTGAAATTTTTCCAATATGGCTTGTCATGGCAAGCAATATATAGTTTGCCTGGAGCAATGCCTTGCTCGGTTTCATATTCAACAATTCCCTTTGCAAACCCTTCTGTTATTAATACGTCCCAAACATCGAAAAAAATGGCTTTAGTCATACTATTTGTTTAATATTCGTACAATTCCTTTGCGCGCGTCCACTTCCAATAAATCATTATCGTGAATCGCGCGGGTCCCAGTTTTGGTAGCAATAACGCAGGGCACGCCCAGTTCGCGGCTGACTATCGCGGCGTGGGATGAAAGTCCGCCCTGGTCGGCCACAATGGCCGCGGCTTTTTCCATGGCCGGCACGTAATCCGGCGTGGTAAATTGCGCCACCAAAATGTCCCCGGATTTTACTTTGCCGATATCTTTTTTATCCAGGCAGACTTTTGCTTTGCCGCGGATAATCCCGCCCAGACAGGCAACCGTGCCGTGCAACTCCCTAACGTTGCTGGCATCCACAAAATATTTTTGTTCCAGTTTTTTAATTTCCACGGGGTCGGTAATCATTTCCGTTTTGGCGTTTTTTACCACCATCGCGTAGTTTTTAAATCGTGCCAGCATTTCTTTTTTGCCCGGCAGGGAATTGCCTTTTAGCGCCCCGTACATTTCCGGTATGGAAACTTCCATTACCCAGTCCGGATTAAATTTTACCCTGCGGGCGATTTCGCGGTACATAAAGTCTGCGCCATAATCGGCATTAATAAAAGCTTCCACGCGCCGGTTGCGCATATAAGAATGGGTTCGGGCCTGCCGAATAATGCGCAGGAATTCCTTGGATGGTTTTATTTGCTTTAGCGCGGCCTTAAATTCGTCGGCAATTTTTTTTGCCGAAGCCTGGTATATCAGGTTGTCTATGGATTCTCCCCTGACGACTTGTTTTTTGAATTCTTTAACGCGGTTTACCATGTCTTTAAAGGTGTAAGCTTTGCTGGTGGCCAGCCCGCGGTTTATGTAGGCGAATTTTTCCAAATGTTTGTTGATTTTTTCGGAGGCAGATTTGGAAAGTTTGTCCAAGTTTTCCTTGGCGGTAAACAAATCTTTGGCCAGTTTAACCAGCTTCCAACGTTCTTCCGCGACTTCTGTCATGGCGTAGGGGTCGGTAAAAACCAATACATAATGCCTAAAATTATAATCATCGGCCTTAATGTAGTCCAGCAAGTTTTGCTCAATTATTCCTTCAAAATATTCATCCAAAGGATATTGCGCGTACCAGGCGCAGCAAATAATGCGGTATCGGTACAGTAAATCATCCAAAATTTTTTTCATTTGGGCATTGGTTTTTTTTGACCAATCGGTCTTTCTAAGCTCAAGGCCTTTGTTGTAGAGAAATTCCGAATCTTTAAGTTCCCGTTTGACGTAGCCTTCAAACCAGCCGTCATTCTTTTTTAAATGGCCGATAATTTCCGCCTCAAAAGGGTTATATTCCTCTGCCGGCCAATACATCATATGGTGCAAATAGGCGCGGTTGCCTATGACATTTTTTAGTTTAGCTTTGTGCGTGTTTTCCGGGGTAAAAGAAGAGTTTATTAAAAAACGGGAAAAAATGGGCAATTTGCCCGAAGGCTTAATTCTCCATTTTCCCGAATACATTACGGCGCTTGGCATATAATTAAAGGTTAATGATTTCTCTTTTATTTTAGCTCTGTTTTATTAATTCGGCAAGCTACCAAAAAGCAAAAACCGCCACCTGTATAAATGACGGTTTTTGCGCTTAATATATGTGATTACGCGTCCCAGCCAACGACTGCCAAACCACGGATATCTTCTATTTCATTTTTAATTTCAGCTTCCATGTTAGGATCTATTGGCTTGCCTTCTGACTGAGCTTTTTCAGACAGCTTTGCCCAAACAGCATTGCCGAAACCTTCCGGATCAGTTTGAAATTTATGTGGGTTTAGGTCGGGATCCGTTCTGATAATATTTTCTGCCTTTACACGGTATTCGTACACCTGTCCATATCTCTGTTCGCCAGGAGCACCCTTGGCTCCTCTCCCAAAAATAGACATGTTTTTTCCTTTCTTATCCTTTTGAGGATAATTAGATTTTTAAATTGTTAATAGTTTTATTTTACGCTTGCGTAGCTTGATTTTCAAGCCATTCTAAAAATTGGCGTTTTTGTTGCTCTGATAACTCCATGTTATATTGCCTTTTTATTTGAGATACGATATTTTGTATTATGTTTTCTTTTACTTTAGCAGGATTTGCTTCCGGTTGGCCAATTGCTGTTTGATATCTCAAAATTACTCCGCTAGATTCCAGTTCCCCGTAAACGCGACGCATAAGGTTCAATTCTTTTTCCGGCGATTTTTGCCCAAAAGGCCAAAGTTGGGATTTTTTTGGATAAGTTATCATATCGTCATCACCCAAAGATCTTATTATTTCGGATATTTCATCATCCGGGAACATATCGTCTATATCATGATAGTGGCCTTCCTTTATATCAAAAACCAACGCTTCATTTTTTGACCGGTCAAAGGATATATTACGTTGATGGAAGTCAGACGCAAGCCCCTTTGAATCAAGATAAGAGCGAATTTGGTAATATTTTAGCATTAATTCGTCTTTTGTTTGCACTAATTTAACAAATTCAGAAGTTTCAGCATCCAGGTTTCCTTGGCATTCTTGGTTTATTGTAATATCCAAATTATCTAATCGACGTTTAACCAAAGCCGCCCGTTTTTGATTAAATGACTTGGACCCGTAGATATTTGCAAAATAGATTTGTCTTAAATAATCCCTTGTTTGTGTTAAATTGAACAGTTTTTGGACGTTTTGGTCTTTAGAATTTTTTCTTATTTTGTTAATTTTTTCCCATAGATCATTTAATTTGTCATCTACCGTAGCTCGCATCCTTTCGTCAAAAGCGGCCAAAAAATATGAGCGGTTACCATCTTTATAGCCGATTTGATAATTAATAGCGCTAACTTTAAAATCCCCGAATCCTTGCAGGGCTTCTTTTATTTTTCTCATAGCCAACAGTCCTTCAGCTCCCTCTGCTCCAGAAAATAGCCTTGAACTGTTAGATAAAGAGTTGACTTTAAGAAAAAAAACTCTGCCATCGACTGTAACTTTGTAATATTTTCTTTCATCTCTGCCATGGCAACCCAAGTATTCTATTTTAACCCCATCTATCTCTTGGGCGGGGACAGGCTCGTTTGAGGGCAAGCTAAACAGAGCGTCTACCGCTTTTTTGGTTTTTATTAAAAAATCCGGATGCGCTTTTACAAAATCGGCAAACTCATTTGTGTATGCCAATTCTTTGCCTTCTTCCTTAGTTGGACCGGAATGAAAAATTTTCTCCGGATCTCCGTTGTTGGTTGGGTTTGGTGTCTCGATTATTTCTCTTCTCATAATTTCTAATTTAGTTTTAATACAATTCCTTTATTCGCGTCCACTTCCACCATATCGCCGTCTTTGAGGGTTGCCATGGCGTGGCCGAGGCCGACGATGCAGGGGATGTTTAGTTCGCGGGAAATGATGGCCGCGTGGGACAGCAGGCCTCCTTCATCGCATAGGATGGCTTTGGCTTTCTTCATAAGCGGCGCGAATTCCGGCCTCGTCATGGATGTTACCAAAATACTGCCCTGTTTGAAAGTTTCTTTTTGCGGGTGGTGAATAATGCGAACCGTGCCCGTAACTTTGCCGGGGTTGGCGATAACTCCTTCCAGCGTGTCGCTTGACTGTTTTTGCATCTGAACCAGGTCTTTAATCTGCTTGTAGCACCGGCCGGTAAAAACATCGGAACATCGGGTAAAGAGGATGGCCCAACCGGTGCCGGAACGCTTGCGGAGGCGCAGTTCTAAAATGAAGCTTTTATCTTTGGAAGCAAGCTTTTGCCATTCCCGCGGAATGGCGTAGCGGATTAATTTGTAAGGAATGCGGTAGCGGCGGGAGAATTCCCGGGCGAACAGGTCTAAAATCACGGAACCGATTAAGTTGTCTTTTTTCCGGTCGTCTTTCCAGCCGGCGACCAGGCGGGTGAGCCGGAGGGTAGTTGCCGTTTTTTTGTCGAGTTGAATCTGTTTCTGCCGTTTTCGCCTAAAGGATGTTAATCGGAGTTTGACCATTTTTTGTTTAAATTCTGCGACTGACTGCGGTTTGGGTCCGTCGTAGCCGCCGTGCAGGAAGTACCATTTGGCGGCGTGGGCCTTTAACGCGGCTGTCCGGGCTGAAGGCGCCAGCTTTTTTATCCGCAGTAGTTCTTCTTCCTCTTGCTGAATAAATGATTTTTTCTTTGGCGTAATAAGTTCCGACAAAGCGCCGGCGTGATCGGGACGTTCGGCAACCAGCCGCTTGAGCAGTTTGTCGGTATACGGTATGAGAAATTCGTTGGAAAGCGGCAAAGTTTCCACTTCGTAGTAAAGACGGCAAAATTGCCGGAATAATTCCATAAGTTTTGGTTCCGCCAACGCCGATAATTTTGTTTCGCGGATTGCTTGGGCAGACCGCCTAAAGTCGCGGTCCTGTTTAGCCCAGATTTGAATCCAGCGTTTTACTATAGACTTGCCCGCCAGTTCTTTTTGCACTAATTTTTCCGCCAGGTCCATAAGGGTCTGGCGCTGGATGACGAGCGTTCCCACATCGCCGGTGACATACGTGGTAAAACTGCCGGGGGAGTAGCCGACATCGGCCAATCCGTGGACCCAGGCCATGCTCGACAGCCACCAATACCAAGGGCTGGCCGGCGCTTCCTGTACCAGCCAGTCACGGCGGGTTTTTAGAAGTTTTATCGCCTCGGTAAAAGGCAGACTGTTGAGCTTAGAAACAATAGGATTAAAATGAGTGTTCATAGTTTTGTGATTATGCCTGATTCGGTGTTAATGGTTACTCGGTCGCCGTCCTTTAAAATTTGAGTGGCGATTTTGGTGTTTACTATGCAGGGGATATTAAGTTCCCGCGAGATTACCGCGGCGTGGGACATTAGGCCTCCAAAGTCGGTTAAGATAGCCTTGGCTTGGCGCATCAGCGGCACGTAGTCAGGCGAAGTCATGGGTGCAACTAAAATATCGCCAGGACGTATTTTTTCTCCATTGTGCGGGCTCAGGATAATTTTTATTTTACCGGTAACACTGCCTTTTCCTTTACTCACGACTGTCCCTGTAATTATATTGGTAGTTACGGATTTGGTATTTAGAAGAAGGAAAGGTTTAATCATGCTTTTCGACCGCTTATCACTTTTCATAGTATAACGACGCGGGGTCGTGTTTATGACCGTATGAGCCAGGCGGTTTTTTAAGGCAAGAGGCGAAAGCTTCCTGCCATATGTATGCAAATTAAAGAATTCTTCCGCATTATATAAAGCCAAGTCTTTAAGCGGCATGGAATAAAGAGTTGATGTTTTTTTTGCCAATTTTTCAATGAAGCTATGTGCTTGCCAGGTTTTGGCTTTGCGATCGTCCTGCCACCAAATTGAATATGATATAAGTTGGGCAAGTTCCAGCATATGTGCTCCTAATTTAAATCGTTTTACCAATTGTTGTTTCTTTTTCAGGGTATTTTTGCCGTATTGTTCAATATTTTGAATTTTACTTTTAGCCCAGGACCGGGAGATTCCTTTTAAGCGTTTGGAAAAATCTCTGGGCTTAAGATGTTTGCATCCGAGGTAACTGTTGTCTACCCAATGCCATTTTTTCGTATGCCGTCCAAGTAATACATCGAGCTGTTTTTTGTTTTTAGCCTTGACATAAAGTTTGAACAGTTCCAACTCTTCTTGCTGGTGAAAACTTAATTTTTCCGGTGTAAGCAGTACTTCTAAAGCATTCGCCATATTTTGAGGCGGAATTTTTCCTTTTAAGCGCTTTTCCATATAGCGCGGAGCCGCGTAATTAGACTCTTCAAAAATTAAACTAACGTTCCAAAAGTCAGTAAAGCATTCGTATGTTTGTTGAACTAGTGAAGCAAGACCGTTTTTATCATGGACATCGTTTAAATTTATATCGATCCATTTTTCCAAGCTCAAACAGCCTTTCCAAGTTTTGAGGTATTCGTTATGAATTTTTTTAAATTTGGATTTTGGGATAAGCCAGGCCCGCAAGGCATTTTCTCCTTCTCTCTGCATAGAGGCCCTTTCCCAATAATACGTTATGCGGCGGTCTTTGAAGTAAGCCAAAAGCTCCGGCCAGCTGACATCCCATTTTTTAGTTATGCCCGGACCAACGTTGTGAAACCAAAAAGACATATACAGAATAACCGCATCTATCGGCCCCCACTGCTCAATCGGTTTTTTTGGATTTACCATCAGCTTATTTTATTTATAGTTCCTTTATTCGCGTCCACTTCTACCACATCCCCATCTTTAAAAATTTTAGTCGCGATTTGTGTTCCGACTATACACGGTTTTTTTAGTTCCCTGGCGACGATGGCGGCATGAGCGGTTAAGCCGCCCATATCGGTTACAAAAGCGGCGGCCTTTTTCATTGCCGGTAAAATAGATGGATCTGTTGTAGTAGAAACTAAAATGTCGCCATATTTAACTTTATCCACGTCTTTTGTGGAGTAGACAATTTTAACTGTACCTGTAACACAGCCATTATAGGCTATTTGTCCTTTTAATTCCGCTATGGATTTTATGTTTTTTATGGCGTTTACCACATTGTGTATTTTTATTCTAGCCTGACTGCCTACATAAAAAACCAAACCGGCGCTTTCTTTTATTAAAATTGAATAATCATTCGCGCGCTGCGCTAGTTTTTTATTAGGTTTTCTCCCTTTGAATATTTCGGCGATTTCATCGCCATGGTAAGAGTAAAGAATTTTTAAAGGGACTCCCGTAATTTTAGAAATTTGTCGCATATATGGATGCCAGGCATAGTATCCCTGATAGAGTGCGTCTACCCGCAGAGCCTTATTAAACAGTAGGCGGCGGAGATCATGTAGCAATCGTTTGCGCTTGGCGTCTATCGGCAAATGTCTTTCTGACCATTTTTGTTTTTGGGCAAGGGATCTATAATTTTCATTTAGAGTCTCAAGTAATTTTGACGCATTTTTTGCTTTTAATAAGCCTCGTAGTCTTGCCTCATAGTACTCGGGAGTCAGCGCCGGACCCATCCAGCCATATTGCGTCCAGCAATAGGTAGAGATGTGTTTATAAAAAATACTAGATAGGCTCTTATCTTGACTTAAGGTTTTTTTGATATTTTTGCTTTTAATTATTTGCGCCGATATTTTGGATTTTTTTTGGATTTTAAGCGCCAGTTTTAAAAAATCCAACTCTTCTTTTTGGATGAAAGAAAGTTCGGTGGGGAGGATTAGTGCTTGCCATTCTTCCTGGCCAAAAAACCGTCCGGCGCGTGTTTTTACATATGAACGTAAATAATCGGATAAAAGTGATTGGTTTAATTCCAATAAATTTGTTACCATCCCGTTGCTCCAAAGCTCGTGTGTAGCTTGGTGATAATCTTTATATAAACGGTATATTTCCGAAAGGCTGAGTACTGTTGGATTCAAATGTAAAAGGCGCCTGTTTATTCTAAATAGCTTCTTTGCCCAGTCTTCCACTTCTGCCAGGTTTTTTTCTAAAACTGTCGGATTTTTTATAACTTTTTGGAAGTATTTTTCACCTGCACTCTTCCATTCGCTTTGGGAAATAAAAATCCGTTGGACTTTGCCGTCATGGTCGGCAATGACGTGCGAAAGATTTATGCCTGTTTTTCTTTTAAGTTCCAAAGCCAAACCAAAAATATAGCAACTATGAAACCATGGGATAGTATGCCATTCCCCCCAAACAAACCAGTCATTTTTGAAAGGCTTTTTCATAACTTTGTGATAAACCCTTTGTTGGCGTCTACTTCTATTATATCACCATCTTTTAACTGGTCGGTAGCGCCTTGGACGCCAACAATGCAGGGGATTTTGAGCTCGCGGGAGACGATGGCGGAGTGGCAGGTAATGCCGCCTTCTTCGGAAATTATGGCTCCGGCGATTTTCATAATCGGTACGTATTCCGGCCGCGTGTTGGGCGCCACTAAAATATCGCCCTTCTTCATTTTATGGAAATCTTTTTGGGAAAACATTATTTTTACTTTTCCCCGTACCATGCCCGGGTAAGCCGTGCTTCCTTTTAGCCCTTTGCGATTGATAAGCTTGTCAAGCAAAGCTTTAATTTTCCATTCATTTTTTGTAACAGGATAGATTTGAATTTTTCTTCCGGGGTAATCGGTAATCAAAACCCCATTTTTTCTGGAAATGACATTTTTTTTCGTCGTCTTATGCGGTTTTCCACTTCCTCGATGAGAGTGCGATAATCGGGCAACTTCCCAATATGTGAGATGCTCCAGGTCGTTTAAGGATATTTTTAATCGTTTGGCAATTTCCAAAGCAAGCCTTTTAACCGTAAAGCTTGCCATTTGATTTAGAGCTTTTCGGCTGTCCCGCCAAACGGATAAAGTGGAAAGTCCTTCTAATATTGCCGCGGCTTGGGATTGCCATCCGATTTTTTGAAGCATTTTTTTTCGCAATTTTAGGTTTGCGTCAAATTGGCGAAGGGTTGTCTTTTCTTTTGCCGGCAGGCTTTTATTATTTTTAAGTTTTCGCAGTTTGTTCCAAAAATAATCAGCGCCTAGTTTTTCTATATGGGCGTAATCGTTTTGCAGCCAGTGCCATTTTTCGGCATAGGCTTTAATTTTTGTCGATGGTGACTTTACATCGAGCAATTTTAATAGTTCCAGTTCCGCCTGTCGTCCCAAAGTCCTTTGGCTGGCCGATGTTAAGATTTGAAGATCATTTTTGCCGATGTTTAGTTTATATTTTTCCACAACACCCTCCGCGATTTTTTCACTATGAATGTCAAAAGCATCCAAAAATATGGATTCCCGCCAGGCGGTTTCATAGATTTTGGAAAATTTATTAAATTCCGCGATTAATGTTGTGGTCGAAAGCAGGCTCAAATCAGCAAGATTTAATTTGTCCGATAACGATACGACTTTGTTAAACAGCTTTTTTCCCCAATTATTTTTTAAATTCAGCAAAAATTTATAGTTGCTTTTTTGCTTGTCCAGGTAAAAATTGCAGACTTGCCCGGCGGTTTCATCGGTAAAGTAGTAACTCATAAAATCATTCCGCAAAAAACCGACGTAGCCAAAGTAGTAATGGGGGATTTGTTTTCCATTAACCGTAAAATGCGAACAAGCATCGTAAGGATAGCTAATATACAAAAGCTTAACGGCCGCTCCCTGCCGGTACCAGTTTTTGGAATTAATGTGGGAAATGAGTTTTTTGTAGTCCATAAGATTATTTTATTCTACCGTCAATTCCCTTATTAGTATCGACTTCTGCCATTTTTATCCGCTTAATCATAAGCATTTTTTTGAATGTTTATTGACAGTTTATAAAATTCGTTATACTATTGAAATGTATCCGTGGGCGAAAGCCCCTTTCGGACAAGGATTTCCTAAGCCGAAGCGGATACACTTAAAAGCCTCTAAGCAGGGGTTTTTTTGTATTTAATGCATTTTCATTACGCTCCAAAAATGAATTTTGCCCGTCCCGACTTTTCTTAATATCACTTTTGTTTTCACATTTTGCTTACCAACAACAGCAGTCAGTCCCCAATATTCTATATCTTTTAAAATTTTCTCGCCTCCTTTTTTCTTTCTTCCAATCGGAGCTTGACGCCTCTCATATTCCAAAGGAGCTTTCGCGTTAATAATTACCGCCCTCACCAAAGGCAGTAGGCCTAATTTATGCATCTGCTCCGCCGGTTGTCTGGGGCGCCCGTCAACATGCCAACGCAAATGATTAAACCCATCCGAATTAAAAGTAACGTATTCTTTAAGGCAAGCGCAATAAACAGCGGCAAATGCCTTATATTCCGCCCTCCGAGTGCTTAATAAATTGTTAAATTTTTGGAAAGGCATAAACGGTTAATCTTAAATTTATTTATTGACTTTTTTTACAATACCTTTATTAGCATCCACCTCCACCATTTGCCCGTCTTTAAAATTTTTCATGGCGTTTTTTAAAGCGACGATGCAGGGGATGCCGAATTCGCGGGAGACCACGGCCGCGTGGCAGGTTAGGCCGCCGACTTCCGTTATAATAGCCGCGGCGCGTTTCATCGCGGGCAAATAATCCGTAGTAGTCGCGTATGTCACCAAGATATCGCCCTGCTTAACTTTATGATTATCTTTGGGATAGGGGACAATACGAATTTTGCCTTTTGCAACGCCCGGACTCGCACAAGTACCGCGGTTTTCATCCCCGCCCTGGATAGGTTTTACGTAACTTTCAATATATTTAAAAAGTTTTTCGGCTTCTGCGGGTGCAAAATCAATTCTTTTTTGCATCTTTTTGTCGTAACCGAAGCCGCTGTATTTGCTTTTTTTTGCGAGAATTGACTCAGCCGTTACTTTACCCAGCAAAGCGTCGGACACTTCCTCTTCCGTGAAATCCCGCAACTGTTTTACCGAAATAAACAGTTTTTTGGCAATTTCTTTGTAAAGAGGCATCAAAAAATATCCGCCAAAACTGACAAAATATTCCGCCTCGTTTCTGGTATCTGTTGCTAATCCAAAATCAATAAAAATTTGTAAATCTCTTTTACCAATTTTATATTTTTTTGATATTTCCGTGATATCGCGGTTGCGCCTAAAGCTGTGATCTTTGAGTTTTTGACATTCTTTTTCTAAAGCCGAAACATCTTTTTTGGCAAGTTTTTTGACCTCATCTAAATAGTGTGTGGCCGGCCAAGGTTCGCCGTAGCAAAAAATCGGCAGCCAGCCAAAATCCCTGGCGAGAATTTTGCCGGCTTCTGCTAAAGTTTGCTTTTGTCTTCCGATTTTGATCGCTTGCTCCAAAACCGCCAGCCTCTCTCTTAATGTTGTTGAAATGTTTTCCGGCGCGGTCAATGCGAATAATACGCGCTGATATTCCGGAGAATCTTTTTTTATTTTGAGTTTGTTAACTAAGATGTTTTCCATTTGCGGCATAAAGCCTTCCTCTGCCAGCCAGCCGAACTGGTCAAAAATAGCTAGATGATGAATCCAGTGGCGGATTTTTAGGAAAGCAATGTTTAACTGTTTGTTGGTAAGCTTTGTCGAATACTTATAAACTTTACCGACCTCTTTTTTTGCCTTTTTATCCAAACCGTAAAATGTTTTTAACTTTATTTCCAACCCGCGGTAATTTGTTGATTTAATTTTTTTGATTTGTTTGTGCAGTAAAATAAAATAGTCTTCGGGTACATAATTGTGGGAGTATCCGGTAGTATCATCGTAAAGTTTAAGCAATCCTTTTGGTATTCCAAACAGCTTTTTAAAATAATAATTGGTCTCCTGACCGTACCACGTTTCCATATCCAAAATCGTGGTAGCCCATTGCCCCATTTTAACAACTTTAGTTTTAAAGTAATGGTTTCTCATAATTTTTTTACAATGCCCTTATTCGCATCCACCTCAACTATATCCCCATCCTTAAATATTTGGGAAGCGGTTTTGGTGCCGACGACGCAGACTTTGCCGAGTTCGCGGGAGACAATGGCCGCGTGGCAGGTAATACCGCCTTCGTCCGTGACAATGGCCGCGGCTTTTTTCATGGCCGGCAAATAATCGGGTAGCGTCATTCCCGTTATTAAAATATTGCCCTGTTTAATTTTCTCCAAAGCTTCGCGGTAGCCGCTGCAAACTTTAACTTTACCCTTAACCACGCCTTTGGTTACGCCCAGGCCTTTAGCTTCGGCGGTCTTGCTTTGTCCGGATTTTAGGATTTTTTTGAGCATTTTTATGGCATCATCCCCGCTGTAGGTTTTCATTCGGTGGTTTATAATAATCGCCCCGAAAGCTTTTTTGCGCCGTTCAATTTCTTTGCGGTCAAATTTTTTCCCCGCCAACATTTCTTGCGTTTCTTGATACCACGTCCACGCCAAATCCTCCTCGCCAAGCTTGAGCCGTCGCGCGGATTCTTTTAAAAGCAGATGAAAAGCATAAACATTTTTTACCTGCATTTCTTTTCTCAAGTCGTGGAGGGAAGCGTATTTATCAAGTACGTTTAAAAGATATTGGAATTTAGATGAAAGCCGGTATTTTTGTATTTCTAAACCGCGATGTTTTTTTATCAGCCGTTCCTGGCCGTTAATGGCTCTAAACTTATCGCGGATATCCCCTGATTTTTTCCCGCGATTTATTTCCCCGATAAAGAATTTTTTCGTGTGCGGCAAAACATTTTCCCAACCAAGGGCAGTCCACCAATATTTTTTCTCCAGACGCCCGGCCGCGGCTAAAACATTTTTGGCTGCCAGCGCGGCCAGCAGAGTATCCCGATGCTGGTTGGTAATAAAGCTTGTATAGGCCGGAACGGAAAGTTTTTTGTAAAGCGGTAAAAATTCCTCGTCGTTTAATTTTCCTTTGAGCTCCTTTTTTAGCTCACTTTGTAAGAAAGTTTCAAAAAATAAATCAATGCAATCCACATCCGCCCCAAGCAAAACCTGGACTTTGCCGGTTGCGTTGTAAAGTCCTCTATAAAGGTCTATAAGTTGCCGGTTAGTTTGTTGTTTTAAATTCAGGTTCCTAATTTTTTCCGCCCAATTGTTCGCTAAACGGTATTGTCCAATAAGAACCTGGCAATGTTTTTGGAATTTTTTTTGGGATGGAATTAGCTCCAACAGTTTTTTGCCGTAATCGCTAATTTGTTTTTTGTTCCAGGCAAACCAAACTTTTGGGCCGACGTTAATAAACAGGACGTCGCTTATGGGAGAAATTAAAAACTCTTTGGCGCCGTCGTCTTTGATTCCCAACAAAGCCATGGCAAAGCGCTGTAAGTAAACTCTCCCTCTGGTCATCATTTCCCATTTTTCCTGTTTCATTCCACCCTCCTTACAATGCCGTGGTTGGCATCCACTTCCACCAGGTCGCCGGTTTTTAGAATTTCCGTGGCGAACTTGGCGCCGATAACGCAGGGTTTTGTTAGTTCGCGGGAGACTATCGCCGCGTGCGAAGTTATGCCGCCTTCGTCGGTAACTATAGCGGCGGCTTTCTTTATCGCCGGCGCGAATTCCGGCGTGGTTTGGCTGGTGACCAGTATTTCCCCGGGTTTGATAGTTCGATTCAAAATTTGCGCGTTAAGTTCAACCCGCGCCCGCCCGCGGGCCGTTCCCGGGCTTGCGCAAACTCCTTGAATATAGCTATTTTGGCTATTTTCTGATTTGCCAATCTTGCTTTGCTTGATTCTTAGAGCGGCTTTTTGACCGGACAACATCAGAATTTTGCCGTTCGAAAAAATTTGGCACCAGTAGGCTTTTGTTCGGTCGCCCAGTTCCTTAAGCGGCGGTTTAATGTTATCGGCAAGCTTAACGTATTCTTCCACTGAAATAAAATTTCGGTACGCCAAAGGGATATGAGATTTTTTTAGCAGTTCTTTGGTGATTGCAAAACCCCCGTTCATCATTCTCATTTGCATTTCTTTTCTGGTGTCGTGCATCTTTGCCAGAACCTCAAACGCGCTTAGTAGCGGTATAGCATCTTTTGGCAATTTTTGGATTAGCCGGCTTTTTAATTTTAAAGTCGCCCGGCGGTTTCGCTCGTCTTTTTTTAGCGCCGCCAGCAATGCCTTTATGCTTTTGATCTTAGAAAGATTTTTTTTGATTGTTTTTTCATCCAAAGGCCGGTGCTGGCCCCAGCCCATTACGGTCCACCACCATTTTTTGGCGTGTTTGGCAATGGCTTTTTGGGCAAAAGGGGAGTCAAGATTTTTCCAAAACCTTTTGGCGATTCGGCAAAAATCTTTGTGCTCTTTTTGGATATAAGTGAGAGAATCGGGGGTAAGCAGGATAGACAAATCGTGAGCGGATAAATTAATGCCGCCATTTAAAAAGGCGGCTTTAATATCCATCTCCAAAGTTTCATCCGTGGCGTCTATTGGCATAAAGCGGGCGGTAAAGCGGTTGTGGGCCGCGTACCATTGCCGCAGTAAATTTGATAATTCCCGGACGGATAATTTTGACAGATCCGTTTTGGAAACTTTTGTTTCGAATTTTCGGTTTTCGGTTTCCGCCTGTTTGGCATGCTGTTTAAACTTCGCCAGATTTTTTAATTTGGCCAAATGGCGGTCAATGTCGCGGCCGATTTTTAGAACGTCGTCTTTGTAATAACACCAGGCGTATTTGTCTCCTAAATTGGCGACTAAAATCATCTGCCACCTAAAAGGCGGTTTGGCCACATTGGTCGGCCCAAAAGCCCACGGCTCCACAAAAGGCAGGGGCCAATCGTTTCTAATGTAGACTTGATATTGTGGTTCTTTCATAAAGCGGGGAAATTAATCAGCCGTTTAGTTTTTTTACCCAGCCGTGATTAGCGTTTACTTCTACTATGTCGCCATCCTTGAAAATTTTGGTCGCGATTTTAGTGCCGGTAACGCAGGGGATTTTATATTCTCGGGATAATATCGCCGCGTGGGAAACCATGCCGCCTTCGTCGGTAACTAAGGCGCCGATTTTTTTTAGGACGGGATTGTACTGCGGCCTGGTCATTGTAGTAACAAGAATTTCGCCGGGTTTTACCGTTCCGAGTTTAGCCAATTCTTTAATTACCCGGACTTTGCCGATAAAAGTTCCCGAAGAAACTTTTAAACCGTGCAACTCATCGGTCTTTTTTAATGAAGATTGTATTTTTCTGTCGACACCTTCTTTAAGAACCTTAGCTTCCCGCGCGGTTAGAACCACTCGCCGATTTTTAAGAATCAAAACGTTACGTCCTTTAGGTTTGGCTTTAATATTTCCGATGAGATTAGCATTAATTTCTTCCGGTAACAGGTGTTGGATTTTTAGTTTGCGAAAATATTTTTCAATTAAAGGCACGACCATTTCGTTGAACTGATAAGCTTTTTGCAAAGCGCGGGAGACCTGTTTTCGTTTTTGCCGGTCTTTGCCCGAAACTTCCATTTTTGCCAAATAATCCCCGCCCCATTGTATAATCTGATGGTAAGTAAAAAATTCTCGGTATTGGGCAAAAAATATTTTATGGCTCTTGATTAAATCCGCGGCCTTGGGGTTGTTTCGTATAAAATCGGACATCCATTTGGTATATTTAACAATTTTTTTAATAACATCGCCGGTAAATTTTTTGTCGCGCAGGAATTTTACCGCTGATTTTTTGGAAAAATTTTCCATATCGGCGGAAGAGCGGAATATTCCGGCCTGATTTTTGTACTGATACATAAACAGCGCGCGAAACGGCGCGCCAAACCGCTTTGGGATTTCCTTGGCGTGGACATCAACAAAAACAGCGGAAGTCGGCAAGCTCACATCCCGCACCGCGTCCTGTATAAAATCCGGAGGGAGTTTTTTTAGAATATCATTAATACGCATATTTTTTATGACAGCTTGGCTTGCTTTAGATCCCTGGCTATTTTAACCAATTGTTCCAGCCTGGTTTGGTCAATTTTATATTCTTTGCCGCGCAGAATTAGAGCAGCCGATTTTTGTCCCAGATTGTCGGTTTGTATCCGCACTTCAAATCCTTCCGTAAAATCCAGTGCGCCGCCGATTTCCCCCATATCTTTAAAGCCGTGGATTATTTTTTCACCTTCTTTTCTAACCAAAACTTCTTTTAAAAAAGCATCAAGCGGAAAATCATGGCTCGCGTTTATAAGATCAACTTCTGAACCGGAATCAAGACGATCCGCCATTTCTAGATAAGTATTAAAAGTGTCGGCAATTAAAGCGGCCGATTCCACGGGAGAATAAGTGTTGGGATCCGGGCGCTTGTCGCCGTAGCTCAAATATAAAGCGACTTGTTTTTCCTCCGCTTCCAATAATCTTTTTTGAATTTCTTGCGGCGGCAGATTTTTCCAATCATGCCCCAGGCTTTCTGCTTTGAGCCGCATTGCTTCTTGGGCAAAAGCTCCTTGGGAGTCGTAGTGGAAAGCCAGCTGATCACGATAGCGGGGTTCTTCAATGGTTTTTTTCACCCATTTTCCCTCGATTTTTTGTTTATAATGAACCATGTATTTTTTTGGAGTGTGGGAATGTTTTGCCGCCAACCGGCTGGTGTCGCGGGTACGGTCCGTGCGGCTGGAATATCCTTTGATGATTTGCGCGGGCGGCAGGTTCTCGCCAAGCGCGATGGCTTGCCTTTCTCCTTGGGGTGACAAGCTTGTTTCGGCCGATTGTGTAGAAGTGGCTTTTTCCCCATGTCGAACAAACCGCGCGTGAATGGTCACATTGCGTCCGCGTTTTTCTTTTCTGTCAACCTGCTCTTCTGATAGATGTGTTGGTTCTTTTTCCATTGATGGATTAATTAATTTTTTTTACCACACCATGATTGGCGTCAACTTCCGCCACATCGCCGTCTTTAAAAATTTCAGTGGCAAATTTGGTGCCGATGACGCAGGGTTTGTCCATTTCTCGGGATACTATCGCGGCATGGCTGGTTATGCCGCCTTCGTCGGTAACAAAGGCCGCGGCCTTTTGCATCGCGGGCAGGAATTCCGGGCGGGTCATTGAGGCAACAAGAATTTCTCCTTTTTTTACTTTTGCAAGATCATTAACTGTAAAGACAATTCGG
Organism: uncultured Candidatus Saccharibacteria bacterium; assembly: GCA_964592725.1. GTDB lineage: Bacteria > Patescibacteriota > Doudnabacteria > UBA920 > UBA920 > PALSA-1336. The sequence goes on along the minus strand of CAZQFQ010000006.1, from coordinate 5,261 downwards.
ACTTTGCCTTTGGCCGTGCCTTTGTTGGCAACCATACCTTTAAGTTGGGTTGCGGCGGACGGTTTTTTGCTAAGCAGTCGTTTGGCAATCAACCGGGCTTCATCGCGCGTGAAGATATGGGTAGATTTGCCGTCAAGATAATAAACAGCTTCGGGAAAACGTTTCGCCAGTTGAGACAGAAAATTACCGCTTTGTAAATTCAAAAAATTTATTTCCTGCGGGCAGAGGAATTTAAGAGCGCCAGCTTTAATGTTTAGTCTTTTGGCAATTTCCGAGAGCACCAATTCCAGCCGGCTCACAGTCCGCAAAATATTTTTTTTGCGGTTATCCTGCCACAAACTTACCAGTTCTATGGTTTTAACGACAAACAGTTCAGCCGGTTTGAGTTTTAGGTTTTTTATCAGGCGGTTTTTATTACGTGCGATTTGTCGGTAATCCATCGCTTTAACAGTTTTGGCGGGTTTTTTGGACAATTTTAAAACTTCTTTTTTATTCAAATTTTGGCCTTGCGCGTATGTGCTTTTTATCCAGGCAAAATCTTTTAAAAATTTTTCCGCCAGCCGCTCTCTTTTGGAACCGTCCGACGATGAGATTTCCTTTAAAAGCATCCGGGATTGAGCCAGGTAAGAAGGTTGAAGCGGAGCCGAAAGTAATTGCAAATTTTCCGGCGTGTATTGTAACCTGGTTTCCAGGATATTTTTTAGCATTTGTTCAGTAACCGCGGCAATGCCTTCGATGGTATGGGAAAAGCTAGTGGAAACGTCTAATTCCTTGATTAGTTTTTGGGCCAGCGAAGCTAATCGGCGAAGATTTAATTTTTTTAATTTTTCCGGCTTAACTGTCCCTGTCTTGGCCAAACGCTGTCGATAAAGTTTGCTGTGCAGTGAAATCCAGTCCGACAAAATTTTTTCGCTTTTGATTGTTTTAAAATACCCTTTCCCAACCCGCTCAATGTCGTTTTCGTCGTATAAAAATGTAAGCTCCGGGAATTTGGCGTAAATGATAAAATGGCGGTAGTTTGTGCCAACAAATTTATTGGACAATTTATCGCTCATACCAAAAATACTGCTCCCGCCGGTTCCTAGCTGGTAAATCGGCGCGCCGTTAAATTTTTGCGTCATCCAGCGGTTGTTTTGGAATATGGAGATAAGTTTGTTCTTGGATGCCATCGCATTATTTTATTTTCCTCGCCCACCCGCGGTCGGCGTTAACTTCAACCATGTCGCCGTCTTTAAAAATTTTAGTGGCAAATTTGGTGCCGATGACGCAGGGGATGTTAAGTTCGCGGGAGATTATCGCCGCGTGGGAGGTTATGCCGCCTTCGTCGGTAACTATGGCTGTGGCTTTTTGCATGGCGGGGAGGTATTCCGGGCGGGTCATGGGGGCGACAAGGATTTGGCCTTTTTTAAAAGATCTTATGTCTTTTGAGTTGTGGCAAATTTTTACTATGCCGGAAGCCAATCCGCTGTTGGCCACGGTTCCGCGCAGTTCCCGGATTCCCGATGCGCTTTGTTTTTCCAGGCCTTTTTTAAAAAGAGTGAAATCTTTACTGTCGAAAATCAGGGTTTGTCGGGGCGTGGTGTAATAGGAACAGGAAGGCCGGCGTTTTTTTAAGACGGCCAAAAATTTTGGGTCAAATAAACATTTTTCGTTCAGCTCTTCCGGAAGGATAAATTTTAGCTGTTCGGGTTTTAAGTTTAAACGTTTGGCCAATTCGCAAATAACGGGTTCAAACTTCCCGATATTTCGCAAAATGTTTTCTTTGCGTTCGTCCTGCCAGCGGGCGCAAAATTCCACGGTTTCAACTACAAAGAGATCATTTTTATTAAACTTTAATTTTTTTATCAAAGCCGCCTTTTGTTTTTTTATGGCGGCAAACGAGTTTAAGCCGGCCGGCCGTTTTTGGGCTTTGGCCTTGCGAAAAATTTCTCGCTTGCCGATGAGTTTTCCCTGAGTATAAGTGTTTTCTATCCAAGAATATTTTTTGATAAAATTTTCCATCGCAAGTTTTTGGGCTTGCCCTTTGAGATGTTTAATTTTCCAGAGCAGATTTTGGGCTGTCAGCAAAAATGACGGGCTGACGGGAGAGCTAAGTAACTGTATATTTTCGTGGGAAAATTGTCGTTTGTCCGTTAGCGTTTGTTTTAGTTTGACCTCGCTGATGTACGAAACCCCTTCCAGCACATGGCCGGAGCCGACGGAAAAAATTTGGGTGTCGCGGATTTGTCGGGCCAGGACGGCCAACTCTTTATCGGAAAGTTTTTGGAGAGAAGCGTGTTTGGAAACGCCAGCGGCGGTTTTTTTAAAAGTCAGATTGTAAAGGCGTTTTAGTTTTGCCAGCTGTTTTAAATTTTTAATTTTTTTGTAATATGCATTGCCCACGCGTTTTAAATCGGCTTTGTCGTAAAACATTTCCGCGCGACCGCCCTGAAATTGGAAAAAGAAATGGCGATAATTTACGCCGACGGCTTTTTTTAGCATCCACCCCGTGGGTCCGGCGGCGCAGATTAAATACAGCGGCAGTCCGCTAAAATTTTGGATGTCCCAGTCGGAGGCTTGAATCTTTTTTAGGATTTTTGCTTTGCCTTGGTTCATGGTGGGGTTTACTGTAAGAGATATGTTGGGTGTTTTATAAAACAAAGCTTATAAACGGTGTCATTCCGGAATTTTTGACCGGAACGAGTGACTATCGGCGGTCAAAAATATCCGGAATCCAGTTTTGTGATATTCTTTGCTCTGGATCCCGGCTCTCAGATGCATTCGGCCGGGATGACACAGATGACGCACGGTTGTTTATCGTTTAATTATTTTTACCACGCCGTGGTTGGCGTTAACTTCCACAAGATCGCCATCTTTTAAAACTTCTGTTGCGATCTTAGTGCCGATTATGCAGGGTATTCCGAGTTCGCGCGATACAATCGCGGCGTGGGAAGTTATTCCGCCTTCGTTGGTGACAATAGCCGCGGCTTTTTTCATCCCGGCAACATAGTCCGGCCTTGTCATTACTGCCACCAATATATCTCCGTCTTTAACTTTGCCGATTTCCGTGGCCGACTTAACAATTTTAACCGGGCCGATAACTTTTCCGGTGGAAGCTGAAAGCCCGCGGAAGTCTTTTATTTGATCATAAGAATTTTTTCCCAGAACAATCTCTTTTAATTTTTGGACATCTTTGCCGGTTAGCACCTGGAACGCATTTTCAACTGCGATCAAAGCGGAATTTTTCTTTCTTTCCCGCAATTTTTTAGGCGAAGGGTCGTGCAAAAAAAGCGCGTCTTTAATTTCCGCCGGATAAGCGTATTTTAACTCATCTAAAGTATAGCCGGCGCGCGCGGCGACTTCGCTTAAAATTTTACAGCCGATGTCTATATTAAAATACGTGGCGCGCTTGCGTTCGTCCTGCCACCAGGTAAAATCTTCGGAAATTTTTAAAAGAGTCCGGAGCAGGGGAGAGAGCTTGATTTTTTTGAGTAAGGCTTGTTTTTTTAATTTGTTTTGGCGCGGGGTTTGCTCGATCCTCCTAAGTTCCAGCGCCAGATTCTTGCCGCTTTTCCGCCAGGTATTAATTTCTTTTTTAAAATGATCGATGTCCAGAATTTGCGAGGTAACATAATTATTTTTGCTCCAGTACCAGCGTTTTTGGTATTCCTGTAAAGTTTCTTTTGATTTGCCCAAGATGATTTTAAGCAATTCAATCTCGGCTTGATTTATAAATGATTGGTGCACCGGCGCTGTGGCAATGGAAAATATTTCCGTAAAATCCGATTCTTTGTAAGTTTTTGCCTGTCGGTTGGAAAAAACCTCGCGGCGAAGCATGTCGCTTATCAGTTGGTCGGAGCCAAGGGCAAAATGATCAATAATCGCCGAAGAAGTCGCGCGGTGGCTAAAAAGGTAATAAGATTTATGCCACAGATCCGCCAGTTGGCGGTCGGTCAGTTTTTTTAGATTGATGCGGGGAAAATCTTTATAAAAAAATTTTTCAAAAATTTGTTCGTCTTTGCGCCAGCCCCGCAAAAGTTTTTTGGAAATATCGGGGTCGTCTTTTGCAAGACTGATAATTTTTTGCGTCCCTCTTTTAACATCGCCCATTTCCAAATACCAGTCGGCTTTGCCATTTTCAAAGAAACAGACGCGGATGTCGGCTTCGGTGCCTTTGGGTTTGCGTTTTTCTTTTTTTACCTCGGCTTCGGCAATGGCAAAAATAAACGTCGGACTGCCGTCAAACCGCTGGTGGTACCATTCTTTTCCGGCCAATCGTTGCCGGTATTTTTGCATTAAATTATCGGCCTTTTTCATAAGGGATTTTCCAATTTTTATGATTTTATTCTGGCACAATCACAGGCTTTTGGCAAATAATTTTCTTTTATTTCCGGCGTCATTCTGAAGCCGAGTGCATCCGACTTGTCCGCCGGAGCTTCAGCGAAGGTGGAGGCTGAAGAATCCCTTTGTCTTCTGATTTGAGATCCTTCCCCTTCGTTCGGGTGCACTCACTTAGGGTCAGGATGACGCCGGCGGTGATGATTGATAATTTTTTCTTGCTTTAATAGCTGTAGCAAATTTCCGATTTTAAAGTAATTTTTTGAGATTTTTGTTAAAGTCGGCAAGCCGTGCCTGATGTTATACAGGCGATAATTAAAATTAGCCCCTTCCTTGGCCGCGAGCTTGACGGCGCTGATAAAAAAATCGCAATTGGTTTTATTATCGTCCGTGTAAACTACGGTTTTGTAACCTTCCGCGAATTTTTGTTTTAAAATGTCGGCCAGCATTTTTTTGGTTTTTTGGTTGGTATTGCCAAAGTCAAATGTACTGCGAACTTCCCAAAGATATCGTTTAATATCTATGTTATATTTTTTCCCTAGTTGGACTTGCCGCCAATCAAGCTGTTCTTTGTTTCCGGTGGTGAACGCAACGTTATTTTTTGTCCACGAAAGTGTTTCCTTAAAGCCTTCGGCCAGGTTTAATTTTAGTAAGCTGGTTTTAAAAGGAATCTCGTAAGCCCATTCATAATCGCGCGGGCTGACAGTTTTCAGGTCAAAACCGAGCGACTTGACATAGTCGTCGTATGTTTCAAAACCCGATTTTCTTTTATCCCAGACTTCCGGGAAAAGAGTGTCGGCCAGGTCCCAGAGGTATAAGGTTTTTGACGAGTCAGCCATAAAGATTGTGTATCGTAAATACCCTATAAATATAGCAATATTAGTAGCTTTCCTCCATTCGCAACTGAAGTGCAACCAATTTAAGGCTTCATTCCTTTAACAAAG
>CAZQFQ010000005.1:0-43508 GCA_964592725.1 uncultured Candidatus Saccharibacteria bacterium | reverse complement strand
GTCGTCAGCTCGTGCCGTGAGGTGTTCACTTAAGTGTGAAAACGAGCGCAACCCCTACGGTGAGTTACAAGTGTCTCACAGAACTGCCCGCGTTTAAGCGGGAGGAAGGTGGGGATGACGTCAAATCAGCGTGGCTCTTACGACTTGGGCGACACACGTGCTACAATGGGGAGAACAAAGGGACGCCAAGGAGCAATCCGGAGCAAATCCTATCAATACTCCCCCCAGTTCGGATCGAGGGCTGCAACTCGCCCTCGTGAAGCCGGAATCGCTAGTAACCGTAAATCAGCCTCGTTACGGTGAATACGTTCTCAGGTTTTGTACACACCGCCCGTCAAGCCATGGAAGTGGGAAGCGGCTAAAGTTCTGCGCAAGCAGGCCTAAGCCGAAGCTCATAACTGGGGCTAAGTCGTAACAAGGCATCGGTAGCGGAAGCTGTCGATGGATCACCTCCTTTCTAAGGAAGAAAATATGCACCCTGTTCTTTTTTCGAAGAGAACTGTTGGTGTACATTCCATAGGTCGTCGTTAATTTTTTCGAAAATTAGCGCTTCTTGAATCAACTTTGACGCAGACAAGGTGTTGTGCCCATATTTAAGCCTATTTATTTAGGTTTAATTACGGATTTCTAATCACTATTTAGCCGTTAAAGGTTAAGAAATTTCAAAAATCGCCTAACCGGCGATTTTTTGTTGCATTATTATTTTTGTTACGTATAATGATAGCAATACAGTTTTGCAGTTAAGGAGGTTAGGAATGAAATACACAGCAGGGTATGATCGTAATTTTGCCCGGCAGTTTTTCCTCCGGACGCTCCGCGACTTGGCTCTTGTAGTCGACGGCAGGATTCTGCCGATGGAAATCGACTATATGGCCGAGAGAATGACTGAAACCGTCGTGTTCAGCCAGCAACCAAGGTTCGGCTCACCTTGGTATCGTGGTGGTGTTATGGATTTGGTGGAAGCCACCGAACACACCGATAACCGTCGGCTATTACAGTTGGCGGAGGCGGCGGCTAATCAGCTTTTGGTGATTGAGGGAGTGGTTACCCGGGGCGGACTGCGGGATCGGCGTAACAGCCGTCGTCGGCAGGAAACGCCGATTGACCTGCAAAAGTGGGCCGGTGTGCTTTACCGGCATGCGTCCAACTGGCACGGCCATCATGAGTCGGAGCGTTTCGTGCTCCGGCGAATGTCGGCCAACGTCCGTCCGTGGGTCGAACTTCTCCGAATTATCCCGGGCAATGACTACCTCGAAATGCTCGGCCGGCGGGCTTCCACGATGCTCATCCTTCCGGGTGAGTAGCGAGGCAGCTCATGTTGCAACGATCTAAGCCAAAACAAAAAGAAGCGCAAGCACCTCCTTAACCAAAGGCAGGTCGCGGGCGCTTCTTACATTTATAATTAAGATGACAAGAGTGTTTCCAAGATTAATTTAAAAGGTTATAATTAATCAAATTAAAAATATTTTATGGAAACACGAATTTCTATCCTCAAAGTTTTTTACAAAATATTTGTGCAAATTGCAAATTCTGTAAAATATAATTATGGGCTGAATTATTTGGCGGCCGGAGTTTTAACTTATTTTATCGTAAAAAGCGGAATGGATTGGGCATGGTATAGTTTTTCGCATGCGCACATCTGGATTTTTTATACCGGGTTTATTTCCGTAATCGCCGGACAGTTTTTGCCGATAATAGTTCCGCTGTGGCTGTATATTTCCGGCCGCAGAAAAAAAGATATTGCTAAACAAATCACCGGTCTGGCTTTGGGTCAGGCGGCAATTTTGGGATGGGCTGTATCATCGTTCATTAAAATTTTTACAGGACGAATGCCGCCGGAATTTTTTGTAAAATCAATAAACAACAGCAATGGGTTTAGGTTTGGATTTTACCGCGGCGGAGCATTTAACGGCTGGCCGAGCAGTCACACTACTGTGGCTTTTGCCCTGGCTTTAACACTAATTGGGCTTTATCCCAATAACAAAACTGTAAAAATCGGAGCGTGGATTTTTGCCCTGGCCATTGGCTTGGGAGTTTCGGTAAATATCCATTGGCTGTCGGACGTCGTGGCCGGCGCGTTAATCGGTTACGCGATAGGTAAAACTATTCCATTGGATTTTAACAGGCTGATTGTCTAATTTAATATTTCGTGTATACTTAATTAATAAGCATTAATATAACCAAAATGACAAAAAAAGTTTTAAGTGCGACGTTTGTGGCCTGGCTGCCTTTGGCCATAACCATAGTGATTTTTTCCGGATTGGCCTACGCCGTAGTCCAGCAAAATTATCGGCAAAGCGCCAATGACCCGCAAATCCAAATCGCCGAGGACCTGGCTACCGCTATTGCCCAGGGACAGCCGGTTAACCAAATAGTTCCGGCCCAGGGCACCACGGAGCTGGCCAGTACGCTTTCTCCGTTTGTAATGATTTATAGCTCCACCAGCACCTTAATAGGTTCCTCCGCCTTGCTGGACGGCAAGAATCCTTCTTTCCCTACTTCGGTGTTTGATTCCGTAAGAGCCCACGGACAGTGGCGCCAAACCTGGCAACCCGCTCCCGGTGTGCGCGAGGCGGTTGTCGTTGCTCCTTTTTCCGGAACCAGTTCGGGATTCCTGGTGGTTGGCCGGTCTTTAAAAGAAATTGAAATCCGTGAAGGTAAAACGGAACTTATGTCCGGAATTGCCGGCATAATCGCTTTGGTTTTGACTTTTATTTGCATGCTATTCTTTACCAATCGTGCAATGAAGCCGCGGGTTGTGGAAGAGCTTTCCCTGGATGTCAAGCTCACCGAAAATCCGCCGAAAGAAATGTAATTTAAAAAATCCTCCCCATATTGCACGGGAGGATTTTTTATAGTAAACCAAATTATTGATCGCATTTGGAGCACAGGCCGAAGAATTCTAAAGAGTGTTCGGTTACTTTGGAAAAACCGCGGTTTTTTAAAAAGGTTTTGCTCAATTTTATTTCGGGTATCTCTATGTCTTCCAGCTTTCCGCAGTTTGTGCAAATAAGATGGTGGTGATGGCGCCCGTCATCGGCCAGTTCGTAATAGGCTTGGCGGTCTTTTAAGTTGATTTTTTTAACTAGTTCTAAATTTTCCAGGGCCTCAATATTCCGATACAAAGTCACCAAATCCACGCCGCCCAGATTTTTAGTGAGCTCTTTTACGCTCAGCGGCTTTTTGGCGTGTTTTAAAATATCAAGCAACATCAGCCGCGCGGACGTGATTTTCAGTCCGCCGGTTTTTAATTGGCGTGCGGATTGGATTGTGTGTTCCTTGCAGGGCGTATCCATGGTGGCATACTATCACAAATAACGCCGCTTGACAAATGCAAATGATTTGCATTAATATATTAGTAGATTGACGACTTTTAATTTATAGCATTATGAATAAAAGAATTTGGATTGTAATGTTAGCAGTTCTTGCCGTGATAGTGGGGATTAGTTTGCTCTTATTGCAAAGCAATAAAAGCAACAAAAAACAAACGGCGAGTATCACCGAATCCAAAAAAGTGCTGCAAGTGGTTGCCGCGGAGAATTTTTGGGGAAGCTTGGTTTCCCAAATCGGCGGTTCGCACGTGCGGGTTTTAAGCATTGTTTCCGATCCCAACGCCGACCCGCATGAATACGAAAGCAACGCCCAAAGCGCCCGCGCTGTTTCCGGCGCGGATTATATAATAGAAAACGGCGCCGGATATGACAGCTGGATGGACAAACTGCTTAGCGCGGGAAACAACCCCAATCAAAAAGTTTTGAACGTCGCTATCCTGCTTGGCAAAAAAGACGGGGACAACCCGCATATGTGGTACAGTCCCGATTATGTGAATACCGTCATTGCCAAGATGAAACAGGATCTTATTGCGATTGATCCGGCGGATACTGGTTATTATCAGTCTCAATATAAACAACTCCGGTCAAACCTGGCCGAATATCAAAACCGCATCGCCGCGATAAAACAGCAGTATGGCGGCACAGAGGTCGCGTCCACCGAATCTATTTTTGCTTACTTATCCGACGCCGCGGGATTAAACCTTGTTTCGCCGCCCGCGTTTATAGATGCCGTAGCCGAAGGCAACGATCCGCCCGCTTCAAGCGTCGTGGAATTTGAAAATCAGCTTAAAAGCGGCAAAGTAAAAGTTTTGGTGTATAATGAACAAACGGTAACGCCGCTTACCCAGAGCATGAAAGCCCTGGCCGCCAATGAGGGGATTCCGGTCATTGGCGTTACCGAGACCATCCAGCCGCCGGACGCGAGCTTCCAGGAATGGATGAACGCCGAAATAATAGACCTTCAAAACGCGCTCAACGCGCGGGCGCTGGGGCAATAACTCCGGTACATAAAGGCCGTGCGGCCGGATAAAATTTTTTTGCCTTATCGCCTTGCCTTCGGAGAATAGTTATAGTGGTTAAATTTATCTAGGGCAAGGCGCGGGGCAAAAAAATTTTACCGCCCGCACGGCCTAACCGTAAAACTCTTAACATATAATGCCAATGGGCAATAACGACAACCAAGACGATATCATTATAGCCGCCGAAAATTTATCGGCCGGCTATTTCAATAAAACAATTTGGCGCGATGCCGGATTTTCCATAAAAAAAGGCGAGTTTGTCGCGGTGCTTGGCCCCAACGGGGCCGGCAAGACAACGCTGTTTCGGCTTTTGCTCGGTTTGGCACAGCCGCAAAAAGGGTTTTTGTCCGTATTTGGCAAAAGCCCGACCCGCGGCAACCCCCGCATCGGGTACATTCCCCAAAGGCATCCCATAGACCAGGAGACCGGCATTGAAGCTTTGGAAATTGTGCGTTTGGGGCTTTACGGAAACCGTTTCGGCATCAGCATGGAAAAAAATACAATCGTCAGAGCTTTGTCCGCCCTGAAAATTGTAGGGGCGGAGGATTTGGCGCATCGTCGGCTTGGCTCGCTGTCGGGCGGCGAGCTTCAGAGGGTCTTTTTGGCCGAGGCGCTAATCGGAGAGCCCGATTTATTATTGCTGGACGAGCCTTTAGCTAATTTGGATATACGCAGGGAATCCGATTTTGTCCAACTTATAAATAAAGTTGTCCGCGTAAGCGGCGTTACGGTTTTGTTAATCGCCCACAATATTAATCCGCTTCTTCCGGTGCTTGACCAGGTTTTATACGTGGCCAATGGCCGCGTGACCGGCGGAAAACCGGCGGACGTTTTAACTTCGGCGCAATTAACCAAGCTTTACGGAATCCCGGTTGAAGTATTAAAAGATTCCTACGGCAGGATTGCCATAATCGGCACGGAAGAACCGGCTCACCATCATGAATAGCCTAAACTTTAGTTTTAATATTATCAGCGATCTGGCGGTAATGTGGCAGTATGATTTTATGCGCCACGCTTTTGAAGCCGGAACCATAGTCGCCGTTGTGGCCGGGATAATCGGATACTTTATAGTTTTACGGCGTTCGTCGTTCGCGGCGCACGCGCTGTCCCATATTGGGTTTGCGGGCGCGGCCGGCGCCGTTCTTTTTGGCATTAATCCGCTTTTGGGACTTTTGGTTTTTACCTGCGGAGGCGGTTTTGCAATAGCGACACTCGGCCGGAAGGCGGCTACGCGCGACGTCCAAATCGGCACCGTGCTGGCTTTTATGCTTGGCATTGGCGTATTGTTTATCAGCCTTTATTCCGGGTACGCCACGGAAGCTTACTCGCTGTTGTTTGGGGAGATATTGGGCATCAGCAATAGCGACGTGCTGGTGACCGCTATTTTTGGAATAGTACTCATCATCGCGGTAGCTGTAATTTATCGGCCGCTTTTATTTACTTCTCTGGACGAAGACGTGGCCGAGGCCAAAGGCATATCAATCTTTTGGATTGGCGCGGTGTTTATGATGCTTGTCGCCGTCGCCACTTCCATAGCGGTTCAGGTTGTCGGAGTATTATTAATATTCGCTTTGATGGTAACCCCGGCCGCCGCCGCGCAGTTAATAGCCAGGCGCCCGGTTTGGGGAATTACCATCGCAGTAACCATATCTTTGCTGGCTACATGGATCAGTTTATTTATTTCCTTCTATTTGCCATACCCGGTAAGCTTTTTTATTACTACCCTTACATTTTTGATCTATATAGCGGTAAGATTCGCGTACGGCCCTAATGCCGTCGGAAATTAGCCCAAATGGGGGAATGCGGTAAAATTAAATGCTGTTTGCTATTTTTCCGGCTTTAGTGTATAATAGCAATATCATCTTAAGTTTAAGTGTGAATCGTAGGCTTTCTTTTAAAGAGCGCTCAAGAGTAGCATTTAAAGTTTTTATTAAATAGTCAGCAAGAGTGTAAGGTGAGCTCTTCAATAGAAAGCCTGGAATCTTTTTTTCAAAAAGATTCCGAATAAACAAATGGCTAAGAAACTTTTTGTCGGCGGTATCCCCTGGGCTACCACTTCCGACGACCTGCAGCAATTATTCAGCCAGCACGGCACAGTCGCCAGCGCGACCGTGATTACCGACAAGATGACTGGCCGGAGCAGAGGTTTTGGTTTTGTCGAATTTGAAAACGACGCCGAAGCTGATGCCGCGACAGCTGCATTAAATAACTCCGACTACAACGGCCGGACTTTGGTGGTCAAAGAAGCCAGACCACTTGAAGACAGACCTAAAAGAAGCTTTGGCGACCGCGGCGGACGCGGCGGCTATGGCGGCGGTAACAACGGCGGAGGCTATGGCGGCGGCAGAAATGACCGCTATTAAGCCCCGGTAAAATCTGTATTTATGATTTTAAGCTCCTCCCATAATCGGGGGGAGTTTTTTTGTTTGCGGATAAATCGGAACGTCGGAATATCGGATAAATCGGATTGCTTGCGCGTCCGACACTCCGACTTCCGATTTTTTCGATTTTCCGATATACTAACCCTATGTACAGAAAGCACAAACATGACATTATTGTAATTTTGGCCGTCCTGGGTTTTGGCATAAGCCTGTATTTGTCTTTTGCCCACTATTTGGGCTACGCCGTCCCCTGCGATATTACCCACGGCTGTGAGGCCGTGTTAAACAGCAAATATTCGGTAATGCTTGGCCTGCCGCTCGGGGTGTGGGGTGTGGCCTATTTTACGGCGGTAATTATATCCGCTCTTTTGGCCAACAGCTATCTGCTGTGGAAAAAAATCCTGACCGGCCTTCTGGGTTTGGGAACTCTGGCCGCCCTGGTATTTTTATCCCTGCAATTTTTTGTCATTAAAAAAGTCTGCCAGTATTGCCTGACCACTGATTTGTTAAGCATTTTATTGTTTATTTTGGATATAAATATCGAACATAGAGGGAATTGACAAAAATGACAAAATTATTATTGGGCCCATAATTTTACTTAATTATGTTCAATTTTGTCAATTTGTTCAATTTATGCTATACTATTTTAGGAAGTAAAAATCTAAGGGACATAAAAATCAAAAAATTAGCATATGAACTTTTCAGATTTAACTACTTACTTATGGCTGGCGCTGGCGGTTTTGGCCATAGGCAGTATTTATTTGATAGTAGAAGGCTACAGAGTGCACAAGCTGTTTGCCGAATCCATAGTCGGCAAGCTTATTAAAGCTCTGGTGGTGGTTTTTTTAATTGAGTTATATTCCCTGGGGGTTGTCAGCTATGCCTTTCTTTTTTTCTATCCAAGAGGCGCGGTGGTTTTGTTGCCTATAGTGGTGCTTTGGATAGTGAGCTTATTTTTTGCGATTTTTGCCATCAGCTCGGCTAAAAAAGAAGTGACCGGTTTAGTGAATAAATAAGGGTTTTTTATTTTATTTCAATAATCATTAAAGTAGTTCTATAAAAAATATTATGCCAATCCCCAACAGTCAACCGCCGTCAAATAAATATGAATCCAGATGGTTTATTTGGACCATTGTTTTTTTGGTGGTAACCGGCATCTCTTTGGTCAGTTATATTACCCTAAGCGGTTCCGGAGCCGATAACCCCGGATCGGTGATTGTGGTGGCACACCACAAAGCTCCGGCCGCCCACCATTAGTTTTTACAATCATTTAAAGCCGTTCCCGACCTTTGGGAGTGGTTTTAATTTGGCTTGATTTTTTTCGGCCGATGTGCTATAATATATTTAGATAAATTGAATTTTCCGGTCAAAATAATTGGACAATTCAACTTTTAGGAAATAAAAACAAAAAACAACCGCAAGGTATGAATCATGATTAAAACGTTGAAAGGACGCTGATTTTTATTTTCAGCGTTATATCGGCGTAGTAATCGGCGACGTATCAGCGGACGACTCCATGGAATACGTCTTTAACGCTATCGGCCTGCCAGTACCAAGCCTTAAGAGAGCTTTTTCTCCCGTGGCTGATTTTGGTTGCCATATTAAGGATCATTTTATTCCGCACGCGCGGAATAATTATCACCCGCATGTATTAGGCCACAGAAGCCTGGCTTTAATGTCGGGACTTTTGGTTGTCGTGAGGATTTTTACTTTGGCCCTGCTGTCCTTTGGCCCCATAGCTCCGGCTTTTTCTTCGGCGATAACCGTGCAAAATATCATCACTCTTACCAATGAGTCGCGCCAGCAGTTTGGCGTGCCTGCTTTGAACGAAAACCAGATTTTGGATAAGGCCGCCCAGGCTAAAGCCGACGATATGCTGGCCAAAGGCTATTTTGCCCACAATAGCCCGGACGGGCGCACGCCCTGGGATTTTATTACGGCCGCGGGCTACAGCTATTTAATGGCCGGGGAGAATTTGGCCGTGAATTTTACCGAAGCCGAAGACGTGGAGACCGCTTGGATGAACAGCCCTGACCACAAGGCTAATATTTTAAATAAGAATTTTCAGGACATTGGCATTGGCGTTTCCCAGGGAACTTACCAGGGTCATAACGCGATATTTGTCGTCCAGGAATTTGGCTTGCCTGCCGCCCAGCAGATAACTCTCTCTAATACACCTACCCAGGTAACGCCCGCTTCCGTTCCCGCGCCTACACCTGCCTCGGCGCAAACCCAGCCAAACTCCCAGGTTAAAGGCACAAGCGCGAACGCGGCCGAGCCAGCGGCAAATAATCAGGCTCCGGCCCAGGCATTGTCCGGCACTCAGGTCCAGCCGCCTCCGCCTTTGGCTATAACGGACGGAAATGTCCAGCTCGTGGGCAACAATGTTCAAATTAATGCTACAGTCAGCGGACCAGCGGTAAAAGTTTTGGCCCTTTTTGGCCAGCAGGCGATTATGCTCTTACCTAAAGACGCGACCACCTGGAGTGGAGAGGCGTCCGCCTCCGATTTGGCGTTAACTAATTCCACGGTTAGACTGGAGGCCACCGGAATGCAGGGGCAGACCAATCAGCTACAGCTCGCGGATTTTTCTTTGAACACGCAAACCAACTATAATTTGTCGGGAAGCACAGCGGTAACCTATGTAACTTTTATGGGGCAGACTTTTAACCCCAATACTTTTGAAACCCGATTTTATCTTTTCTTTATCGCGGGCTTATTATCCAGCCTGGTTTTGGCGATAGCCTGCAAACGCCACATCCAGCATTTATCTCTTATAGCAAACAGCAGTTTTGTGGTAATTTTCGCCGCGCTACTCTTGTGGGCGGGGTGATGGTAGAACAATTAACGATTAATAATTGACAATTAACATAACAATATATGGGAGAAATAATTGGAAATCTAAGTGATGTCAGAGGCAGGCAGGAAGCTGTTAAACCTCCTATGACAGATGATGAGATGGCCAAGCAATTGGAAAATTCTGAGCCAGTCGATGCTTATCAAATAACTGGCGCTTCGCAAGAAGTTCACAAGACTCCAAAATTAGATGAGTTTGGCCAGTTAAAGGAAGAAGATGATAAAGGTTGATGGTTTTATTTTTTAAAAACCACCAAGCAATCGCTTGGCGGTTTTTTTGTGGGTGTGGTATATTGAAAGAGTAGAAAGTGATGCCACATTAATTGAATAATTATAGTGGCGTCATCCGGCAGTAGCAACCGAGGGATCTCTTAATGTAGAAAGTTTAAAGTGATGCAAAAGGATTTTGATAACTGGAACAAACGGAAGAAAGCCTTAAATGAACGGGGTAATGCTCCGTTTTTCCATGAACGGGAAATTTGGTGGTGTGCCTTGGGAACAAATGTTGGCTTTGAGCAGGACGGTAAAGGTAAAAAGTTTGCCCGGCCGGTATTGGTTTTTAAAAAATTTAATAACCAAATTTTTTGGGCTTTGCCGTTGTCTACTAAAGTTAAGGCTAATAGGTTTTATGCCCCCGTGGATTTGCCGGACGGCTTGGAGCGCGCGGCGATAATTTCCCAAATTCGTCTCATAGATGCTAAGCGATTATTAGATAAAGTTGACACGGTCAGTGCCGGAAATTATAACGAAATTAAAAAAGCAATCATGAGCCTTTGCGGTTCGTGACTGCTTTTTTAAAATTTGCTGTCCCGCATTTCTGCGGGAACGAGGCCGAAGCCATTTGTAACAAAAGTATAGCATAATTATAAAATATGTCAAATCAAAATATGTCGAATCATCCAAAAATACGCCAAAATTTAAAAAAAGTACTTGCTCCTTACCCTAATTTAGTCGTGGTTGGGGGAAATTGGGGGGATGAGGGGAAGGGGAAAATTATAGATTTGGTGATGGAACATTACGATGTGACCGTCAGGTTTTCCGGCGGAGCCAATGCCGGGCATACGGTTTTTACGCCGGAGGGGAAAAAGCTCGTGAGCCATCTTATTCCCTGCGGATTGGCGCAAAATAAAGAATGCGTAATGGGTCGCGGCGAGTTTGTGGATTTGAGGCTGTTTTTGGAAGAGCTTAATCAATCAAAAAAAATATTGGGAAGCAAATTGGCGCCGGTTTGGCTGGACCAAATGTCGCCGCTTTGGACGCCGTGGCACGGACTTTTGGAAGCGTGGCTGGAATACGTGCGCGGCAAAGGCAGAGTAGGCACAACGGGCAAGGGGATTGGACCTTTGGAAGGGTTGTACAAATTGCGCATAGCGCCGGTGGTTGGGCATATTTTTTTGGATAAAGATAAATTTGTAAAAACTTTAGAGCCTTTGTATGCGGCGTTGTTGCCTATTTTTAAAGAATTATCTAAGGTAGGGAAGGGTCTAGACCCTTCCCTACGGCACACATCATCTCCTTCCGAGGTTGCGGATTTATTGCAAGGATATGCCAAACAAATAAAACCTTTTATTGCCGATACATCTTTCGTACTGCATCAGAGAATTCAAAATCACCGCCGGATGCTGTTTGAAGGCGCGCAGGCTTTGGGGCTGGACAGCCACTTTGGCACTTATCCGTTTGTTTCCTCGGGAAACTCCGCGGCTTTTGGCGCTTCGGTCGGAACGGGCTTGCCCATGCAAAATTTTGACGCCACTTTGATGGTGGTAAAAACTTTGCCCACGCGCGTGGGCGCCGGTCCGTTTCCTTCGGAAATGTGGACACGAGATAAAGCAATGTCGTTCGCGAAAGAGAATCCGGAATTGTTTGAGCAAAAAAAATCAAACCAAAACCGCCACACATCATCGGGCAACCTCTCCCCGGCCCTCCCCTCAGGAGGGGAGGGGGGTAATGTGCGCCTAAAATTTTTATCCGATATGTTGCAAAAGATAAATAGCGGCAAATCATCAAATGCGGAACTGTCGCAATACTTTCAGGTGCTGGGCGATGAGCGGGGAGCGACCACCGGACGCGGCCGAAGCGTCGGATTTATAGATATCCCCTGGCTGTGTTACGCTATTCGGATAAACGGTCCTAAATGGCTGGCGTTGACCCGTTTTGATATGCTGTCAGGTGTTAAAAACATTCCCGTAGTTGTGGGCTACAAGCTTAACGGAAAATTGTTGGCCAAAGGCCAATTGCCGCCGCCCTGGGATATGGAAAAAGTTAAGCCGGTGTTTGAAAACTGGCCCGGCTGGAAAGAAAATATTTACGGGATTTGCCGCGGCGCCAAATTGCCAAAAGCGGCAAATAATTTTTTGTCCCTGTTGGAAAAGCATCTTCAAACGCCGATTTTGCTGGTCGGCACCGGCCCGGGCAGGGAAGATATAGTGGTCAGGCCTTGACGGTTGGGGAAAAATAGTTTAAACTTTTTTAATATACAAATTTTATTGTCCACAGATTCACAGATAGTACTGATGGCACAGAAGTAAAATGCTTAGACTGTGACATCTGTGGAATCAGTGAATCTGCGGACAAAATAATTCTCCCTATGAAACCCATCACCCAATCCCTAACTTTTGACGACGTTCTGCTTAAGCCCGGCTACAGCGAGGTTGTGCCCAACGAGACGCAGACCAAAACCGCGCTTACAAAAAATATCACGCTCAATATTCCCATAATGAGCGCGGCTATGGACACGGTTACCGAAAGCGCGCTGGCTATTGCCCTGGCCCAACAAGGCGGACTTGCCGTGCTCCATAAAAATATGGGGATAGAGGAACAGTCCCAAGAAGTCGCTATGGTTAAGCGTTTTGAAAGCGGGATGGTGGTGGATCCGATTACTTTGTCGCCGAACGACACCGTTGCCCACGCCCTGCAAATTATGGACAAGCGCGGAATTTCGGGTTTTCCGATTGTCGATGGAAAAAATAAACTGCTGGGGATACTGACCCACCGCGATTTGCGGTTCGAATCGCGCCTGCATTTGCTCGTGAAAGATTTAATGACCAAAAAAGTCATTACCGCGCCGGTGGGCACCACTTTGGAACAGGCAAAAATGATATTCCAAAAAAACCGCGTGGAAAAATTGCCGGTGGTGGATGCCAATAATATTTTAAAGGGACTGATAACCGTAAAAGATATCCAAAAAACAATCCAATACCCGAATGCCTCCAAAGACCGTCTGGGCAGACTGCTCGCGGCCGCGGCTATTGGCGCTACGGGCGATTTTTTTGACCGGGCGGAAGCGCTGGTAAAAGCCAAGGTTGATTTGCTGGTTATAGACACGGCGCACGGCCATACCAAGCGGGTAATTGAAGCCGCCAAGAAAATCAAAAAATCTTTTCCCGCGGTTGATTTAATGGTCGGCAACGTAGCTACTGCCGAAGGCGCCAAAGCTCTAATCGCGGCTGGAGCCGATGCCGTAAAAGTGGGGATGGGCCCGGGCAGTATTTGCACTACGCGCATTGTCTCAGGCAGCGGCGTGCCGCAAATTAGCGCCATAATGGAATGCGCGGCGGTCGCGCAAAAAGCTAAAGTCCCGCTGGTGGCGGACGGCGGCATTAAATTTTCCGGCGATGTTACCAAAGCTTTGGCCGCGGGAGCCGATTGCGTTATGATAGGAAGTTTGTTTGCCGGAACCGATGAAAGCCCCGGAGAATTAATTTTGTACCAGGGCAGGAGCTTTAAAACCTATCGCGGTATGGGCAGTTTGGGCGCCATGAAAAAGGGAAGCAAAGACCGCTACGGCCAGGAAAATGAAATGAATGTGCAAAAACTGGTGCCGGAAGGAATTGAAGGCCGCGTGGCTTATAAAGGCCCGCTGTCCAGCGTGGTTAACCAACTTGTCGGCGGTTTGCGCGCCGGGATGGGCTATTGCGGCGCAAAAAATTTAGATGAACTCCACAAAAAAGCGCAATTCATTAGAATCAGCAACGCCGGCCTTAAAGAATCCCACGTCCACGATGTTGCGATTACGAAAGAAGCACCGAACTACCATCAGGAGTGAACAACGCGGAAAGACGCGGAATTTAGCGCGGAAATAAAATGCCGGCCATTGGTCGGCATTTTTTTGCGGCGCCTATAATTTGCAGTTTTTAAGATTGTAAGCAAAGGGATTTTTTTAAAACCGTTGACAAACTTATTTTTTTGTGCTAAGATAAGAGTATAAAAGTATCGGATTTTGATTATTCGGCTCAAAATCAGGCTGATAAATCAACCTCCGTACAATCCAAAGGACAGTCAAAATAACTGTCCACAGAAACAAACATAAAAAACAACCATATATGTCAGAAGATCAAAAGCGAGCTTTTTTGGCTTCGGGCGACTTGTTATCCATTTCCGAAGCGGCGCGACTTACTCCGTACAGTGCCGGGTATTTGGGTTTGCGCGTGCGCAGGGGAAAAATTAAAGCCGTTAAGGTTGGCTACAGCTGGCTGACCACCAAATCGGCGGTTTTGGAGTATGTGGCAGAGCAGAAACACAAACACCAAAATAAGGTAAAAGAACTCACCCAAACAGAGGCCTTGGTAAGGTGGGGAAGATCGCAAGCCCCAATACCATTCGGCATAGGGCAAGCCCCAGTACCATTCGGTACGGGGCGTGCCGGATTTGCCAAACTAAAAGTTTTATTGATGATGGCCGCCGTCGCCTGGACTGCAAGTATTTTTGGCATCGCCGGGGTCAAAGCTTCCCAACTGCCCCAGACACAAACTCCCAACTGGGTTATATCAATCAGCAGTATTAAAACATTGCCCCAACTTTGGGCGGATGTTTTTAGTTTGCCAGCAGAGCAAATACAAAGCTTAGCCTCAAACTTTATCAGCGACTGCCAGGCTCCGTACATTGCCGCGGCCCAAGTACTCAAGCCCGCTCTTGCCCTGCAGAAACAGCAATTGATTGTTGCCTATAACAATCTTGCCAGCCGCGCTTCAAACAGCTTAAACAATACGCTCTCACAACTGGCGGCATTTTCGCCGAGCTCCGTAACAACCAACTCTTTACCCAAAGCCCCACCCCTACGCGTGGCAATAAAACCTCACGCTCCCGGACAAGTCCTTGGCATTTCCACCACGGCCGCCAATCCTCCTTCCTTAGACCAGCAAATACAAACTATTTTAAACCAATACCTGGCGGAAGGGAAGTTTAAGGGTCCCCAGGGACCAAAAGGTGATAACGGTTTTAACGGTACCACCACTGTTATCAGCAATAATTCGGGCACGACCTACGCCCCCATAACCTACTATCCTCCCAACCCCGCCAACAACTTTACCGGCGGCTCTGTCTTGGGAGCCAGCAACCTTTCTTCCAACAGCTTCAGCACCAACCAAGCCAATGTCGGCAGTAGCCTGACTGTCAGCGGAAACACCAACTTACAGGGAAACACAACTTTAGCCACTACTACCATTGCCGACCTCGCCATCACCGGCACTTCCACCTTTAACGACATTTTGCCTCAGAACGCCGGGAGCGTTACAGCCGGTATAGTTAAAGAGACGGTAGACCCCAACGCGGCCTATGACGCCAGTCTTTCCATCGGCTCTGACGGCTTTGCCAGGATTTCATATTTTGTTGACAGCGGCACTTACCCTCTTAACTTTCTTCGCTGTACCAACACCGACTGTTCCAGTCCGGTTATTACCACGGTTGCTACAAGTACGGAAGAAGGGTACGGCGGCAGTTATATGAGCACCTTGGGCTCTGACGGCTTTGCCAGAATTGTCTATATGGATGCCAACGATAACCTGCAATTCGTCCGCTGTCTGGACCAGGATTGCGCCACGCATATCACCAACCCTATAGACACCAACTCCGCTAACTATCCCGGCTATTATGGTTCAATGATCCAAATGGGTCCTGACGGCTTCCCCAGAATTGTTTACGTGGACTACTATAACTACCAGGACGGAATTTCGTACGATTTCCACTTTGTCCGCTGTACGGATGCCGACTGCACAAGCCCCATCAACACTGACTTTGACAGAGAACAATGGTCTTACGGAGGTCCCAGCTTTGCCATCGGCCCTGATGGTAATGCCCGGATTGTTTTTAATGACTATGGCAATGACTATAATCTTAAACTCATGCGTTGTACTGATGAAGACTGCACTGCCAGTACCACTGTTATTACCACAATTGATTCAAATAGTGCCAATTATCCCGGATATATGGGAACTATGATTCGTATAGGCAGTGACGGCTTTCCCAGGATTGCTTATGCAAATTATGATTCAAACTATACCCTCCACTTTCTTCAGTGTACCGATACCGACTGTACGAGCCCTATTTTAAGTTCATTGCCTAATACGTACGACGACACGTATGACGGCTTTGGCATGGACTTGCGCTCCGGCAATTTGGCCAGTATTTCCTACCAAGCAGATGATTACTCGCTTCACATTGTCAGCTGCACGGACGAAAGTTGTTCTACCTACAATGACGTGCTGGTAGACCCCACGGAATATGCCATGTATTACGGAGGATCCCTGGTTATTGGTCCGGATAATTTGCCAAGGATTGTTTATGACGATTATGGTACCAATGTTGAATTGGCCCGTCTGAGCACACTGGATGGCAACCAGGCGATTTCCGGTTCTACCCTTGGTACCAACTCGTCTCCGTTTGGGCAGATTAACGCGGAGCAATTAAATATTAACGGCCAACCGGTTAATCCTTCGGACTGGCTGACTTCCGGTACCAGTACTTCCATAACTATTGGCAATGTTGGGATTGGTACAATCAATCCCGCCACTAAGCTGGAAGTTGTTGACCCAAATGGCGCGTATAACACTTTAGATAATGCGTTGGAGTTATATGCCGGCGGAACCGGCGCGTCCGGTCCGGCTATGACTTTTAATGATTATTATGGCTTGGGAAATTATCCAAACTGGCAATTGGGCCAAATTGGAGTTGCTTCTAATGGCATTGGCGGTTCGTGGGCTGGGGATTTGCACATTTTGTTAAATAATGGCAACAGTGCAACTTCAACCACGGAGCGCTTAACTATACTAGGTGCCAGCGGTAATGTCGGCATCGGCACTACGTCACCTAGTTCCAAGCTCCAAGTCAACGGTTCCGCCCTGTTTGGCTCCTCGGGGAATACTACGGGAACTATCCTGTTTGCCAACTCCGCAAACAGCTATACCACTACCTTACAATCTTCCACCACCCAAGCCTCCAACTTAACCTTTACCCTGCCTCCGACCGGCGGAAGCACAGGCCAGGTTCTTTCTACGGACGGGAATGGCTATATGAGCTGGATAAACCAGAGCACCGGCGCCACTACCACCATTAACGGCTACAGCGGCCCGGCCTTTACCTTTGCCACGGGCACCGCTACCGGCCTTAACTTAAATATTACCGGCACCGGCTCCACCATCACCTTTGCCCCGCAACTCCAAAGCGGCTACAACATCCCATTAACCGCCTCTTCCTCCAACTGGACCACGGCCTACAACATCATTAATGCTTCTTCCACCAACTGGAACAACTTCTACAATTCCCCGGCCAGCTTCTTTAACGCCGGAAGCAACATTGTTCTGTCCGGCACTTCCACCATTGCCGTCTCGGCTAACCCGACCTTTACCACAGTCAACGGCATCAGCCTTTCCGGCACCGGCAGTTTAGTCATCGGTACCACAACCCCCGGTCATGAGCTGACTTTGTCCGGAGGAGCCTATAGTGATGGTACTACCTGGCAGACGGTGTCGGATGCTAACTTAAAGACTAACTTTGCTTCGGTTACTCCGGCGGATATCTTACAAAAGATAGCCAATTTACCCATAACCCAGTGGAACTATAAGACAGATCCATCTACTACTATCCATATTGGCCCTACTGCCCAGGACTTCTATGCCAGCTTTAACCTGGGAGGATCGGAAGGAAAAACCTCCATAGACTCTTTAGACTCTGCTAACGTTGCTTTGTTAGGCATCCAAGCCTTAAATCAAAAGATTACTGCCCTACAAGGAAGCCTGACAAATCAGGCCACCACATCTAATCTTACTGTCTATTCTCCTTCCAACTTCTCCGGAGACTCTGTGGGGGAAGCGGAGATATTGGCCGGGTCTACCTCTGTCAGAGTTACTTTTAGCCAGGCTTATGAGTATCAGCCGATTGTGACTGCGACGCCGATTGATTTTGACGGGAAGTGGAAATTGACGGATATCAATAGCACAGGTTTTACCATTGAATATTCCGATACCCAACCTCTAATTTCTAATCTCCAATTTAACTGGCATTCATTTGCTTCTCCTGCTGAACAATTGACGGTCAGCGACGGGACAACCCAGAATATTGTTTTAGTGGTGGCAAACCCGGCGCCGCAGGCCCCGCAAACTTTGTCTTCCGGCGGCGGCCAGGTGCTTGGGGTCGTGGATAATTCAGAAAGCAGTACTTCTACGGAAGCAACAACAACCGATGTTTCCGACGCTTCATCAACGCCGTCCGGCACGCCCGATTTATTGGCAGGCGATTCGGTTGTCCAGTCCACAACAACGCCTGATGTTGATTCTTCAACTCCCACCACTACGCCGCCGGTTGAAGTTCAAGCCCCGCCGGATAATACTTCCACAAGTTCTCCGTCCGGTGACGCGAACGATAACGGCCAAACCCCGGACAACAGCGCGTCCGCAAGCTCTTCCCCGGCAAATTAAATTAGGAATTAAAAAAACTCTTTGCTTGAAGCAAAGAGTTTTTTTAACCCCATTCGATCGTGACCGGTGGTTTATCTGAGATGCGATAAACAACCGCTCCAACTTCGCGGATTTCGTTGGTCATTCTTTGGGAGACGTGTTTTAAAAAGTCGTAGGGGAGCTCCGCGGCGCGGGCGGTAAAGCCGTTAACACTCCAGACGGCCCACAGCGCAATGACGTACCCTTCGGCGGAGTCGTCGCCTTTGGTGCAGGTGGTTATGGAGTTAGTGACAACGGCGCCGGCCTGCCAGATGGAATCATACAGCGATGACTTTCTCATTTCCTCGATGTATATGCCGTCCACAAGCCTCGCGATACGCAGTTTTTCTTTGGTAACTTCTCCCTCGATCCGCACCACTAACCCCGGGCCGGGGAAAGGCTGGCGCACTAGCAGTTCTTCCGGCACGCCCAGGGATCTTCCGATGTTGCGTCCGGTATCCTTAACGCAGTCGGCAAGCGGCTGGATTTCCGGCAAACTGAAGTTTAAATTTACATTATGGTGGATTTTGATTTGCGCTTTTTTGGAGCCGCTATCGTAGCCGCCGCCGCTTTCGGAAATGTCGGTGTATAAAGTTCCCTGCGCGATAAAACCCGCGCCGAATTTTTTGGCTTCGGCTTCCAAAACTTCTTTGTAAATTCCCCGCATGGCGAGTCTTTTATCGCGCATGGAAATTTTGCCTTTTAGGGCTTTTAAAAATTTATCGGTGGCGTCAATTATTTTCACGGATATCCAGGGCTTATCGGCAAAATATTTTATGACATTTGCCTCATCATCAGGCCGGTCAATTCCTTTGATATAGATGCCGAGAATCGGAGAGTCAGATATATCAGAGGTCGGAGGTTCCGACCTTCCGACCTTCCGACCTTCCGATAATGTCGCCTTCAGCAAATACGCCACCGTGGAAGAATCGCTCCCGCCGGACAGCGCCAGCAAAATTTTTTTATTGCCGATTTCTTTCCGCAGTTCATCGGTTTTCTTTTTTGCAACCTCAAAAGCCGGAAACTTATCCTTTGCCCCGCAAACCCCAAAACAAAAATTCCCCAGAATTTTTGTTCCGTGCTCGGTTTCCGTGACTTCGGGATGGAACTGCACGCCCCAAAGGTGTTTGTAATTTCCCGCGGCCGCGGGAGCGTTGTCGGTAGTGCCGAAGATTGTCAATTTAACGTCGGCGGATATTTTGTCGCCGTGGCTTTCTAAGACTTTAAATTCATCAGGAATTTCATCAAATAGCAAACCCTCTCCCCGGCCCTCCCCCAGAGGGGGAGGGGGAACCGCACTGCGATTAAAGGTATGCGTGCCAAATTCCCGTTTGTCCGAGCCGGTAACCGGAACGCCAATATGGTGCGCCCACATTTGGTAGCCCAGGCAAATTCCCAAAACCGGAATGCCCAAATCAAAAATCGCTCCGTCAAACGGCGGGTTTTCGTAAGCCGAAGCCGGCCCGCCGGACAGGATTATTCCTATCGGCTTAATCGTTTGCACATCATCAGCAGTTACGGACGCGGGATCCGCCACCAAACAAAAAACTCCCAGGGCGTCCAGCTTTTGTTTTATCAAATGATCAAACTGGCTGCCCATGGAAAATAATAAAAAAAGCTCGTCTGTTTTCCGCACGCGCTTTTCATCCGCGATTTCTTTAAAGGCCTCGGCCGTGGCTTTTTTGAAAGTTTGGAGCATGGCAATACATCGTTCTCCCCCAAAGAGCGAAGCACCTTTTTACCTTCCCCCTTTGGGGGAAGGTGCCCGACCTGCCCGCCGTAGCTTTAGGAAGGAGGGAGGGCGGATGAGGGTTTGGGGAGATGTCCCGCAGGGACAGAAAGGGTTTATCAATGAAGTTATTATATAAGAATATTAAAAGATAATCAAAATCTCCTCTAAGTAATTTGAGACCCAAAAATTGGTAAAACTCACGAAATAATGCTTGACAAAAACTTTTAAGGCGAACCATTAGAAGTCGGAGTCTGCGGGCAGGGAGGGGTTGGCGGTAAGGGTTGGCCGTTGGGACATCTTGTAGGATGGGCAATCGGTGAAGGCAAAGATAACTTTTGAGAAATCATATAATATATAGCCGCCATTATTGCAAGGGCAACAATTGTAAATATAATAATTTCTTTTTGCGATAAGCTGTGTTTGTTGCCGGCGGAATTTGTTTTCGGGATTTCGGGCGGGGAAACAGGCTCTGCCTGGACATCTCTTAAATCCGCGGCCTGCTCGTCTAATTGGTCATTAAAAGACATTTAATAAAGTTTACTTATTTTATGCTAGAAGCTGTCTTAAAAATAATTTGTAGGCTAAATTTTCAGAATTTAGAGCGGATTGGTCCAAATAAATTTTGACGTTTAGCCTAAAGCTAAGCGGAAAAATTTTTTGGGCCAAGACGCCAAAATTCTGAAAATTTAGCCCGAAGGATTTTTAAGATAGCTTCTAATTGCCAACCTGAATAAATTTATAGTTTACGCCAAAGGACATAAACCAGGCGTCTGTGCCATCGGATGAGTTCAATGTCGCCAAGTCTTGGGCGCTGGGGTTTTCTAATGTAGCATAAAGCCTGTATCGGGTAGAACCGGTGGTTGCCTGGTCGGCGAAATAAAGGAAGCTTTGGTTATAACCAAACGAAGTTGGGTATTTTGGATCGACAGGAATTTTTGACATATAAGTTGGTGTCAGTAACTCCGGCAAAGAATATCCGTTTCCATTTGAGTAATTTGCACTATAACTTGAGTTGGTAGTTTCGGCACCGGGTGGATAAGCATTGTGGTCATTGTAATATAATTCCAGAGCCGTGGAAAGTTGTTGTAAATCCTCTTTTCTCGCGGCATCCCTGGCCTTGCTTCTGGCGCTGTTTAGAGACACCAAAACCACGCTGGCTAACAGGCCGATAATGGCAATAACGACGAGTAATTCAATTAGAGTAAAACCTTTTTGCCTCATATATTTACTCGGGGGATGGCGGCTTTTTATATATGGTTTGTGTTTTTGCAAATGGGACTTTTTGTCCTGGCCGGAAATTGATTTATTGATTGTCCTTCGACTTCGTCACCCTGCGGGCGACTTCGCTCGCCCATTCGGCAAAAGCTCAGGGCGACCTTGAGCGAAGTCTAATAGGTCGGGACACTCGGCTCGCTCGGATGTTATCAGCTGGTTGGAGCCCGTTAGGGCGTAGACCACGAGTGAGCTTTGGCGTTAGCCAAAGCGAGTCGAGTGGTGGACCGTACCGGATTCGAACCGGTTGCCTCCACATTGCAAATGTGGCGCTCTACCAAGTGAGCTAACGGCCCCTTAAAAATTCCCGAGGGTTACCCTCGGGATTATTATATCATCACCTGAATTATCATTGAAGTCGGGGCGATGCTGGGGGCGCTGTTGCCGCCGGGGAGCATATTAAATAGCCAGAGTACCGCGACAATGCACATAGCCAGCCCGAAAATTTTCCACCAGGTGTAAGTACCGGCGCCGACTCCCGTGCCCAGATATTTTTCCGCCAAATCTATTTTGCCGGAAAATTGGTCGGTAATGGCCACCGAGTATTTCATAATCAGGATGCCGGCGATGAAGATGAGGGGGGAGAAAAAGAAGCGCATAAAATAGTTATAAAGTTATAAGGTTGAAAGTTATAAAGTGGTGTTGCCTGAGTTGCTTTATAATTTACAACTCGATGATTCTAAATTTGACTGGCCCGCCTTCGTCAGACTTCGGCGCGCAGCCTTCGCTTGCTGACCATTTATAGAAGGCTGATCGTACATGAAAATTTGTTGTTGTGGCGAAGCCAGCCGAAGCTTTAGCGAAGGCTGGTGGGTGTGGCAGGGATCGGACCTGCGACCCCGTCATTATCAGTGACGTGCTCTACCACTGAGCTACACACCCTTTTTGACTATCCATATCTTTTATCCATTATCCTTTATCGGTATTTTCGTAAAAGATAAAAGATTAGGGATGAGGGATACTATGGTAACCCCGGTATCTTACCAAATTTTTTTGATTTTGACAACCGGGCAATAATATAGTATTCTTTAATAAGAAATCCATCATTCAGAAACCAAAAATAGTAGCGATACAATCCAATAATTTTTGCGAAAAATTATAATGTTTTTTTCCAAAAAAAAATCCATTTTGGGCATAGATATCGGCACAGCGAACATTAAAATCGCCCAGGTTTCGCATGGGGAGAAGCCAATTTTGGATACTTACGGCATAGTCAACATTGACTGTCAGCTGGGCGGAAAAAACGATACCTTGGCCATTGAGCAAATGGCTAATACTTTAAGAGCTTTGGTTCAAAAAGCGGGGGTTACCGCCAAACGTTGCGTCATTAGCTTTCCTAACAGCGCCGTATTTACCTCGGTCATCCAGTTGCCTAAAATGGACCAGAGCGAGCTGGGTTCAGCCGTGGAGTTTGAGGCTAAAAAGTACGTGCCGCTGGCGCTTTCGGAAGTGGAGTTATCGTGGACGATTACCGGAGATGCGGCGGATGCCAAAGATTTACTGCAAATTTTGCTTACCGCCGTGCCGAAGCAAATCACCCAAAATTACATGAGGATGTTTAGTTTGGCGGGGCTTTTACCGGAAGTCGGGGAAATTGAGGCTTTGGCTCTTATTCGCTCTTTAATTGGGAATGTGCCGATGAATTGTGTTATAATAGATATAGGCGCCAGAAGCACCGGTTTGAATATTATTCAGGGTGGGTTTTTACGGCTTAGCAGGAACCTAAATATCGGGGGCGACACCATTACCGATAAAATTGCCCAAGCCTTAAATATCAGCTTGTTCCGCGCCGAGCAGTTTAAAAAGGATTTTGGCATCAGCAATTCCACTTTTATTCCCGAAACCGTAAAGCCGGTTTTAAATCTAATAAAAACCGAGGTTAAGCAGCTGCTGACTATTTACGAATCCCAAAACGTTAAAGTGGAAAAAATTCTGCTGGTCGGGGGAGGCGTGAATTTGCCCGGCATCACAGGTTTTTTTGAAGATTTAAAAATAAAAATTGAACTCGGAAATCCTCTGGCGGCAGTAGGCTATGCCCGGGATTTGGAGACGATACTAAAGCGTTACGCTTTGAGCCTGCCAATAGCCATCGGCTTGGCGTTGAGGAACGAATCATAAAATGATATACAATTATCCTTTATCCTTTATCTTTGACCCCGGGATATCCGAAGGTCAGGGATTAAGGATAAAAGATTAAGGATAAAACCTTGGCTGAAATAAATTTATTAAAACAAAATTCAAGAGGTAATTTTTATCTTAACGCCCCAAAGTTTTTAATTTGGTTTTTTTTGGCGGTCTTAATAATCATATTCGCTTATTATGGCTGGCTATTTTTTGAATCCAAGAGCATTGATAATAAAATGGCCGCCGCCGAGGCCAAAATTAGCAACGACAACACCACAGTCAAAAACACCACGGGCAGCGGCGAACTTTTTACAAGACAGCAGCAGATTCAAAATCTAAGTAAATTAATCGCGGCCCATCCTTATTGGTCGCAATTATTTAAGCCGCTGGCGGACGCCACTTTAAAAAATGCCAGCTACAGTTCCCTGGCCGTCGGCGCGGGCAATGATTTAAATTTAGACGTTATGGTTCCGACTTTGGAAGACCTGGACAAATATACGCAAATTTTTAACCTCCCCCAATTTTATAATAATTTCAGCGACGTGCGCATAAGCGGGTTCAGCAAAGTACAAGATAAAAATTCTACCGGGATAAAGTTTGAGGTTAAGATGCAATATAATCCAAAGATAATTCAATATCAATCCGCGACCAACAATGCCGGTTAGCCTTTCTAAAAATATAAGTATGAGCGTCCAGCCGCTGAACAAAACCTCCCGCAATTCTTTGTTTGAGGTGGGGCTTTTGATTGTTATTTGCGCGTTATTCGGCTGGTTTATTCTTTTACCCAAGAGAGCGGAAGTCGTCCAAAAACAGGATAATTTGAATAATATTGAAAGTCAGGCTTCCAGCACCGCCGCCCAGCTGGCGACTCTGCAAAGTTTAATCGGCAGTTTGCCGTCCAATGCCCAAAATATCGCTGATTTGGATCAGGCTTTGCCGCTGGACGGCAGCACCGTAAGGTTGCAGCTTTTAGTTCAAAGCCTCGCGGATTCCGTGGGGGTAACTTTGGGCAACATTAGTATTTCGGGGAATTCAGGCGGAGAGGTATCCGGCGATACCGCTTTGTTGTCCGATCCTTACGGAGTTGCCAGAACCGTTCAAACTCTGGACGGCACGGTTTATGCCATAGGCAGTTTTGACCAGTTGCAGGAGTTTTTAAAAAAATTGGAAAACAGCGGGAGGCTCATAGACGTGGATTCCATGACAATTGAGCAGGGCTCTTCCCCGGGCAACCTGAATATGGCGCTGACTTTCAAGGCTTATTATTTTGCCCCGTAGTTTGCCCGTCTTTATGGAATTTGGGACGGCAAAAGTTCATACTTGCCGGCGGTATTATTTTAAATCAAACCTTAGATAGCATTATTTATTTTTTAGGATGAATAAGAAAACAATAATTCAGCTGATAATCATTGTTGTGGCTTTTGGAGCCGCGGGTTTAATTTTGTATAACGGATTTTTTAACAATAACAGCACCGCTTCTCCAGCCGGAACTGCCGGGGTGCCCGGCAGTTCCGCGTCAACATCTCCCCAAAGCATTTTGCCTTATGGCGGCACCCTGGATTTTAGTAAAGTTTTGGATTCAAACCGCTTTCAATACAATCAGATAGATTATCCCCAGCTTGATCCCCAAAATGATATCGGCATTTCTCCTGAAAATCTGGTTACCCCGGCTCCCGCGGCCCAATCGGCGCCGTCGCGTTAAAGGATTAAGGATAAAAGATAAAGGACGCATAAAATGGATACGCCAATAAAAACCAACTCCGCCCCGGCTTCTTCCGTGGGCTTTGAGAAATTTCTGGTTGACAACGGATTCGTTAAAGCCCAGGTTGTCAGTCAGATACAGGAATTGCGGCAAAAAACCGGCCAGGATTTTGGGCAACTGTTAATCAGCCAAAAAGCTTTGGACGAGGAAGATTTAGTCAAGGCCAAAGCGGCTTTTTTTAATTTGCCCTATATTGATTTGCGCCAGGCGCAGGTGCCCGCTTCGGTTTTGGCTTTAATTCCCTCCGAGTCGGTCAATTTTTATAATTTTGTCCCTTTTGAGATTACCGGCAGAAATTTGAAAGTCGCGATTACCGATCCGTCTAATTTATCGGCGTTGGAAGCCCTGGAATTTTTGGGCCAAAAACAAAATTTGCAGGTCCAGCTGTATTTGGCTTCCGAAACTTCCGTGGGAGTAGTCATCGGGAAAAAGCAGAATTTAAAGAAAGTCGTGGGCGAGGCTTTAAAGGATATACAGACTAAGGAAACCGCCCTGCAAAAGCCCGCGGAAAACAAAAAGGAGCAAAAACCGCAGGTTATTGAAGAAGCCCCCATCATAAAAATTGTGGAGGTTATTTTAACCAATGCCATTGAGGCAAACGCTTCCGATATCCACATTGAACCTTCAGAAAAAGACGTGCGGGTACGCTACAGGATTGACGGAGTTTTGCATACTTCGCTGATGCTGCCCAAGAGCGTCCAGCCGTCCATAGCCACCAGAATTAAAATTTTGTCCAACTTAAAAATTGATGAGTCCCGCCTGCCCCAGGACGGCCGATTCCACATGGAAGTCGGGAAAAAATCCGTGGATTTGCGCGTTTCTGTTTTGCCCCTGATTTACGGCGAAAAAATTGTTATGCGTATTTTGGATAAAAGCACCAAAGCGCCGACCCTGGAGCAGCTCGGCGTGCGCGGCAGGGCTTTAACCTGGGTCAACGACAACCTTAAAAAAAACCACGGAATTTTTTTAATCACCGGACCCACGGGTTCGGGAAAATCCACCACGCTGTATTCAATTTTATCCATACTAAACACCACTTCGGTTAATATTATTACCCTGGAAGATCCGGTGGAATATTTTATTGAAGGGGTTAACCAAAGCCAGATAAATCCGGACATTGGGCTGACTTTTGCCGCCGGACTTAGAAGCATTTTGCGCCAGGACCCCAACATAGTTATGGTTGGGGAGATTCGCGATAAAGAAACGGCCGAGCTGGCCGTCCAGGCGGCGCTGACCGGCCACCTGGTTTTTTCCACTTTGCACACCAATAACGCCGTCGGCGCCATTCCGCGCCTGATTGATATGGGGATGGAGCCGTTTTTATTGGTTGCTTCCATTAACGTGGTCGCCGCCCAGCGCTTGGTCAGAAAAATTTGCCTCAATTGTAAAAAAGAAGTGGTTTTAAGCAAAGCTATGGAAGAAGAAATTAGAAAAGAAATTATCGGGATTTCCGACGACTATTTTGAAGGTTTGGACAAAAAAGTTCTGAAAATTTACAAAGGCGACGGTTGCGAAAAATGCGGGCATACCGGCTACACGGGGCGCATGGGGATATTTGAAGTTTTGCCCACTACGACGGAAATTCAGGACCTGATTTTGGCAAAAAGCTCGGCCCATAAAATTTATGAAGAAGCGCAAAAACTCGGTATGATAAGCTTAAAACAGGACGGGATGATTAAAGTTATGCGCGGCGATACGACGATGGAAGAGGTAATAAGGGTGACGACAGAGTAGAGTAAATTAGTCTAATTAACCTAATTGTTTTAATTATTCTAAATAAACCCTAATTTACAAATGTCTAAGCAGTAAGGCAAAGCATAAATGATGTTAGAAATTAGTTATTTGACATTAGACATTATTTAGAATAATTAGAATAATTTGCCAAATGTATCTTTTTAGACAAAAACTTAATCTGGTTGATTTGGCCGGCTTGGCCGTCCGGCCGAAACGGATTTTGATTTATGAGCCGGAAGATTATTTGGCCGCTCTGTATGCCCATTATTTGCGCGCGCATAATTTTGACATTAAACACTGCCCGAATTTAAATGAAATAGCCGGGGAGATAACAAGTTTTCAGCCTCATCTTGTGATTTTTTCCACTGACAGAGTCGGGCAACGGGCTAAATTTCCCGGTCTGATTTTATCTTTAAGCCGAAAATTTCCGGATTTGCATTTTTTAACCACCGGCTACAACTTAAGCCACGAGGGGATTAAAGAACTTATGTCCGCGGGAGTTGAAAGCCATTTAAACCGCCGTTTAAGCCGGCCGCAGGATATCCCGGTGTTGGTGGAAACAATATTACAATAATTAATGAATCGAATCTACGAATGGAACGAATCAACGAATCCCTACGAAGTACGAATTCGTTGTTCGTAAAGATTCGCAGATTCGTCTAATTCGTAAATTCGATATATTTATGTACAAAGCCAGCGAACTTGAATTAAATAAACTGTTGTCCATCGTGCTGGAGCGCGACTCTTCCGATTTGCATTTAATGGTCGGGGAACCGCCGGTTATCCGCGTGGACACCCAGCTTATCCGCCTGGACAACTACCAGGTTTTAAGCAACGACAATATTAACGATTTGCTAAACGTACTGCTTTCCCCCCAGCAGAAGGAGATGTTTGACAAAACTTTACAAATAGATTTTTCTTATTCTTTTAAGGACAATGTGCGTTTCCGCGTCAACGCTTACAAACAAAAAGGCGTTTTGGGCATTGCCCTAAGAGTTATACCCAACCATATAAAAACTATCGAAGAGTTAAACCTTCCCTCCACTTTTAGAAAATTTGTAGAAAGAAAGCAGGGGTTGGTGCTAATGGTCGGTCCCACCGGACACGGCAAATCCACGGCGCTCGCGGCATTAATTAATGAAATCAATACTACCAGAGCCGAACATATTTTAACCATTGAAGACCCGATTGAGTTTGTTTTTACTCCGAATAAATCCATTATCTCCCAAAGGGAATTGTATTCGGATACCGTAAGTTTCGCCGGAGCTTTGCGCTCGGCGCTTCGTGAAGACATTAACGTTGTGCTTGTCGGTGAAATGCGCGATTTGGATTCCATAGCCGCCGCCCTGACGATCGCGGAAACCGGACATCTTGTATTTGGCACTTTGCATACCAACGACGCCGCGCAAAGCATTGACCGTATGGTAGATGTTTTTCCGGCCAGCCAACAGCCGCAGATACGCAGCCAGCTTGCTTCGGTGCTCGTGGGCGTGGTTTCCCTGCGATTGCTTCCCAAGATCGGAGGGGGAAGAATTCCCGCTTATGAAATTATGATGGTTAACCATGCCGTCAGGAATGTAATCAGGGACAATAAAATTTACGAGATTTCAAATATTATTCACACCAGTTTGGAGGAGGGTATGGTGCCGCTGGATAAAACCCTGGCGCTTTTAGTCAAGCAGGGGCAGGTGGAATTTGAAGCGGCCCAAAATTTTGTCACGGATAATGAGTATTTTCTCTCGTTAATCTCTTAAAATAGAAGCGAAGTTAGACGCGAAGACTGCTACGCGAACAACGGCGCGAATTCGCGTTTAGTTTCGCCCCGCAGGTTCGCGTTTAGATTCGCTTCTACAAAATATGAAGTTCAATTATAAAGCAAAAAATAAAGAGGGCAATATCCAAAGCGGAATTGTGGTCGCGGTGGATCAAAACAAGGCCGAGAGCCTGCTGGGTGAAAACGGCCTGGTAATTATTTCTTTGGAAAAAGAGCAAAGCGACATTTTTGCCAAATTTAATCCGTTCGGCAAATCGGTTAAAAATAAAGAGCTGGTTTTATTTTCCCGCCAGCTGTCCACCCTTATTTCGGCGCGCGTTCCCATTATTCAGGCCTTGAGGATTTTGCAGGATCAAATTACCGGAAAATATTTGTTAAGCATCATCAACGATTTAATTTCCTCGGTGGAAAACGGCGACAGCCTAAGCAACGCTATGGCAAAATACCAAAGCGTCTTCGGCAACGTTTATATAAATTTGGTTATGTCAGGCGAAGTTTCCGGCTCCCTGGATAAATCATTAGTCTACTTGGCGGACCAATTGGAAAAGGATTACGAGCTTAAAGGCAAAGTCAAAAGCGCCATGACTTATCCGTTATTTGTTTTGTCTGCTTTGGTGATTATTACTTTTCTTATGTTCAAATTTGTTCTGCCCAACTTAACTTCGGTTCTAACGGAACAGGGAGGCTCACTGCCCGTTACCACGCAAATTATCATTTCGATGACTAATTTTATCAACGCCTTTTGGTGGCTGGTCTTAATTGCGCTTGCCGCGTTGATTTTGGGTTTTAGATATTATTTATCCACTCCGGGAGGCAGAAGAAATTGGGATATTTTAAAAATTAAGTTTCCCATAATCGGCGGCATTTTTCAGAAAATTTATCTGGCGCGGTTTGCCCGGAATTTATCAACATTAATAATCGGCGGCATCCCGATTATTAAAGCCCTGCAGATTGTGGCGGAAATCATCAATAACACAATTTATCGCGAAATTCTTTTGGAGACGGTAGAAAAAATTAAGGCCGGCAAGACTATTAGCGAAGGGCTGGCCGGTCATCCCGAGTTTCCCAGCATTGTAACGCAAATGGTCCGGGTGGGGGAGCAAACCGCCCAGCTGGATGATATAATGGGCAAACTGGCAAACTTTTATGAAAAGGAAGTTGACGGACAGGTTTCCACCTTAACCACGCTTTTGGAGCCCATAATTATGATAATTTTGGGTATCGGCGTGGGCATACTGGTTTCGGGTATTTTATTGCCTATTTACAATTTGGCAAACACATCAGGATAGAATATCATTCATCTTTAATCCATTATCTTTTACCGCTGAAGATGAAAGATAATGAATGAAGGATAATGCTAATATGTGTATAACTTCCCTTGCTTATCAATAAAAAAATGGTATAATATAATTAACTTAAATATTATCCTTCATTTTCTAAAGAAACGCCGCGACTTAAGTTGGAGGGGACTATAGAGCTTAAGCTGGTTTTTTCCGGCTTAAAGATCGGCGGGAAAGTGCAGGGTTATTTTTAGACTAAGATTGGGGGTGAAAACATTGAGAAACAAAAATAAAGGTTTTACTTTAATTGAATTATTGGTAGTTATAGCCATCATTGGTCTTTTAGCTTCTGTGGTTTTATTGGCCTTAAACGGCGCGCGTGAAAAGGCCAGGGAAGCCAAGAGGTTGGCGGATGTGAGTCAAATGGCTTCGGCCCTTGAACTCTTCTATAACGATGCCAATGCTTATCCTACCGGCCTTAACTACGTAGCGGCGGCAGGCGCGGTATTAGGGACCGGCGGAACATTGACTGTGGGTAGTTATACTTTAACCCCGTCGTATATTGGTTTAATTCCGACCTATCCTACGCCCGCGGATAATGCCACCAATGGTACCACTTGCAGTGGGACCGCTGCTGTTGTGACTAGCCCTCCGATTGCCACCACGGCGGGTCCTGCCGCTTACGTCTATCAGACCAATGCGCTTGGGACTACCTATACTCTTTCGTTCTGTCTCGGCGGTTCGGGTAGCGGAGCTTATGCCGGAGGCGGACACTTCTTAACTCCTCAAGGTATTCAATAAAATTTTGTTTTTTGCGTCATTCTGAGTCGAGCGCTTCTTGAACGAACAATCTCCTTTTGAGATCCTTCGGTCGGATGCACTCCCTCAGGATGACGCCGCGGAGTGTAGTGAAAAAGTCTGTGAAAATAAATCTTTCAAACAAATATAAAATCGCTATAACAGTCCTGCTTGCGGCTGTTGTTTTATTATTGGTGATTGTTTGGGGGATTGCCAGGGGCAAAAGCATCGCGCAGGCAAAAATAATTGTCCAAACTTCGCAAAATACAGTTAAGGCTTTGAAATATTTTTATCAGGACCAAAACCGCTACCCTTCGGCCGTGGAATTCGCGGACCAAAACCTGATGCTGAATTATATGAGCAATTTTCCTTTGCCCGATTACCCGTCATCGGTCTGCAGTCAGAGTTTTGATTACAAAAGGTCGGACGACAACGACTTTCAGTTGAGTTTTTGTATTCCGATTGCTGATGGGGGGTTTAAGGCAGGATGGAATACGGTCAATGGAAATTTAGGGAATTGAAATAGAGAAATAGATTGAAATTAGGAAATTAGGAAATAACGATGTGCGTTCCATAATTTCTTAATTTCAGTTTAAATTTCTTAATTTCATTTTATTTCCCCTATTTCCTTTCTCATGCCCAATCTCGAAAAATTCCGCCTCCCGTACCGCGATGACCCCGCCTTTGGCTTTCTGGCTCTGGGGGTTTTTTTACTGCCCCTGGCTTTTTCCCAATATTCCTATGAAAATTTTGAATCCATAAAATTTTCCTTATTTTTGCTTTGCGTCGGGGCCTCGGCCGTTGTTTTTTTTTGGCGCCAAAAAAGCCGCCGGTTAAGGCTAAAAAGCCCTAAGTATTTTTACTGGTTGTTGGGAGGTTTTGGTTTTTGGGCCGTGCTGGCGTCGTTTTTCGCCCGGGATTATTTATACGCTTTTTTTGGTTTTTATTATCGTTACACCAGCGGTTTGGTTTTTTACGCCGCCTTTTTGGCATTTGTATTTTTATTGCTGAACCTGGCCGATGAACAAAAAATTAAATTTATCTTTAAAATTATCGTCTTTGACGGCCTGGTGGTGGCTCTGGAAGCTTTTTTGGACGCTTTCGGCCTGATTATTTACCAGGGACTAAATTCAGACGGGTTTTTTCGCGGCCCCGGCCTTTTGGGAAATATTGATTTTACGGCTATCTTTTTAGCCTGTGTATTGCCGATTGCCGCGTATTTTTTAATTACCAGCCGGACTTTTAAAGGCAAAATTTATTACGCCGTTTCCATTTTTTTGATGATTTTGAGCGGTATGATTCTCGCCAGCAGAGGCGGCCTTTTGGCTATGGCGGCCTCTGTTATTACGGCCTTGTTACTACTGGCGGTTTATAAATTTCCAAAAAAGTTTTTTTGGATTTTACTACTGTCCGCCCTGATCGCGGGCGCGGGAGGCAATCTTTTAATCCAGGCGAGCCGGCCGGGAGCCATAACAAGCATAGTCACGGCCGCCGACAATAACACATTTTCCAGACTTTATGCCTGGCGGGTTTCCCTTGAGGGCATAGAGCAAAGCCCGTTAGTTGGTTTTGGGCCCGGCAACTATGCTTTATTTTTTGAACAGAACCGCTTATCGGACCCGTCGCGCCAAATCGGGGTTTTTGACGATGCCCACAACCTATTTTTGGACCTAGCGGTAACCGGAGGGATCCCACAACTTTTGTTATTTTTAGGGTTAATTTTGTTAGCCGGTTTTTACGGGATAAAACAGCTGTCTAAGGACAAGAGTTTATTAACGGTGGCCATATTCGGAAGTTTGGCCGCGTGGCTGGTCGGAGCCAGCTTTAATCCCGTGCCCATACCTATGTTTATGCTCCTGGCTTTATTGCTGGTTGCTTTACTTTTGCCCTCCGTTTCCGTTTTGGAAATTAATTTTGCCGGCTGGAAAAGAATTTTGTTTCTCGCGCTTGCCTGGCTTATGCTGCTTTGGGGAGCGGCGAATTTTATTTCCGAACCTTTATTGGGGTTTGGCGCCAGAGCCTATGGCGGCCAGGATTACAAACAAGCGTATAAACTGGACAGCTTGTCTTTTGCGCTTAATCCGACCAATGTGCAGTCTTTAAATTTTAAAACGGCCGGTGAAATCGGTTTGGGTTTTAATAAAGGGATTATAGACCGGGATATCGGGAAAATTGAAAGCATGCATAAGTCCCAGGCCGCAAGTTATGTTTTAGCCAGCAATTTATACGCCTTGCGGTACAGTTTTACAAAAAACAGTTCGGATTTGCAGGCGGCAATCTCGGCTATGCAGAGCGCGCTGAAAATTGATCCTCTGTTTGCCCAGAGGTACGGGCAGTTGGCTATTTATTATTATGAAGCCGGCGATTTTAAAAATTCCCGCACAGCCATAGAACAGGACTTAGGCCTGCAAAATCAGGATGTTTCAGGCTGGGTATTGTTGGCTAAGCTTTATCAAATAAATAACAACAGGGCCGGTTTAATTTTTGCCTTAACAAAAGCGTTTAAATTAAATCCGGACGGCCAGATGGAATATTTGCTAAACCGAGCTAAAAAGTCGCCTGACGTCAGGCTGGTTCCCCTGGAAATTTATGCCCGCGCTCCAAATATTTAAACATAACTATCCAAATATATGGGTCTACAAATCATCTCCGCTATTTTAGCTTTTTGTTTCGGCGCCATAATCGGGAGTTTCCTGAATGTGGTAATTTTGAGGCTGCCGGAGGGCCAAAGTTTAAACGGCCGCTCCCATTGCCCTAAATGCGGCCATGTTTTGGGATTTTTGGATTTATTTCCGTTGTTAAGTTTTATTTTTTTGCGCGGGCGTTGCCGGTTTTGCAAAACAAAAATTTCCCCGCGTTATTTTATTTTGGAAGCGGCCGCGGGATTTTTGTTTGCCGCGGCTTATTTTTATTTACAGCCCGCGAGTTTTATCCAAGCTTTGTTGCTTTTAAAATTTTGGGTAATTCTGGCCGCTTTATTGGTAATTTTTGTCGTTGATTTGGAACATTTTTTAATTTTGGATTCGGTTATATTCCCGGTTTCGGGAGCGATTTTAATTTTAAATATTGTTCTGGATTTTTGTTCAAAAATAAGTGTTTTTTCTTTACACAGTAATTTTCTTTCCGGCCTCCTGGCGGCGGCCGGTTTGTGGCTGTTGTTTTTTTTGGTTTGGTTTTTTTCCAAAGGCCTTTGGCTGGGTTTCGGCGATGTTAAACTGGCCGTTTTGTTGGGCCTGACTTTAGGTTGGCCTTTAATTTTAGCGGGTTTTATGCTGGCTGTTTTTCTGGGCGGGGCAGTTTCGGTATTTTTGCTCGCCTTTGGAGGGAAGAATTTAAAAAGCCAGGTTCCTTTTGGAACTTTTTTGGCTTTGGGCACTGTTTTGGCTTTATTTTACGGGGATAAACTAATTAGCTGGTATTTGGCGATTTTGGGTTTTTGAAGGTATAATGATATTGGATGGAAATTATGAAATAGTGGAAATTATCGAAATTGGGTGTTACAAGTAACCACCCATTTCCTTATTTCTCAATTTCCCAATTTCTCAGTAATTGAAATAAAATTATCCAAAATGCCAAATGCAAAATTCCCAACATGCAATAAAGGATTTACTTTAATCGAACTTATGGTTGTCGTGGCCATTATGGGAATGTTGGCTACCGTTGTTGTAATTAGTCTGGCCGGCCAGCGGGCGGGCCGAGACATTAAGATTGCCCAGAACCAGCTGGTTAGCAATATTAGGCAAGCGCAGGGCTACATTCTTTCTTCCAGGACCCTGCCCTCGGGCCAGGCAGTGCAGTTCTATGTGTTAAAGTTTGACATGGCCACGCCAACTCAATATACCCTTGAGGCCATATATAATGTCAGTGCCGGTCCGCAGCTTACGGACATTCAAACCATAAGTTTGCCGTCGGACATTAGAATTGCCACAATTACTCCGGCAACTTATCCGATAGCCATTGACCGCTCTCCGGCCTCGGACGCTGTTGACCAATATGCCTCAAGCCCCTATCTGCAAACGCCGACTTGCGCGCTTATGGCTTTTTCAGCGCCTTTTGGCAAAATAATTTTTAACGGAAGCTGTAACCGGAATAATTGGAATCAAAACAGCGACGACTATGAAAATATCGTAAACTTCCAGGTTAATACTCCTTGCAGCAGCAGCGGCATTCCGCAGGTCTGCAGTGTGAGTACCGACGCGCTTATGACTATTACCTTAAGCGATGTTGGAAAAACCGTTTCTAAAACAGTAACTGTTAACGCCATTACCGGCTCAGTGACATTTAATTAATTTAGACTTAAGCGTTTTATCTAAAATTATTTATTAAAGATAAAACCCGCGTAAGTCCAATAATCTCCAATTTATTTGATAACTTATGATACCCCGCTGTCCCAATCTCCAATCTCTAATGTCCAATCTCCAAAATGGCCAAACTTTAATAGAAACCCTGGCCGCGGCTTTTATTTTGGCAATGGGCATAAGCGCCTCGGTCGGTCTGGCCATCTACGCCCTTAATTCCTCCAGCGGAACTGTTCAACAAATTATCGCTACCGGTCTGGCCAGAGAGGGGCTTGAGGCGGTAAGGAATATGCGCGATACCAACTGGCTCCAGGACACTTTGGTAACAAACGGCTGTTATA
The DNA here is from genome assembly GCA_964592725.1 of uncultured Candidatus Saccharibacteria bacterium. GTDB lineage: Bacteria > Patescibacteriota > Doudnabacteria > UBA920 > UBA920 > PALSA-1336. Next base: position 8,097 of record CAZQFQ010000005.1, on the reverse strand, counting down.
ATTATGTTACATCCCAAAGTTCCGCCGCCCCCTGCTATGAAAACTGGCTTGGCAGCGGGACGGGAGCCGTTCCATATTGTATTAAGCCTTCGTCAAGCAGTTGTAATGGGAGCGACGTCAGCGATACTTATTATTTGGGATTTAATTCCTCCAGTCAAAATCTTTACCTTTGGACATTAAGCAAAGATAGCTCAAATTTTGGTTTAAATTTTAATGATCCGGCAGCTTCCGCCGTTTGGGAAACAAACGGTTTTTATAGTCCGGGCCCAAGCGGTTGCGTAAATTCTTCTTCCGGCTACTGCAGGGAAATAACTATAACCAAGAGCACTCCCGCGCCTTATAACATGGACACCACCAATTTGCCGCTGGTAGAAGTCCAGTCCCAGGTTTGGTGGACAAACACAAAATGCCCAAAATCCGCAAGTTTTAGCAGTGCTTCGGTTACCTGTCGTCTTGAGCTGGACACTTATTTAACAAATTGGAAAAACTTTTAAATATGGTAAGAATTGTTAAATTGATAAACCCCCTAAATGCATCCACCAATTAATCAGATACACCAACCTTAAACTCGAAATCTAAACAATGAAACAATGTAACAATAAAACAATTACATCAGGGCAAAGGGGCTTTACCCAGCACCACTTTTTTCAAATATAAATAGTAGGAAGATTTAAATCGTATGCCAATTAAAGCTGTACAAGAAACTCAATCAGTAAAAAGTGGTGCTGGGTTTACTTTGATGGAAATAATGGTCGCCACCGTGATTTTTGCTCTAGTGGCGGTATCTTTGTTGTCTTTGTTTAATTTTGTTTTAAAAATTAACCGCCGCGGCGAGGCTTTAAGGCAGGCCGCGCAGGATTCCCAAAATTTTGTGGAATATTTGGTAAAAGAAATCCGCAACGGGCAGGTTGATTATTTTGTCAGTAACGGGAATTACAATACTTTAATAAATTATGATGCCAATGTGCCTTGTAGGGGGTATAATCCTGGTAATGCGGTTGGTGTTAATGACCCGCCCACGTATCAAACTGTAACACAAGGGTCAGCCAGCGGTTTGGCTGTCAGTAATTGGCTTGGTATTATAAATACCGACAAAATTGAAGAATGCTTTTATTTTGCCAAAGCCGACGGGGTTACCTATGTAGATTCAGCCGCTGCCCCCCCCGTTACGTTTACCGCTTCTTCCGCCGCCAATTATACTTTGGCTTTGGAAAAATCCGGTATTACGGCAATTCAAAAATTAAATCCGCCAAACTCGCGGATAGAGGATTTAATGTTTGTAGTCCGGCCGCAAAATGACCCCTATACCAAATGGGGGGCTAGCGGCGTTTATCCTAAAATTCAGCCCGTTGTTGACATTATTATTAAGTTTGTAGTCCAATTGCCGACCGGCGAGCAAGTCCCGATGTATTATCAAACGGCAGTATCTGAAAATAAGTATGATATACCAAACCAATAGCAAAATTCCAAATCCCAAATCCCAAATCCCAAATTCCAAACAACAGGGGATTACTTTGCTTTTGGCGATTTTGCTTTTATCGTCTATTTTGGCAATCAGTTTTAGTCTGGCCGCGGTTTTATTTATACAAATAAGGAGCTCGGGAGATTTGTTAAAAACCGAGCCGGCGCTTTATGCCGCTACCGGAGTGGGGGAAGAAGCTCTTTTTGATCAGGCAAGGCATGCCTGTACGGATAACGGCTCGGAATGTTATACCGCTAATTTTTTTAACAATGTTACGCTGCCAAACACGCCAACCGTGCTTGCTTCATCCACGCCGATATTTATCGCTGATGTTAAGGCGGGTTCAACTTTTAGCAAGACATTAAATAATTATTATTTTTGTGCTTCATTGGGGTCGACAGGATGCGGATACGGGCAAGTGACCCTCAATTACATTACCACCACCAGCGATAGCGCGAGCCCGACCCTTTATGTTTATTTGTGTCAATTTGATCCAAATCCTAACGATCCAAACACGAACTATTTTGGGGTGCCGTGTACCGCGACCGGAACTCCGGCGAGCTATAGCCCTTATTGGCCGGACGGCATAAATCTGGACGGGAGCGTTTCTATGACTTCAACAATCAACAATCCCGAGTCTTGGGCTTTAACCCCAGGCGATCAACAACAATTAATTTTAACCAACCCCGGCACAAGCGATATTTATGTTCAAATTGAAACTTTTGCCTCCGACGGAGTGACCCCAAAGGGCCTGCCTTATGTGGGTGAAACGGCTATAGATGTTAGCACCCAAAACGCATCCGTGGGCAGAAAAATTCAGGTGGTCGTGCCGAATTCGTCTGGTCCCGGAAATTCGTCGGGTTCCGGCAGCACCGGCGGTACCGCCACACATTTTTCGGTGGCGGCCAACCCCGCCACGGTTACCGCCGGAGTCCAGTCCGCAAATGGCCTGACAGTTACAGCTTTAGATGTTAACGGCAACACCGTCACCGGCTATAGCGGCACCGTGTATTTTACCAGCACCGACGGTTCGGCCAGTCTGCCGGCCAACTCCACCTTAACCAACGGCGTGGGGACTTTTTCCTTTACCCTTAATAATACCAACGGAACCCAGACCATTACGGCGACCGATTCGTCAAATGGCACCATAACCGGCACTTCCAATAACATAACCGTTAACTCCGCAACTAACGGTTATGCCTATTATCGGCAGTTAACGGTGCAGGGGTCGCAAATTAGCACGGTTAACCATACGTCGCTGTCTAATTTTACAGTTTTAGTTAGCGCTACTTTAAATGCCGCTCACGTGGTTAACCCCAACGGTTATGATATTATATTCACAAGCGATCCCGGCTGCAGTCAACTGCTTAACTGGGAAATGGAAAATTACAGCTCCGGAAGTTTGGTGGCCTGGGTCAAAATGGCTTCTGCTTTGTCTCATACTTCCAATACCACTTTTTATATGTGTTACGGCAAATCCGGTATTAGCTCTTTCCAGGGTAGTAACACGCAGGGCTCAAATACGGGTAGCGCGTGGGATGGCAATTATAAAGCCGTATGGCATTTGCCAAATGGCTCGAGTTTGTCAGCCGCCGATTCCACCAGTAACGGTAATAACGGAACCAATAACGGTTTTACTCCGACTTCCGGGCAGATTGACGGAGCCGGATTGACTAATGGCTCATCTAACATCAGCTTTCCCAACCTTTCCCTGGCTAATACCCCTTATACCGTAAGCGCCTGGATCTATAAAAATGATGCCAATGATTTTAATATCGTAGGCGGAGGGGCTGGAGGGGTTAATAATAACGCCCATTACATTGTCCGCTCTTCCCACTTTTATTTCGGTAATTATGCTTGTGACGTCGGCGGCAATCAGACCATTAACCCTAATCAGTGGTATTATGTGGCATTTGTCATGGACAGCAGCGCTCAGCAGTCTATTTATGTTAACGGTGCGTTGGATGCGGGCCCTTCATATACCTGCGGCTATTATCAAAGTTATGTAACCTGGATAGGCAGTTCCTGTTGCGGCGGCCCCGGCGCCGGAACTATTGATGAAGTTAGAATTTCCAACACAGCCCGCTCTGCCGACTGGATAAATACCGAGTACAACAACCAAAACAATCCGTCCAGTTTTTGTTCCGTTGGCCCTGAGCTCTAGAAAATTTTGGCGGCTGGCCTGCCCGCGCAGGAGGCGGATGGCGGATCTATTTGAGCATATAAAAAAATCCTCCCGTCAATGACGGGAGGATTTTTTTAAATGTGAGTCTTATGGTTTTGGGATTTCCAGGGTCTGGCCGGGTTTTAGGACAAAGGGGCTTTTGAGATTGTTTAAAGTGGCCAGCGTGGTCCAGTCAATGTTAAATTTTTGGCTGATGTTAAATAAGGTGTCGCCCTGCTGAACTGTGTAAGCCGTAAATTGCACACCGGATTGGCTTGCGGGCTGTTTAACGTCAGTTGCTCCTAAAACCTGGGCACTGTCGGCCGCCTGATTTTTGTCTTTTAACACTAGCCTGAAAGCGTTGACCGTCAACGCTAACGCTAAAATCAGACAGACAAAGGCGGAAAATTTAAGTATTTGGTTTTGGGAATAGCCCCTGCCAACGCCGAGTTTTAGGCGCGGAGAAAGTTCAAATTTTTTGTTTCTTAAGGCCATTGTTCTAAAGGATCTTACTTGATTTTCCAGAGTTCAACCTTATTTTACCACAATTTAGGTAATAAGGCGCTGTGGATAAACCCCCACACCAATCCGTTTGGCGGATTGGTGTGGGGGTAAACCAAAACTAGTTCTCAATTTATCGTAAGCCTTAAAAATGCTATAATAATGGTGTATTTATGCTCAAAAATGAAGCAAAAAACCGAATAGAAAAGTTGCGGGAGCAAATAGAGAATTTGCGCTATCGCTACCATGTTTTGGACGACCCTAAAGTTACGGATGACATTTACGAATCCCTGCAAAGGGAGTTAAGGGAATTGGAAAATCAATACCCGGAATTTAAAGATGAATTTTCGCCGACCAACCGAGTGGCGGGCAAGCCCCTTGATAAATTTGTCAAAGTAAGGCATGACGTGCGAATGCTGTCTTTAAACGATGTTTTTTCCAAAGAGGAGCTGGAGGCTTGGGAGAAAAGAATAAAAAAATTGTTGCCGCGACAATTTCATTCCCCCCCTTTTGAAGCGGGGGTTGAGGGGGGGTATTTTTGCGAGCTTAAGCTTGACGGCTTGTCCGTGTCGCTGATTTATCAGGACGGCAAGTTTATCCGCGGTTCAACCCGCGGTGACGGGTTTATTGGCGAAGACATTACGCAAAATTTAAAAACTATCCAGTCAATTCCGTTATTGCTCCGCGCCTCATTCCCGGAATTTTTGGAAGTTCGTGGCGAAGGGATTATGAGCAAAAAAGTTTTGCGCGAGCTAAATCTTAAATATGATAAAGAAGGCAAACCGCTTTTGGCAAACACGCGCAACGCGGCGGCCGGAAGTTTGCGGCAGCTCGATTCCAATTTAACGGCCGAACGGCGTTTGGATTTTTTTGCCTGGGATATTGTCCAAATCAGGAACAGGGAAATTGGGAAATTGGGAAATTGGGAAATTAAGACGCATTCCGATAAACATCGTCTGCTTCGGGAATTGGGATTTAAAGTAGATAGCCATGAAAAAATTTGCAAGAATTTATCGGAAGTGGAAAAATTTGTTGATGAGATAGAAAAGCTAAGGCCGGATTTTGCCTATGGCACGGACGGCGTTGTAATATCAGTTGATGATTTATCTCTGCAGGACCGGTTGGGCATCATCGGCAAAGCGCCGCGTTATATGGCGGCATATAAATATCCGGCGGAAAAAGCTACGACCATAATCAAAGAAATTAAATTTAATGTCGGCCGGACGGGCGTCCTCACTCCGCTGGCAATTTTTGAGCCGACTTTGGTGGCCGGCTCAACCATCGGCAAGGCGACCTTGCACAACATCGATCAAATCAATCGCTTAGATGTCAGGGTGGGCGATACCGTGGTTATTCAAAAAGCCGGCGATGTTATTCCGGAGGTGGTGGAGGTTTTACCGAAGATGAGGACGGGGAAGGAAAAAAAAGTCGTGGTGCCGGAAAAGTGTCCGGTGTGCGGGGGAGATGTTGAACAAAGATTGACCGGGTCAAAAACCCCCACCCCGACCCTCCCCCAAAGGGAGAGGGAGAAAAATAGTGTTGCCTATTATTGCGCCAACCCCAAATGTCCGGCTAAAAACCGCCGGTTTATGCAGCATTTTGTCAGTGTGCTGGAAATTTACGAAATTGGGCCCAAAATTTTGGACCGTTTCCAAGAAGAAGGCTTAATTTCCGATGCCGCCGATATTTTTAGTTTGAAGGCTGACGACATTAAAGGGCTGGAGAGATTCGGCGAAAAGTCGGCCGATAATATTGTAGAGTCAATCGGTCAGCATAAGAACGTCAGCCTGCCGCGGTTTATTTATAGTTTAGGTATTCTGCATGTGGGAGAACAAACCGCCGATGATCTAGCAAGTCATTTTGGATCGCTGGATAAATTAACGGTTGCTTCTTTGGAAGAAATTAATTTTATAGAAAATATCGGCCCAGTTGTCGCGCAAAGCGTTTATGATTATTTTCATCATAAGGAAAATTTAAAATTTGTAGCCAAGCTTGTAAAAAACGGGGTTAAAATTTATCACGAGCAAAAAAAGTCCGGTAAGCTGGCCGGCAAAACTTTTGTGATTACCGGCACGCTGGAAAAAATGAGCAGGGATGAAGCCAAAAAGAAAATTAAAGAAGCCGGCGGAAAAGTTACGGAAAGCGTTTCCGGATTAACTTCGTATGTTGTCGTGGGCAAAGAGCCCGGTTCCAAATACGACAAAGCAATAAAATTGGGAGTAAAAATATTAAATGAGGAGGAGTTTTTAAAATTAATTTAGGATGGTAAAATAATTAATTTTTAAATTTATGGACGATTACAACGCTTTATTGTCAAGTGCCACCGACATTTCCGATGCTTTTGAACATATGGACGAGATTTCTTTCCATAGTTTTTTAAAGACCAAATCGGAAGAAGTGGTTTTAGCCATACGGTATCAATTAACCGGAAGTTATACTGATGATAAGAATGCTTTAGCCAGGTTGCAGAGTTTTTTGGATCAGACTCCGCCGCTGGGGCAAAAAAGATTCGCGGTGGTAAAAGCGACAGAACAACTGTATCAGTTGCATTTGGATAGTTTTACGGGAGGTCTAAGATGGGAAAAAATAGAGGGCTGAATTTTGTCAACGGGAAAAGTAAAAGTTAACTTTAGATGAAAAAGTAAAGCGGGCCGGCGGCGACAACATCGGGAAAACGGATGTGTCGCGCAGAGCCCGCTTTGCGGTTGTGGCGCGTTGTTGCTGAACATCTAGTCTGAGGGACTTCCATATTCGTCAACAAACGCGCCGCTGTGTGCTTGTCCTTGAACAGTACCGACCCCATCGCAAGTCAGTCCAGTATTGGGGTCTTCATGCCACGGGATCTCCCAACCTCGCTGGGAGTCCCATTCACAGACTAGGATTTTCTCGCATCTGGGGCAGCGTGCTTTTTTCATTCGACCTCCTTATCCCGCCTTTGTTTGCGCGGGATATTTTAGGATAGCAGAGGGCGGAGGGGGAGTCAATGGGAAATTTAAGATTTGAGATTGATGATTTTAGATTAAAAACCCTCACCCCGGCCCTCTCCCATCCAACTACGCCAAGGCTTCGTCGGACCTTCAGAAGGGAGAGAGGGACTGCGGTTGTGGCTATTCTGTGGAGGAGTTTACGATGAGAATAAAAAAGCTTTTAAATAAGGCAAATTAAGTGAAGCGATTTCATCAAATTTCCCCTTGACAGCAAACGCCAAATCATTTAAAATAGCTATACACTTAAACAAAGGTAGCAGCGCCTATGTTAAAACTTCTAACATTAGTCAAACGATTGCGGTTTATGTAAACGGCCAATTTAACTTGTGCCTTTACGAGCCGCGAAAGCGGTTTTTTTGTCGGCCGAAGGCCGACAACCCTCTGAAGCTTCAGCGAAGGAGGGTGCATAAGCTGCATCACACCTTAAATAAAAAAAGATATTTAATCGCCAAATAAATACTGCTCACAGATCTCAGCATACCAATTTAATTTGGGTATCAGGCTCGCAGATCCACTCGGGGCAGTAGCTATTTGGTTGTTATATCCGCAGATACACAGATGGGGACAGATAGCACAGATGGTATTGCGACCACGATCTTTAAAAACTGAATAAAATAGATCGCCAAGTATCAAATCAGGCTTGGAAGATCTATTGGGTAGATAAATAAGTTCATTCAACTCATTTAATTTTCTTGCCGAAATTTAAATGAGATTAAATCATTCCTAAAACTTTTGTAAGGGTTTTAGGGATAAAACATTGTATCCTTACGCAGTTTGCATCAAACAGTTGTAAGATTTCAGATTAAAGATTTAAGTAGCTGCTGTTTGCAGTTGCTGGCAACTTTAATCTTTCAACTTAAATCTGACTTGGTGGTCACAAATTGCTAGTTAATATCATAGGGAACTAATTAGTTTCCTATATAGAATATAAAATATATAAGGGTATACGGTGGATGCCTAGGTAATATGAGCCGATGAAGGAC
>CAZQFQ010000004.1:0-43570 GCA_964592725.1 uncultured Candidatus Saccharibacteria bacterium | reverse complement strand
CGGAAATTTCCGGAATTAAACTCCCTAAGCAGGAGCCAAAAAGGTAACGCTAGCCAGGCCGCGGGACTGGCTCCGGAGTCGACGATAGCCAGCAGCATGAAGTTGTCGAGTATGGGTTTAGCAAGATCGAGCAAATCCCGATCCTTCATTTCCTTCAAGGAATCCTTTTCATTCTCTTCGTACGTCATACTTCCTCCAGTTTTGCCCGCAAACCCCTGCACGGCAGGAATTTGGAGCTGTTACCGCACGTGCACGGCACGAACAATAACAAAGTATTGTATATCTGACAGAGTGTCTGTGTCAAACGAAAAAACCGAGCATTAAAGTGCAGGTTTATTTTACAGATACGCAGATGAAACAGGATTGCACAGGTGACTGCAGTTTTGCAGTGTCTGTGCTATCTGAGGAATCGGTGTATCCCCGCCTGCCTTAGCCTCTCCTTTATCACCACATAAATTTTGAACATCAATATACCCCGAGTTATCAAACGGACTCCAAAAAAGGCATGGCGGGCAGGTGTGATCTATACAAACCCCGGGAAAAAGTCGGTTTTAATTTGGCTGTCCGGCACGCCCAGATTTTCTAGGACTGTTTCAAATGAATCAATCATAGACTTTGGCCCCGATATGTAATACATCCTTTCTTTATAATGGGGGACTTTGTTTTGGATCATGCGTTCGTCTACGCGCCCTATTTCACCGCCCCAATTTTCATCAGCCGCCGAAGCCTGCGTCAGGGCGTAAACGGTTTTTATGCCAAGCCTTTGTTCCGCTTCGTCAAAAATATCTTTATAGACCACATCGGCCGGATTTTTGTTGGCGTAAAACATTATAATGGGACGCGGCTGATTTTTATCAAGCAAATTTTTAATCATACTGCGAAACGGAGTAATGCCGATGCCGCCGGCAATGAAAACATATTTTTGTTTGGGATTTTTTTTCAGGGTAAAATCGCCTGCCAATTGCCCGGCCGAAATTCGATCTCCGGGTTTCATCGAGAGTAGGGATTTTTTAAATGAGCTGGCTTGGGGATAAAATTTTACTCCCATAATAACTTCGTTTTCGGTGGGCGAAGAGGCTATGGTAAAGTAGCGGCGGTTGCCGCGGCTGTCCGCCCGTTTATGCCCCAGCGTCCATTCCAGATATTGTCCGGGGGTGAATTTAAGCTTTTTATCGGATTTAAAAACAAAATTGTAAACATCCGGAGACAGCCGGATTTTTTCCTTCAGAGTCAGCATAAGTTTTTGTTTGGGGCCGACAAGGTAGGAAAAAATATTGCCAATAACCAAAGCCAATTCCGGGGAGAAATACAAATTGCCAATGTGAACCTGGGGCGCGAATAAAATGCCGACCAAAATGCCGTACCATATTTGCAAATTTTTGGTGGGCGGAGTCGTTAGCGGTTCGGTCAGCATTACAAAGGCAAAAAAGAACAGGGGAGAGTCGATTAATGCCTGTTTGGCTAAAGTGCTAATGTTACTGCCTTGATAAATTCCCAAACCCAGAGTTGTTACAATGGCCGTAATTAAAAAAGCAAAAACTAAATCGCTTCTTTGGATTTTTCTCACAATCAGCAGGCCGGTTATAAGGACAACAGGTAGCATCGCGGCGGTCCCCACCCACCAGCTCGCGGGCTGGTTTATGGCAAAGGCCGTAATTACCACGGCTATGGCCGCGGGGTTAAAAATATGTTTTTTATTTATGGCTAAAATATATTTTCCTGCCATGGCCAGCACCGCGGCCCAGAACAAAAAAATATAATAGTTTACATTCAAGCCTTTGGCCGGAGTAATAATCAGCGCCAAGATTAAAGCGGTAATATAAACCGATTCCACGTTTGTTTGCGCTTTAAAAGTTCTGGCAAAAACCCAATTGGCCAAAAGGCTCACGGCCAGCAAAAAACCGGTGGAAAAAATTAAGTCAAAAAAGTTGTACGGCAAAATTCCAAACAGACTTAAAACCGCGGCCACGGCTAAAATCGCGATCAAGCAGTATAGAACCAGCCGGTACATGGTGATGCGATTGAGGAAGTTGTCGACGAGCGTTAACATATTATGTCCAAGAGTGAAATGGGTTGAAATTGGGAAATATATGGAAATGTATGGTGTTACAGTTTATTTCCTAATTTCTACCTATTTCCATTTATTTCTTTTGTATATTTTTTCCACCCGCTTGTCATTGTCGCAATCCCGTCCTTATCTATAATATACCCTTCCAGACCGACGAGCGATTCTATAAAGTTTATTCCGGCTTTGCCAATGGCAAAGGCGGCGGTGGCAAAGCGGTCGGCTTCATAAACGTTAGGGCCAATGACGCTAAGGCTGACAATGTCGGTAATTGTTTGGCCGGAGCTTTTTGGATTGTAAATATGCTGGCCGCGGATGTAAGTGCCGGAAGTGGCAATACCCTCATCGTGGCCAAAATATGCCACCTTGACTATCTCATTTTGCTTAAAAGGATTTTTAATCCCTACTTGCCAGAGCTTGCCGTCTTTATTTTTGCCGCTGACCTGAACGTCGCCGCCGGCTTCCACGTAGTAGTTTTTGAATCCCGATTTTTTCAATAAATCAGAAGCATTCAGTATCGCCCAGCCTTTAACCAAGCCCGAAGGATCCAGTTTGCCGTTTAAACTAATGTCAAAATATCCGCCCGTTTGTTTTTTTGTTTCTTCCGATAAAGCCAAAATAGTTTTCATATCTTGGCTAAAATCTTTGGCGCTGATTTCGCCGCGGTTTATTTTGCTGATTTCGCTCTCCGATTTGTAAGTGCTGAATTTTTCGTCGATGTAGGCAAAGTACTTAAAAATTTTGCCGATGTCTTCCTCGCGGACATTGCCGTCAACGACCTCTACAGTAATCGGCATGCCCATAAGGACTTTCGTTTGTTTCATATCTAGGGTGTTTATAATTTCACAATTTCCATTATTTCACAATTTCGTTTTTTGGAAATTGGGAAATTAATGAAATAAGGAAATTACATTGCTTGAGATAATGCCGACTGCAAAGATTGCTCAAACGCCTGGCTGTCCTGGGTGGCTCCTGAGACAATATCCACGTTCGCGCTTTGGGAGGCTATAGCTTCGCTTTTTAAAATCGGCATAGCCTGCTGGCCGATTTGCGCGGAGTGGCCGCGGTCCGTGGGGTATTGCAAAATTTGCACGTCGGTCAGTCTGCCCCCGGAAATAACCGCCGCCACCTGGACGCCGCCGTAAAAAGCATCGGCAACCGAGCCGGTGTAAGTGCCGTCTTTATATTGTCCGGCAGGATTTTTAGCAACCGCTGCGGGGGCAGGAGTTGGCGTCGGAGCAGACGCGGGAGTCGGAGTTGGATTGATAGCTGTCGGCATAGCCGAAGCCGCCGGTTGCTTTGCCGCCGGCTGGGTTTGAGTTGACGTGTCAGGAGGATTTTGGGAAGCTGAAGATTGGTTTGTTTGGGCCGCAGGGGTATTTATAGAGACTACCGGCGGAGCTGAATTTAGATGCTGATAAATCGCGTAGCCTGAAAATACACAAATGACGCCAAGAGAAAGTAAAACTTTTTTCATAGGGCATATTTTTTAAAATTTTATGACTATAGCTATATTACGTTTTTTAAAGCGGAAAATTGCACCATCATTCCACCATAACGTGGACGTCGGTCCGTTCGCGCGAAACGCGAATCCACAGGGCGGCGACGGCGCCGATTAGCACCAGCACCGAAGCCCAAAAGAATACCGTGTTATAAGCCGCGATTTGGGCTTTTAAAATAATCAGCGCGATGAAAGCTTTATAATCGGCCGGGTTTTGAGCGCGCAGAACGCTTTGGCGCGCCAGATTTAAAACATTGCTGTTGGTGGAGTTGGTGAGCAGAGTGCTGAATATGGCAATGCCAAAGGCTCCCGCAATGTTGCGGGCCAGGGCCAAAACCGAAGAAGCAATGCCGATTTCATGCTGGTCAACCACCGAGGCGATAATGTTGGTGCGCTGGGCCATGCCAAAGCCCAGGCCAAAAGCCATAATTGACAGCGGCCAGATAATGGCCATGGCCGAGGCGCGGGGATCCAAAGTTTTGGAAAACATAAAAATGCCGAACGCGGCCACCAGCGTGCTGGCGGAAATCACGTAGCCCGGGCGAACCCTTCCAATCAGGTTGCCGCCAATGGGCGCGGCAATCATCAGCGCCGCAGCCATGGGAATAAATAAATATCCGGCCCGGGTGGCATCGTAGCCCAAAAAAGTCTGCGCGAAAATCGGGATTAAAAACACGCTGCCCATCATTCCCATAAAAACAATAAAATTATTCCACAGTGTGTTGACAAAAGCCGGAATTTTGAAAAATTTTAAATCCACAATCGGCTCTTCCGAAAAATGTTCTATGCGGATAAAAATTGCCGTAAAAACTACGGTCGTCAAATAACAAAGCCAAGAGTAACCCGCGGTCCAGCCCCAGGTGGTACCCTGATCCAGCACCAGCACCAAAGCCGAAAGCGCCACGCCCAGGGTTATTGCTCCCCACCAGTCAAAGTGCACGGTCTTGTGTTCGGACACCGATTCTTTGACAAAAGTTATGGCCATTAAAAGGCCGATAATACCCACGGGAATGTTAATTAAAAAAACCGAGCGCCAGCCGAAGTTGTCTATAAGCGGGCCGCCGATGAGCGGGCCGAATACCGCCGCGGCCGCGAACGATGACGACCAAATTCCCAGAGCCTGGGCGCGCTCCTTGCCGTGCTTAAAGGTGACGGCCAAAATAGCCATGGCCGTGGGGTAGTCGGCGCTTCCGGCAATGGACTGGATGACGCGGAAAACAATCATGGAGCTTAAATTCCAGGCCAGACCGGCCAAGGCCGAACCGAAAATAAAAATGGAAAAGCCCAAAATGTAGATTTTTTTCCTTCCCAGAGTGTCGCCGAGCTTGCCCCAAATGGGCACAAAAATGGCATTGGCCAAAATATAGGCCGTGGCAATCCAGCCCGCGGAAGAGACGCTGATGTTAAAGTCGGTAATAATTTTTGGCAAAGCCAAATTCACAATGGTCTGGTCCAGCCGGCCCAAAAAAGTGCCAATGATTACAGTTAAAAGAACCCACCATTTGAGGGAGGATTCTTTTTCCGGTTCGGGCTGATCGGCTGGTTTGTCAATGGCAGTCTCCATACATGTATCGAATTTACGAATCCGGACGAATCTACGAATCTCTACGAATCTCTACGAACCTACGAATTCGTAATTCGTGGGGATTCGTAGATTCGTTCCATTCGTGGATTCGATTTATTTGGTGAATATCGTGAGCTTCGCCGACATCCCGTTTTTTAACTCCGGATATTGATTGGTGTCAAAGCGAACCTTGACATCAAATTGTTGTTCCTCGCGCGAATCGGAAATATTAAAGACTACATCCTGCTGGTTGGCGCTGGGGCTGACCTCATCCACCACTCCCTGGTATATTTTGGAGCCGAACGCGTCCGCGGTAAACGTCGCGAGCTGTCCCACGTGGATTTTGCTTAAACCCTTGTCTTCGTCAATGGTGCCGACTACCCTAAGCTGGGTAGGATCAATCATGCTTACAACCACCTGTCCGGGGTTGAAGTTTGTGCCGATGTCATTTTGCACGGAGACAATTTCCCCGGCAACCGTGGTTTTAATAATTTCGCTCCCAACTTCGGCCACCGGAGTGTTGGCGGCTACCATATCGCCTTCGTTGACGTAAATGGCCTGGAGCTGTCCGGCCGCGGTGGGGGAAAGGTTGATTATGGGTGCGGTAACTATAGATGTATCTATGCTTACCCGCGTACTGGCCATTTGCCAGTAAACCAGCCCGCCGACAATTATTAAAGCCAGGGCAACGGTGCCCCCGCTTTTTACCCATTTATTTTTCAGGATGCTGGTTTTGGGTTTTTCAGTTTCCGCGGTTTTGATAGTTTGGTCTTCGGGTTGTTCGTTATTATTATCCATAGTTGATTATTTAGAGTTTAAATTTATACTAGTACTAGGGGGTTAAGGATTACGGATTTTTTACAGATATACGGATACTACGATTATCCGTATATCCGTATGTCCCATCCGTAATCCGTAACCTTTATTAATTTCCAAAAGAAGCGACCATTTGTCCTTTGGTCAGGCCCGAAGTTACTTCCACGTTTCCGTTGAGATCCGAAATTCCGGTTTGGATTTGGGTTTCCTGGGTTTTGCCGTTGCCAGCGGCGGGATCGGTTAACACAAATTCCTGGTTGCCTTTGGTAATTACCGCGGTTTGGGGAATTATTAAAACTCCCGTGTGGGTCTGGTCGGTAATAAGCACGTTGGCGCTCATGCCGGTTTTTATGCGGCCGTCCAACTGATTAAATTCCAGAGTAGTTTTGTATGTGGATACGCCGTTTTGTACCGTGGCGCCCGGATCAATGGCAATAACGCTGGCGCCGAACGGGGAGGCGGTGCCATAGGCATCGAGTGTCACCTGCGCTTGGTCGCCGAGTTTAATTTTGCCGATGTCGGCTTCCGAAACATAGGCAATGATTTCCAGATTTTGGCCGGAGATCATTTTTACCGCGTCTGTTCCCGGAACCAAAGCGCTGCCCGGAACCGTTTCGCCGATTTTGGTGTCCACGGCGGTTATTACGCCGTCAATCGGCGCGGTTAAAGTATCATTGTTGTAATTGTTTTGCGCATTTTGTACGGCCGCCTGGGCGGTTTCCACCTGTGCCTGGGCCGAGGCGATGTCTTCGGGTCTCGGCGGAGTTTGCGCCAGCTGTAAATTAGCTTGGGCCTGGGTCAGGGCGGCCTGGGCGTTGTCCACCGCGGCCTGCGCGCTGACCGTGGCCTGGTTCTGGGTTTGCAGGGCCGCGTTGTAAGCGTTTAAATTAGATAAATAAGTTGAGGCCTTGGTGTTGGGAATTAAAACCGTCCAGGTGTCGCTAGGGTAAATTGTTCCGGGCGGGAATTGGATATAAAGGCCTTTGGTGCCGAGAGGGGACGGACCGGTTGTGCTAACGAGATTGCTTCCGCTTTCCAGGCCGCTGTAGGAAAAGTTTAAGCCCGATCCGGTGTTAAAAATTTTAATATCGTATTCGCCTTGGGACGAGCCGGTGTAGGTGCCGGAAATTGTCGGGTTAATAGAAGATAAATTTTCGGACGCGGGGGTGGCGGCGAGTCCGGAGTTTAGCAAAGCAATTTGGGCGTTGTTGACTATTAAATTTTGCTGGGCAACGGTGGCGGCCTGGGTTTTTTGCGCGTTGTCCAAAGCGGTCTGCGCCGTCTGGACCGCGGCCTGGCTAACTGTAAGCTGGGCGCCGGTGTCGCCGTTAATAAGTTTTTGATAGTTGGCCTGGGCTACGGCTAAAGCGGCCTGAGCCTGGCTTAAAGCGGCCGAGGCGGCCGAGGAATCCAGTTTAACCAAGACCTGGCCTTTTTTTACGCTGTCTCCGGCGTCAACGTCTATTTCCGAGACCGTGCCGCCATTTTCAAAAGCCAAAGACAAATCCTGCGAGGCGTCCACGGTGCCGTCTACATTTACGGCCTGGGTAATATCGGCTTTTTTTACCTCCGTGAAAGTAATTTGCGGTCGCTTGGTAAGCTTTAAGCTAACAAAAATTCCGGCTGCCAAAATTACCGCGATGCTGATTGTTGCAAATAAAGTGTGTTTGCTCATAAATGTGCTAGTTAACTAATCTGCTTAATATATTAACTAATTCCAACTGTTCTTTTGGGCTGATTTTATTTAAAAGTTTTTTAAAAATTTTACAGCGGTCCAAAACGGCCTTCTGCATTACTGTCTCGCCCTTTTTTGTCAGCTTTAGATATACTGCCCGGCGGTCGTTTTTGTCCGCGCTTCTGGCCACGTAACCCTCTTTGACTAAATGGTCTATCAGCGCCGTGGCCGACGGGGGAGTAATAGCCAAAAAATCCGCCACCTGCTTCATCGGCACCCGTTTTTGTTCGCCTATCAGCCTTAAAGTTTCGGTATGCGCCAAAGGAAGTTGAAAAAACGGACTGCTTAAATCCAGCCTCTGCTTAAGTCCCCTGGATACGCTAAAAAACAAACTCACGATTTTTTCCGCCGAATTTTCGGTCATATTTTTATCCAGCACCTTCCATAATGCCACTAGCTTGGCTATGGAGGAGTTGGTTTTTTAATTACCCCAGCAGGTTTTAATGTTCCTAAGGAAGGTGCTGGATTGATGCTTAGATGTTCAAAATGTTAGATAATCTAATAATATATTATTCTTCGCATATTGTCAAGTCCGTATATCATAACAATTTATAGCGAGTATATTGCTGCTAGCATAAAATGCGGCCGCATTTTATGCTAGCAAAATGGGTTCTAACTATATATTTAAAGCTAGGTCGACTTTTACCCCAGGCTATGGACAGGTTGAGTTTTTTTGTTATATAATAGAGGGTCTTTTGGCAATATTTTTTTCTGTAGCCTTAGACTAATAGACAGGAGGAATAAACGTGAAGCAAGGACTTTTTGAGGTCTTTGGCGAAGGTAAGCTCGGCCTGAAAGCCGATGACCTAAACCAACACTCTCTAGCTATCATTGAATCTGGTATGGTCATTCCGGAAGGGATGGTTATTGCAACCCAGATTTTTGACTGGCTCGTGGAAGATTACAGCCTCAGCGAAGGAGTTCTGTTTGAAGACATCGAAAAGCACGGTTGTCCGAATTTTCTCTTGTCTGTCAACGAAGAAATTCTTGGCAGGATGGAGGCGGGCAAGCCCTACGCGATTCGCTCTTCGGCACTCTCCGAACGCGGCGGCACCGGAATCTACAAATCCACGTTCTTTTGGCCATCCGGCAACAAGGACGAAGATCTGCAAGGACTGTGGCGCTGTGAGGCGCAAGTCTACGCAAGCGAATTTACTGCCGATGCCAGGCTCTGGCGCGAACGCAACAACGCTCCAATCGGCATGGCAATACTCATCCAGCCGATAATCGGATTCCATTTCGACAAATACTTCCTGCCACCTCTGGCAGGAACGGCTTACACTTCTTATCAGGGTCTGCCGACTGTCCGGGCCGTTTTGGGTCTCAGCACTAAAGCAGTCAACGGCGAAGGCAGGATCTACAATGTCCCGTCCGATCATGCCCTGAATCTTCAAAGGGATATGTGGGATCAGGAGAAAGTTGACGCGCTTACTGCTGACGGAATCTGCCAGACACCGACGCAGTTCGAAGAAATCCACGGCGAACTCGGCTGTTGCTTTGCGGCTTTCAACAAGCTGTTTGAGCACCTGGCCGAACTTCAGAAACACGGCAACTTCTATCTCGAGTGGGCAGCTTACCAGGACACCATCTACATCGTCCAGTGCGCGCCCTATGAAGACCGTCTGCCCGGCGACCTATCCTTTGACAGCAGTAACTACTTCGCTCTTCTTGAGGGCAAGGATGTTCTACACTCCGGCCGCGCGACCTGCAAGTGCGTAGTTTACGTCAAAGCCTGGTCAGTCAAGATCGCCCACCTGTTGGAAGACCTGAATGAAAACGTCAAAGACCACCTGCTGATCATCCTGCAAGATGCCACGTCCGAGCTTGCCAACCTGATGACAAATGAGTTTGGCACGCATGAAGACGCGCGGCTGGCTTTTCGACACTTCAGCAATGCTTTGGCCGTGGTCGAACAGCAGTATACCTACACCGAACACCAGTGGGAGAATCTCCACGCACAAGGGAAAACCCGTGCCGACCACAGCAGTGGCCGCGGTGCCTCGCATTTTGAGCAGCTTTGCGGCAGGGTCAACATCCTGTACATCGGCGCGCAGTTCGATGAAGTTCCCTTACTTGCTCTCCCCGGTAAAATCAACTACCGCGGGGACGAGGACATCTGCATCTGGGAAACCGAAGCCGAAGTCGTAGTAGACGCCGCCAAGAAAACCGGCTTTGTCTACATTTCGAAGCAGGTCTATGGGAAAAAGAACGAATTTTCCTAATGCCTGGTTCAAGGTTGGGCGGACGACTTGCGGACCATCGCTGGCCAAGCCAGTAACTCCGGCGACGACGAGATGTCGGCCCACTTCTACAACCTCTCCTACGCCATCGGGCCGGATACCGGTCCTATCGGCTACTACCAATTCGAGCTGGACAAGGAATATCTGGCGTTACCTGATGTCGGCGGCGTCGCAGGTATCATCGAAAGTTTGAAAGCCGTCCTCGCCAATGGCTGGCAGCATGTCCATCCCGATGTCTGGGAATCCGGCATGAAGGACTACTTCGAGCAGCTCCTCGCTCACCTCACGCAGTAAATTATGACGCCTGCCTGATTCGGATTCGGATCAGGTGGGCGCTTCTTTTTTGTTAACATAGATAAAAAATGATATAATAGTGCTATATGAAAATAGTTTTTAGAATTTTATTTACGGCTTTGGGGGTTTTGGTGGCCGCGAACATAGTGCCGGGGATTAGCGTGGCGGGATTTTGGACCGCGGTTTTGGTCGCCATCATCTTGGGCATTTTAAATGTTACCATTGGGCCGTTGCTTAAACTGCTGACCTTGCCTTTGAGCATTGTGACTTTTGGATTTTTTTGGCTGGTGATAAACGCCTTTATGTTTTGGGCCGCAAGTTTCATAAAGGGTTTCCACGTGGGCGGATTTTGGGCCGCATTTTTTGGGAGCTTGATTGTGACAATTGTCTCAATGCTTGGCAGGTGGCTGGTTAGAAAATCGGATAGGCACTATTATGGCCAAATCTAAAATTTCGTGATAAAATATTAAAAATGGATAAGAGCCAAAGTCTTATCCTTTCTTTTTGAGTTCAAGATCGCGGGCTTAGTTATGGATTTTTGGTCAAATTTTTTTTATAAATATCGCAGGGTAATTAAAGCACTGGAGCTGTTCTTGCTTATAGCCGGTCCCGGTCTTTTGGTAATGATTGCCGACAACGACGCCGGCGGAATTACCACATACGCGGCCACGGGTTCGCGGTACGGCTACGGCCTGTTGTGGTTTTTGGTGATTTTGGGGCCGGTGGCGTATTTTGTCCAGGAAATGACCGTGAGGCTCGGCGCTGTAACCAAGCGCGGCCACGCGGAAGCCATTTTTGACGCCTTTGGCTCTTTTTGGGGCTGGTTTTCTTTGCTTGATTTGGTGCTGTCGGACTGGTTGACTTTAATTACCGAGTTTATTGGCATGACCGCGGCCATGAGCATTTTCCATATTCCAGCCTGGGTGACTATCATCGCGGTCTGTATAATTATGGGCGCCATGGTTTTACAAGGCCGCTACTGGACCTGGGAAAAAATCGCGTTTTTGTTTGCCGCCTTCAATATCGTGTATATTCCGGCGGCGTTTATGGTGCATCCGTCCGTGGCCGCGGTTGTCCGCGGCCTGGTGCCGAATTTTCCCGGCGGATTCAACAATGAAATGTTTTTCTTTTTGATGGCAAACATCGGCACGACCATTGCGCCGTGGATGATATTTTTTCAGCAAAGCTCGGTAGTTGACAAAGGGATGCAGGAAAAAGATATTCCCTGGGGCAAAGCCGACACGGCCATGGGCGCCGTGTTTACCGTGCTGGTGGCCATTTTCGTAATTATGGTAACCGGCACTTTGCTTAGGGGAGTGGACATCCAGAGCGCGGACCAGGCCGCACGGCATCTTATGTCGATTAACAAATACGTCGGCACACTGTTGGCCATTGGTTTGTTTGACGCGGGGTTTTTGGGCGCGATTTGTATTTCCCTGGCCAGTTCCTGGGCGTTTGGCGAAGTCTTTGGCTGGGCGCACTCATTGAACAAAAAAATTCGTGAAGCGCCGTGGTTTTACGCCAGCTATTTTTTGATGCTGCTGACGGCCGGCTCCGTAGTGTTAATTCCCCACGCGCCTTTGGTTTTAATTACCCTGTTCGTCCAGGTTATTGCCGTAACTCTGCTTCCGGCCGCGCTGGTATTTTTAATCCTTTTGCTTAACGACAAAGAGCTTATGGGCGATTACCGAAACACAAAAGCGCAGAATGTCATTAATATAACCATAGTCACCCTGATTGTGGTGCTGTCGACGCTTTATGGCGCCAGCGCGTTGTTTCCAAATATGTTTAAATAAATCGAATTTACGAATGGAACGAATCAACGAATCCCTACGAAGTACGAATTCGTTGTTCGTAGAGATTCGCAGATTCGTCTAATTCGTAGATTCGATAAATTATGAAAAATCCTTTCAAAAATATAACCTGGCCTTGGATGGCGACTGTCCGGGAGATCAACCGAAAATACCGCCAGCCCCGCCTGACCATAACGCCGGCGGTACGGTTTGCCCTTTTAATTTTGCGAATTTATTTATTGGCGCTGGTCTTGCTGATAATTTATAAATTTATTACTCTTATTAAGTAAACAAAACAAAAAAAATATGGAAAATCCGGCCATCCAGGAGAATAATAATCAAAAGACCAACCATGCGGTCCTATCCGCCCAACTTCAGCGCGTTTATTTTTTAACCCAAATACTGCAGGCAAAAGTTTTTTGGCAGGGCAAAAAAATCGGTCGGCTTATGGATGTGGTTATTGCAGACAACGACAAGCTGGCGGAAGTCACTCATTTGGTGGTGGCGCGTCCCTTTGGCGACGGGCCTTTGTACATCCCTTTAAGCAAAGTGAAAACCATGGATGCCAGGAAAATTTTTGTGGAAGCCGGTGACATCAAGAATTTTGAGGGCGTTCCCCAGCAGGAGCCGGTGCTTTTAAAAGATCACATCTTGGATAAAAAAGTTTTGGACACCGAAGACCACGAAGTGGATGTGGTTTACGACGTCAAAATGAGCCTGCTTAACAATCATTTGTTTGTGACCGATGTGGACATGAGCAAGTACGGCCTCCTGCGCCGGATGGGGCTTAAGTGGCTGGGCGATATTATTTACCAGCCTAAACAGCGGCCCAACAAGGAAATTATTCCCTGGACTTACATTCAGCCCCTGCCTTCTAATTTGGGAAGTTTTGAGGGCGCGGTTAAGCTGAAAGTTTTAAAAGAGTGCCTGCACGATATTGACCCGGTTGACTTGGCCGATATTATAGAGCAGCTTGACCCCGGCCAGCGCGAAGCGGTGTTCGGCGAATTAAGTTTGGAACACGCTTCGGATACTTTGGAGGAAATTGACCCCAACGTCCAGCGCCAGCTGGTGGCTTCTTTGCGCAAAGAGCGGGCGGCCCAATTGATAAATGAAATGACGCCTGCCCAGGCCGCGGACGTGCTGTCGGCCCTGCCTGCGGACGAAGCCGAAGACCTCCTGGCTTTGCTGGACAAAAAAGATTTTGAGAAAGTTCAATCCATTTTAAAAAAACAGGAAGCCAGGATTTTGGATTTCGCCACTTCGGACTTTATCCAGTTTGGCCCGGAGATTACTGTGGCGCAGGTGGAGGAACAGTTCGCGCCAATCAGCAAGGGCAAAGACGTTATTAGCTATATTTATGTGACCGACCCGGAAGGCAAGTTGCTGGGCGTGGCGAACCTCAAAGATTTACTGCTGGCCGATGATGACCTTCTGTTGAAGGATATTATGGACACCAATGTTATCAGCTTAAATCCCGGCAGTTCGCTAAAAGAAACTTCGCGGATGTTCCATCATTATAATTTTCAGGCATTGCCGATTACGGATCCGGCCGGAAAAATTTTGGGCGTTATCCCGTACCGCGATATTATGAACTTAAAGCATAAGTTCTTGGAGTAACCATCATGTTCTTTTAAGCATACAATCATGTAAGCATTTAAGCATGGCCTTAATGCTTGTATGTTTAAATGCTTAAATGTTTATATGTTTCCATATATAAAATTCCTCTCCGAATACTGGCAAAAGGAAAAAGGCAAAATTGCCTTGATTTTTGTGTTCGTCATTTTAAGCCAGAGCCTTTCGTTGTTGGAGCCGTTCTTTTTTGCCACCATCGTCAGCAAATATTTGGGCGCGCCGCAGAGCTTCCCCAGCCAGGCGGTATTTTTTAAAAGTTTGACTTTGATTGTGGTGGCGTGGATAGCCGTGGCTTTTGGCGGGCGCACTTTTAAAAATTTGCAGTCGTATTTTGTGGGCACCGTGGCCGACCGGATTGGTATCGGCGTTTTGGAGCGCGCTTACACTCACGTATTGGCTTTGCCGATGTCCTTTCACAGTCAGGAAAAAGCCGGGGAAGTTTTCCGTAAACTAAGCAAAGCCCGCGACGATATTACCGCGCTTTTCCAGGTTTTATTTGACAAAATTTTTCAAAACGCGTTTTCCATTGTGGTGGTTTTTGGCATTGTGTTTTGGAAATCCTGGCGCATGGGCATTGCGTTGTTCGGGTTTATTCCGTTGTTTTTTTTGGTAACCTGGTTTTTTACCGGACGCATCAAAAAAACGCAGATAGAAATCAACAAAATTAATGAAAATTTATTCGGCAGTTCGTTTGAGGCGGTCAGCCATATAGAATTGGTCAAAGCGTTTTCGTCGGAGCGGGAAGAAGAAGGGCATTTGCGCCACGACAACGCTCTCCAACACGTCCGCTTAAAAAAGAAAACCGTTTCTTACCAGTCTCTGGCGTTCGCCCAGGGCACGGTCGTGAATTTAGCGCGCGTTGTGCTTTTGTGGTGGGGCGCGGTTTTATGTTTTCGCGGCGAGTTAAGTTTTGCCAATGCTATCTTATTTAATTTTTATTCTTTTGCTGTTTATCAGCCTTTGTATGATTTGGGAGACATCTATTCCAAATACGGTGAGGGCATTGCCGCAGTGGACCGTTTGCAAAGTGTGCTTGATGAGCCAATTACCATAAAGAATTCTCCAAACGCGATAAAAGTGGAAAAATTGTTGGGGCGGGTGGAATTTAAGGGTGTTTCATTTTGGTATGACGTGCCAGGTGTAGGGGCGGGTTTGAAACCCGCCCCTACCGGGCATCGACAAATCTTGAAAGACATTTCTTTTGTCGTGGAACCGGGAAAAAAGTTGGCTCTGGTCGGGCAAACCGGGAGCGGAAAATCCACGATTATAAAATTGTTATTAAGATTTTACGAGCCCACGAGCGGGGAAATTTTGCTTGATGGCAAACCAATAGTGGATTATGATATAGAAAGTCTGCACAAGCGCATTGGTTTGGTTTTGCAGGACAATGTTTTGTTTAACTCCAGTATTGCCGACAACATCCGCTACGGCACGTTTGAAGCGCCGGAAGAATCGGTGGCCGACGCGGCCCAGCGCGCATCACTGCAACCCTTCTTGGCCAAGCTGTCGCAGGGCCTGTTAACCAAAGTAGGGGAGCGCGGCCTAATGGTCAGCGGCGGGGAAAAACAAAGAGTGGCCATTGCGCGTTCCATTATCAAACGCCCGGATATTTTAATTTTTGATGAAGCAACCTCGGCTTTGGACAGCCACACCGAAGAAGAAATCCGCCGCTCTATATTAGAAGTTTCCAAAGGTGTTACGACCATTACCGTGGCGCACCGCTTTGCCACCGTAATCGACAGCGATGAAATTATCCTCCTGGTCAACGGCGAAATCCATGAGCGCGGCACCCACGACCAGCTTCTAACCAAAGGCGGCGAATACTCCCGCATCTATAACCTCCAAACCCAGCGCCAGAGGGCGGGGGAGGAGCTGGGCGAGGAAATGTAGTTAGCTGATTTATCAGCTGTTAATTTATGTTTCCAAGCCATTGAGATTTTACGATGCTTGACAGAAATCCAAATTAGTGCTTTAATATAAGGCTAATCCGCGAACATATTAGCAGCTTATTTAGATAGGCTTTTAGGATGTGAGTGGACTTCAAATACATACAGCAATCAAGGAGGTAGGTTCGTGGGAGCTCTAGCAGTAATGAAGAAGCGACCCTCGACGCATGTCAGCAAGACCGTTGATCAGATGACCGCAAACGAACTGCGGGATGCATATATCCGCAAACTGGCGCGGCCGGTCAACAAAGAAGACATGATGATGGTCGAGATGGCCTTTGAAAAGGCCAAACTGAAGTGCAAAAATCGTCGTAGCCACACGTACTGCGTGGTTAAAGGTCGCAAGGACTTTTACGGCAAACCGCAACTGAACTGCTCGCGCGGGCGGGAGTTCAACCAATGTTCGGAACCCTCAGCCGTGGCAGAGGCGGTGGACAACGACGACATCGTGGTCAAGGTGGTTGTCGTCCACTTCAAGCCGGGGTATACTCTCCGCACGTTGCAGGTTCCGTGCTCAAAGTGCATCGAGATCCTCAGGCGTTTCTCCATCCCCAATGCGACTGTCGTCGTGAAGTATAAGAGGGAATGGATTAAGTTTCCGGTTCGCCGGTTCCTATTGTTTCCGTACCCGACTAAGTACCGGAATAAGAAAGCCAACATCTAGCAGTTTCGCGCTCGCTCCCTTGGGGCCGTCGTTGTCCCGCACACATCGCCGCAGGTCGTGCCACTCTTGGTACGGACCTGCGGTTTTCTTTATTCTCATTTAGTCCCAATCCATTATTGCTAATTTTGACGGCCGTCAAAATTAGCAATAAGTTAGGTTAGATAGTTTATTTAAAAAAATCATGTGCTAATTCGCACGAATAAGCACATGGGTGGTAGGGTTGGGGGTTTGTTGATAAAACTCGTGGCCACGAGTTTTATCAACAAGGGGTTTTTCCATAATAAAAAAACAGCTTCGGATTATATTCGAATTATAATCGTGGGGCTGTTTTTTTAGAGGATGTCTTCTTTTTTTACGAGCTTGTATTGGCCAACTGGCAAACCTAGGGGGAGGGGGAGTTTGTTGACGCGGATGCGTTTTAAATTTTTTACGGTCAGGCCGACGGCGTCAAACATTCTTCTTATTTGGCGTTTTTTGCCCTCATGAATAATCACGCGGACTTTGCCGCCGCGCATTTTTGCTTGAGCCGGATAAGTAGTGCCCGTGGCTATTTCCACGCCGGTACGCAGTTTATCGAGCTGGCTTTCTTCGGGAACTTCCTGGGTTGTGACCTCGTATTCTTTATCATGTTCAAAACTCGGATGCGCCAGGGCTTGGGTCAAATCGCCGTCATTTGTTAAAATCAAAAGCCCTTCGGTGTCGTAATCCAGCCGGCCAACATTCCAGACTTTGGAACGCAAATCTTCCGGCAACAAATCAAAAACCGTTTTGCGGTGTTTGGGGTCGCTTTTACTGACCACTACGCCTTTGGGTTTGTTTAGGGCAATATAGATTTTTTCATCCGCCGGTTTAATAATTTTGCCGTAGACTTTTACAATGTCAATCGTGGGGTCAACTTTATCTCCCAGTTTTGCCTTGCGCCCATTAATAAAAACCTGGCCGGATTTTATAAACTCCTCGGCCTGCCTTCTGCTGGCCGCGCCGGCCGAGCTAAGAAATTTTTGCACGCGTTCTTTCATAAAAATATGATACGGATATACGGATTTGAATACTAATGATACTGATAATACGGATTATGTGTACTTATATGGCATCAGATCCGCTTTAGGGATTAATCTAAAAAACAACGCTCCCCGCGCGCCTGATTGGTCTGGTGACCTCGGTTGGAATCGAACCAACATCAGCGCCTTAGAAGAGCGCTGCTCTATCCATTGAGCTACGAGGCCGGAAGAAGTGGAGGGCGGGCATCCATCCCGACGCTTTCAGGTCGGGGCTCCGACTTCGCCAAAGGTGAGCGTCGGAGTTGGGCTACGGAACCTTAGTCAAATAAACAATTAACTTTTAACAATTGACAATTAACAAACACAATTACTTGAAGATTAAATTATTTAACCTTTATTCTTTTGTGATTTTAACATTTTTGTCAGATTTTGGCAAAAAATTAAGAAGATCCTAAAAAGCGCGGATTCACATCCGCGTTTTTACACAGCTTATTAATACCGCCCCGTCTGTTGACGGGGCGGTATTTTGGCAGCTCGGCTCATTTCCTTAACGTTGCATTTGGCGGCTGCCCTCTTCCTGATGCGGCTCTGTAGCCCCTCCCCAAAAGCCTAATACCGCAATCACGAGACCGGTAACCAGCATTAGCACCCTGCTTCCGCCCGAAGGAATGTACATATAGGATGCCAGCATAACCCACAACCCTAAAATTCCGTTTACCCATTCTGACCAGGACATATATTTATCCCTTTCGTAATTATTTTTTTGACCTTTATTTATTGATTATTTTTCCAATTAACTCCACATTAATAATAAACGTTTAAAATTAAATTTTGTGTCGCAGAAAAACCCCTTTTGCCAAAGCTAAAAAATCCCGCTCTGCCCTAAAACAGAGAGGATTTTTTAGTTTAGACTAAATTTTAAGCCGTACTAAAAACTAAAGTGCGGCAGTTTTCCAAAATCAATTTTTCCAAAACTAAAGCCGCTATGAGAATTCGCGCTAGTATTCATATTGTTAGTGTTTTGGTTTGAACCTTGGTTGCCGCCCCTATTCCAATTGGCATTATTATCTTGAGGAGTTGGCGGCGTGGGCGGATTGCCGGGTCCTTTTACGGGTTTATTTGGACCTTTGTTTTGATCCCGATTTTGCGGGCCGGGCGGCGTTGGCGGAGTCGGAGGCGTCGGCGGTTTGACCAATCCTTTGACGGATTTTTTAGTAATTATTCCTTTAAACTGATTTTTGCGGCCGTGGAAATTAATTTTGCCGTTAAATAATGTTTGAAGGGCGCAATTTTCCGCTGTGTAGTAATTATCACTGCCGGCTAAATCGTAAATCCGTCCGTTAATCAGGCCGTCGGAACAAACCGATGTTCCTGATGTTCCTGTGGATTGGGTTGAGCTAACCGTTAACACTTCACTGCCGCAGGCGCTGGCGGCGCCGTTGTTGTTGGCGTCGCCGGAATAAACCGCCTGCCAGTTGTAAGTTCCCGCCGCCGCGGGGGTAAAGCTTCCGGATACCGGCACTACTCCGTCAGTAACGGTTTGTGTGCTGGTAAAAACCGGCGTACCCGAACAAATATTTTGGTAGCGGTTTCTGTAGGCGCTATTATTATAGACATTATAAGTCACGGTACCGGAGGCCGAAGCCGTCGCATTAGAAAGGACCGCGGCATCATAAACCGGCGTGCCCGTGGCGACTGACGAAGATGACAGTTGGGTGGCGATGGAGACCGAAGAAGAAGTCGGAGTTGTTACGGGGGTTGATCCTCCGCAGGTGCTGTTCCAGACTATCACGTATTCATTGGATGTAAGGTTGCTAAAACTCGGAGCGGTCAGGGTCGGTGCCAGGCTTGCGGCATCGGCCAAGCTCGTTGCGCTGTAAGTGTAGCCGGTTAAAGCGTAAGGCAGGCCGCTTGAGCAGGAGGAGCCGACTGAACCAAAAATATTTTCATAGCCGCTGTAGCTGTTGCCGCCGGACGGCAATGCGGTAACAATCTGGTAAGGATTGGCCGTGTTTGTGCCGGTCGGGCCTAAACTAAAATTTCCGTCACTGCCGTCTTGGGATATGTTCATGGAAAAGCTGTAATTGTTGGCCGAATTTGCCGTAGCCGGCACACCGTTAAGATATTTAACCACGGTAACGTTGATTGAGCTTACCGGAGCCGAAATGGCGGCTGTGGTTACCGCGTTAGTAGACGGGGAATTAGCCGAGGTTAAAATTGCGTTGCCCGGCAAAGTTACTGTAATGCTGTCGGCAGGGGAGCCAGACGACCAGTTGGCCGAAGTCGCCAGGCTGACATAAAATTCTCCGCCGACCGAGGTGCTGGCGGTCGGCGTAATTATTGTCGGACTGCCGATGTTAACTGACGATTGACTGCCTACTAAAACGTCCGTAGCCGGGTTAAAAGAATTATTGCCGTTATCCTGGTAGAGGTTAACGGACGCAATGTGACTGCCGCTAACCGTAGTGCTTGCGTTGGCGGCGTTAACTTGGATGGACACGCCGGAAAGCGTTTCTCCCGCGCTGGCGCTTAGGCTGAAACTAAACAATCCGGTTTGGGCACTGCTTGCCGACAAAGTTATCGGGGAACTGACTAAAGAGATTGGTTGGGCCGTAACGCTGACGGCCGCCTGCGCGCCGGGTATGAAACCGGCAAATATGAGCGCCGTCATAGCCAGGCTCGCGGCCAAGGTATAAATTTTCTTTTTCATATTTTTATTCTCCTGGTTATTTTTTTGGATCGGGTTAATTATTAGAGTTAATTATAAATTGAAGCGCGATTGTTTTAGGGTCTAGACAACCGGTGTATCGCGGGCCATTCCATTTTGTTTCAATCAGGACTAGGACTTACGCGTTTGAGGCAAAGATGATTTAAAATCTATGTCTTGTTGCCTCAAACCACAAGGGCTTGGCCGATTACGTCGTTATTTTCCTGCGGTTTTATTCGGCGTAGATATATACTTACGCCTCACAAAATCCTCGGAAAATGCCTCGTACTCGGCCAAGCGCGTAAGTCCTATCAGTTTAAAAAATCCGTGAGTTTAAAGTATGTGATACATTTCCGGATCTTATTACGATATAGCTAACGCAGGGCCGGTTTTAAAACAGGCAAAAATTTTAATTTAGGCCTTATAATTAAGAATTTTGCTAACATGCCGGTTAATCCTTTAATCTTTGGCTTAACCCACGGCGACTAAAATGATAGAATTTATACCAGGCCTAAGGAACTACAACCCGAAGGCGTTTACGATATATAAATTGCGAGCCTATGCAAAAGTCGGGTTTGGAAATAAACCAGCTGGTAAGCAAAGCGCGGCAGGGCGATTCCAAAGCTTTTGGCCAGCTGTATGACAATTTCGCCCAGCGCATTTTTAAATATGTCCGGTTAAAAATTCAAAATCGCGAGGAGGCGGAGGACATCTTGCAGGAAGTTTTTGTCAAGGCCTACCGCGGCTTAAATTCCCTGAATCCGGAAAACTTAAATTTTAACGCCTGGCTTTACAAAGTGGCGAGCAATACCGTAAACGACCACTTCCGGAAAATCTACCGCGCGCCGGAAATTGTGGGGATAGATGAGGATTTTGATACGCCTGATTTTAATACCCCGGAAAAGGAAATCACTATCAAATCCGATTTGGAAACCGCGCAAGAGGCTTTTACGCAATTGCCGGTTGTTTATAAACAGGTTTTGGAATTAAGATTTTTACAGGACATGTCCTTAACTGAAACGGCAAAAATTTTGAACAAGAGCAACCTTTCCATAAGGCTGATTCAATACCGAGCTTTAAAAAGGGTAAAATTAATTTTACGGGAAAAATATGGCTCCGAATATGGAAAAATCTAACAGGGAAATTGCCGGCATCGGCAGGCTCAGCGAAATTCCGGATCCGCTTAGTCGAGAGGAATTGGAAAGGGTAAAAAGCAATATATTAAAGGCTATTGCCGGCGTTGCCGTCGCGGAAGCCGTCGTGAAAACCGGCCGGTTGAATTTAAAATTTCGTCCGCTGGTTAATTATCTTGCCGCGGCGGTTTTGGGGCTGTCGCTTTTGGGCGGCACGGCTTTTGCCGCGGGCAGTTCCATTCCGGGCGACCCGCTGTATCCGGTAAAATTGGCTACGGAAAAAGTGGAATTAAGTTTGGCATTTTCCCGGCAGTCCAAAATCAGCCTCCAGGCCAAATTCGCCGGCGAGCGCCTTAATGAACTACAAAAACTCGCGGCTAAAATATCCCCGCTTGCGGCCTTGCCCCCGCATTCCGGTTCCGCCGGTTTTGCGTCTTCGTCGGCGCCGGGAATTTTTACAAAGCGTTCGGCAACAACAACGCCGCCTTTGGGGAGCGCGGTTCCAATGCCGCTCGGAGGCCCAAACCCACAGCGCGATGAGCTTATAAAATTGGCCGTCCAGGCACGGGCAAACGCGGCCGCGCAGGTTAATTCAGCTTTGGGGGCGCTTTCACAGGAGCAGGATCAATTACTGACTAAAGGTGATGCTACGGCCGCCGCCGGCATAGCGAAAAATATTTCAGATCTGCGGACGCAGGCCGGCGCGCTGAATATTGATTTGGGAAATGCCGCCGGCAGCGGTACACCGCCGTCCGGCCCGTCCGGCCAAAAAAATCCGGGTCCAAAACAGCCCGCGCAAAATCAAAATAAAGGCCGGCCGCAAAAAGGCGGCAACGGTCCGTCCGGAAAAAATAATTCTAAGGCAAATTTAAACCCGCCGGCCCCAAACGAGCAACCGGAATTTTTTGGCCAAACTCCTTCTCCCGCTCCGAATCCCGCCGCGCCGCCGCAACAATAATTTTGTCCGGCATTAGGGATTATCCCGATTTCGCAAGCCGGTGTTATTAATTTGTGTTTATTTTGTGGATAATAAAAAAATTAATTGAAGAATTCAACATTTGACATTGCGGTTATGATTTTATATCATTTCTATACGAATAGAAATTAATATTTTTTGTAAGCCCATAACCTGCAATTTATTATTTGGCCGCCTTATAATTGCAGAGAAGCCCGTCTTGATTTTATCATCGGAATTTTATCATCGGATAAAATTACGGCGGCGGGGCCAGTGGCGAAACCGGGCAATTTTTTGGGCCGGTTTTTTATGTTTTCGGCTTTCGCGGGGGGTGATGGAAATGGGTAAAAATATTTATATGCAGTATTATTTTGAGGAAGAAATCGATCAATCTGAAGCCGACGTTAAATCGGACAGCGACGACGGAGAAAAGTTTGGTTAACATTACATTTTATGGATTCATTAATATCGAACAAAATAACCCTGCTCAACAAGACGACCCTGGAATCTTACAATTCCGAGGGGAAAACCGCTATTGTTAAAGCGTTTACCGAAATCGGAATAAAAATATTTGAGGCTTCTTTTGGGTTTGCCTGCTTGAGAGAAAAAGAAGACAAAGAGTTTAAGCTTGCTTACAAAAGCAGCGGCACGCCTTGTGAACCAAACTTGCCAAAAAAGAAAGGTAGCAACGATACCGGACAAAAAGAACGGCAGCCCGTTTTTGTAAGCCGGGTTAAGGCGCAAAATTATGGGGAGGGCTGTGATGTCAGTTCTTTTATAAAAAGTTATGTAATCATCCCCATTTTTTTTGACAATTTTATATACGGCAATTTGGTCATATGTTATAAAGTTACCCATCATTTTTCCGCGGAAGAAAAAGGGCTTTCTATTGCCTTAGGAAGCGCGGCCGCCCAGGCCATTACCGTTAATAATCTTATTTTAAAAGAACAGGAAGCAAGGACGGAAGCGGAAAAACAAAAGCGGCGTTTTCAGGCGATGATTGAGCATGGCTATGACGTAATTCTGCTGTTGAATAAAGAGGGGATTATAACGGAAGCCAGCAATTCCGCGGCCCGGGTTACGGGCTATTCGGAGCCGCAGCTGGTTGGGAAAAAAAATTTGGAATTTATCCATCCCGATGACGCGTGCAAAATGATTTCAACTATGGAAAAAATCCTGGAACAGCCCGGCGTTTCCCACACTTTGGAGGTTCGTTATAAACACGCCGACGGTTCCTGGCGCTGGCTGGAAACAAACAGAATAAATATGCTGGAAAGTCCCGACGTCGGGGGTATTGTGGTTAACATGCGCGACATCACCGAACGCAAGCGCGCCGAAAAAACCATTTTATTGCAAGCTACCCGCGATCCTCTGACCCATTTGCCGAACCGCGAAGAATTCAGGGCGCGGTTTAATCAGGCCCTGGAGCAGGCCAAGCGAAACAGCGGCCAAATGGCGCTGATGTTTTTGGACATAGACCGCTTAAAAATTGTCAATGACCGATTGGGCCACGACGAGGGAGACCGGCTGTTAAAAGTAGTGGCATCGCGGCTCACCTCATCTTTGCGCGCCGAAGATGCGGCCTCCAGGTTCGGAGGCGACGAATTTTTGGTTTTGATAAACGAGACCCGCTCCGACAAAGATGCCGTGGTCGCCGCGGAAAAAATTTTAAAAGCAGTCAATCTGCCGGTCAAAATCGGGAATCATACCTTATATCCTTCCGTGAGCGTGGGTATTGCCATGTATCCCAATGACGGTTTGAACCTTGACGGTTTAAAAAAGAACGCGGACATCGCCCTTTACCGCGCCAAGGAAAGCGGACGCAACCGCTTTAGTTTATATGACCATTCTTTAGATCGTCTGTATAAGGCCGAAAAGTTCGCCCAGGAAAATGAGCTGCGTGAAGCTTTATTGCTTAATCAAATCGGGGTTTTTTATCAGCCGATTATCAGTTTAAAAAAACAAAAGCTGGTCGCCGTGGAAGCCCTGGCGCGGTGGGTGCATCCCAAGCGCGGTTTGGTGCTTCCGGCCGAGTTTATTACTTTAGCCGAAGAAACCGGTCTTATTGCGGAATTGGACAAGATTGTTTTAAAGCAGGTCTGCCGCCAGGCCAAAAATTGGCAGGATATGGGAATTTCAAAATTCCGCGTGGCGGTGAACCTTTCGGCTCAGCAATTTTCGGAACCGGACTTTGTTTCGGGCATAGCCGCGGTTTTGGCGGAGACCAACCTGGGAGGGGACAGTCTGGAATTGGAAATTACCGAAACCCTGACCATGAATAATTTGGAGCTGACCAGGCAGAACCTCGTGGCTTTAAAAAAGCTCGGGGTGCACATTACCATTGATGATTTTGGAACCGGCTATTCGTCTTTAAATTACCTAAAGCGTTTTCCCATTCACGGGCTGAAAATTGACAAGGCATTTATCAAAAATTGTATTGTCAGCCCCCAGGACACCAGCATTGTCAAAGCGATAGTCGCCATGGCTAAAGCTTTAAATTTAAAAGTAACGGCTGAGGGCGTGGAGGAACTTCAGCAATTGGGCTTTTTGAGCACTCTTGGCTGCGACAGCGTCCAGGGATTTTTTATCGGAAAGCCTATGCCGGCCAAAGATTTGCCCGGATGGATTTTGGCAAAATATCCGGAAAAACCCGCAGTTTCGGCATTAGCGGAAAACCGTATTCAAGTTATGTAGATAATTTAATATTTAATATTTGTAAGCCTGTAATCCGCGATTTATCATCTGGTCGCCTTATAATTGCGGAGGTGCCCGTCATAATGTTTATCATCTGATAAAATTATGGCGGCAGGGCCAGCGGCGAAACCGGACATAAATTTTGTTCGGTTTTTTAATTTATTTAAGAAAGGAGTGATATGCAAAAACATATTCCGACCGTATTGGTTGTGGAAAATCAAAAGTCTTTGCTTAAAGTTTGGGACGAAGTATTTAAAAAAGAGGGGCTGAATGTTTTAACCGCTCCGGACGGACCCAGCGCTTTGAACGCCGCCTTCAGATGGCGGCCGGATTTGCTCATAGTGGATTTAATAATGTCTTTGGGCCTGATTAAGAAGCTCAGGGAAAATAAATGGGGCCAAAAAGTGCCGGTGATGTTTTTAAGCGGTTGGCTGGACTCGGAGTCGTCCGAAGAAGCCCAGACAGCGGCAGCTGAACAGTCGCGGGATTTTTATTTCCATGATAATTGGAATTTTGATCAGATAGTGGATGAGGTCAAAAATAAGTTGAGGTTAAGAGACCTTGACATCACGTCTTCCGGTTAGCTTTATGATTGAGGAAGGGATAAACATAAAATAATTAACTTTGCGCCTTATGGAAATCAATAAACTCGCGGTCAGGGCAAAAAATGGCGATCTGGAAGCTTTTGAACAGCTTTACCGGCATTTCGCGCAAAGACTTTTTAACTACGTCCGGGTAAAAATTCAGAATCGCCAGGACGCGGAAGATGTTCTTCAGAATATCTTTATAAAAAGTTATAAGGGTTTAAGCACATTGCGTCCCGGCAATCTTAATTTTACCGCTTGGCTGTTTAAGATAGCGAAAAATACCATAAATGATTATTTGCGCAAACAGTACAAACAGCCGAAAATTGTCAGTATCGACGATGTTTTTGAAGTTTCCGGCGGGCAATCGGTCTATCAGGAAATTGCCGCCAAGTCGGATTTGGAAACAGCCCGCGAAACTTTTAAATATCTTCCCCAAAGGCACAGGAGTATGCTGGAGCTTAGATTCTTTAGGCAATTGTCGGTAAGCGAGACCGCCAAAGCTTTAAATACTACGAGTATGGCGGTAAGAATAATGCAATATCGGGTGAGAAAGAAGTTAAAATATGTTTTGCCGGAAGCAAGCTATTAAACCGTTTTGTGGTAAGGGAATCTTTAACAAATAAAGGTTCCTCGCGGCAGAGCTGCGGGGTATGGAACCTTTCTTAGCTCCTCGGCTCGCAAAGTAATCCCTTAAAGAATTACTTTGTCTCGCCTACGTCGCGAATAAAAATTAACAAGGGCTTATGGCTTATTAAGTCCTATAAAGGAGAACAAATATATGAAGCAAATGACATGTGCCCAAATGGGCGGGCCGGAAAATTGCAATTTTATTGTTACCGGCAAAACCGCCGAGGAAATGGTTAAAAACGGGATGAGCCATCTTACGGAAGCGCATCCCGAAATGGCGGGAAAAATGAAAAATAATTCCGCGGCGGAAAATGAAAGGTGGATGTCGGAGTTCCGGCCAAAGTTTGAAGCCGCCGAAAGCGTGTAAAGCGGAATATATTTGGATGGCTGGGCAATCCAAAAAGTGAATCATTTGCGACGTAGGTGAGAATAAAAAAATCCGAGGCGACACGTCCGGATTTTTTTATTCTATATCTTTGTGGTTCCACCACTGCTTGGGTGTTAAAAACCGAGCCAAGCTCCTCTAGCCCTCTCGGTTGCATCGCACGCATCACTACATGGTGATCGCGGCAGGGTTCGAACCTGCGACCTCAAGCTCCGCAAGCTTGCGCTCTATCCAGCTGAGCTACGCGACCATGTTTATTTACCAAACTCCTTGTATTTTACCTGAAACTTTCCTTTTTATCAACTATCTGCCCGACCAACATCCCGGCTTATCTAAAATCAAATAAATGTTTTGTGTTATATACAAAAAGACTTCACAGGTTATAAACTTTTTTGTTTGACAAGTTAAAATAAAAGTATTAAACCACAAGTAGGAGGGGGATAGGAGAAAACAATTTACTTTTATGACTATCCGCCTTCGCTTAAGGCTTCGGCGGATCGCCATCTAAATATTAATTAAAGTTGGCGAGGAGGTGATAAATATGAAGAATTTTCATATGTATTTGTGCGACGGCTGCGGATATTCCCGCGAAAAGCCGGGAGTTTGCCCATACTGCCAGACTCCGCTGACGGCTTACAGCAAGGAAGACCAGGCGGAGTACCAGGTGGATATGGAAGAACCTATGCGCGCGCAGGA
Organism: uncultured Candidatus Saccharibacteria bacterium; assembly: GCA_964592725.1. Taxonomy (GTDB): domain Bacteria; phylum Patescibacteriota; class Doudnabacteria; order UBA920; family UBA920; genus PALSA-1336. The sequence goes on along the minus strand of CAZQFQ010000004.1, from coordinate 16,532 downwards.
TTTGCAAAAGTGGTATGTGTGACTAGCTAATCAGTTAGTCAGTAATCAGCTAATCAGTAAGCGATAAAAATGCAATTTTATAATTCATAAAATCTCACGCTAAAAGGGCGTGGGATTTTTGTTTGCCTGATTTTTAGATCAGCTGACAAGCCGATTAACTTTTCTTGTCATGGAATTTTTTGTGTATATCGCGCAAGCCTTCGTTTGTCACGTGGGTGTAAATTTGGGTGGTGGTAATACTGGAGTGGCCGAGCAGGGTTTGTACAGAGCGGATGTCGGCGCCATTTTGCAGAAGGTCTGTGGCAAAACTGTGGCGAAGCGTGTGGGGAGTAACTTTTTTTACTATGCCGGCTATGCGGCAATATTTTTTTATGATGCGTTGGATTTGGCGGGGGGTGAGGCCGGGCAGATTTTTGATTTCAGATTTTTGATTTGGAGATTTAAACCCTTGCGTGGTTATTTCTTTTTCCACCCGTTTTTGCCTGGCGGCAACTGATTTTTCATCGTTTTTGCTTTCGGGTTTATCGGCCACTTTACCTATTATGGAATGGCCGATGAATAAAGCTTTACTGTTGTCTTTTCGTTTGGCCAGATATTTTTTTATGCCTTCCGCCGCTTCGTCGCTCAAAAACACCAGGCGCAGCTTGCTGCCTTTGCCGCGAACGGTAAATTCGCGCCTGTCCAAATTAATAGTGTCGCGGCGCAAACCGGCCAGCTCGCTTACGCGCAAGCCGGTGGAAAAAAGAGTGTGTAAAATCGCGGCATCCCTTAGGCGGGGGAGTTCCTCTTTTTCCTGCGCCGTGGCGTCAAACAATCTTTGTAAATCCGCGTGCTCCAAAAATTCCACCTGTCTTTGGGGATTCTTAGGCAGTTCAATTTTTTCCGGGCTTAAAGTTTTTACGTCATTTTTCATCAAATATTTTAAAAACGCCCGCAGCGCGATTAAATGGTAATTCTGCGTTATCAGTTTCAGACTGCCGCCATTGTCGTTTTCCAGCCGGTTTAAATAAAGCCGGTATTTGTTCACCGTCTGCAAGGTAATGTCGACCGGATTCGTAATTCCCATGGTAGACACAAACCTGACGAATTTTTTTAAATATCTGTCATAAGCCGCCACCGTGTTGCGGCTTTGGTTTTTGGCAATCTCGCAATACTCCAAAAATTCGGTAATGTAGGTCTGCAGGGGAGTAGGCGCCCCCCCTCTTTGCTGAAGAGGGGGTTGGGGGGAGTTGCTTTTTTTAGTAAGATTTTGTTCAATCATACTACTATTATAACATTGCGCGACGTAGTGGTTATCCACAGTGTCCACCGTGGTTATTGCGACAACGATATTTCTTTTCTTTTTTCGATGCGTTATGCGACATCAGATAACTAGGCGTCATTCTGAACCGGAAGTAGCATCCGAGAGCGAAGAATCTTTAAGAGATCCTTCGCCTGCTTGGTTTTTCAGATAACAGGCTCAGAGCCTGCCCTGAGCTTGCCGAAGGGATGACGCCACAACGAACTTTCTGTTATGATAAATAAATGATATTAGTCATCTCGTCAAAAAAAGTTTACGCGGCAAAAAGGCTGGCAGAGGAGGCGGCGGCAAAACATCGGGAATTAAGCATAACGGATGTGGATGGTCTGGTCGCGTGCGATTTTAACGTTGATATAACGAAATTTGATGTATTATATATCCGCGATCCATTTTTTAACGGTGGCGCGGAATTTTTGCCTCAAATCATTGCGTTGGCGAAAAAGTTTAAAGCGGCGGGGAAAAAAGTTGTGGATTCTTCAATCGCCGACGGAAAACTCGGTATGGGCAAGTGGGCGGATTATCAGCAGCTTCAAAAATCCGGCCTGCCTATTCCTACAACCCGCTTGTTATCTGACTGCCCACTGCCCACTATTCACTACCCACTTATCCTCAAATGGACCTACGGTTTTAAAGCCAAAGATGTTTTTTTGATAAAAAATGAGGAGCGGCTAAAAAATATCCTGCCTCTTCATCACAAAAAAGAATGGCTGATTCAGGAGTTTATTCAGGCCGACTATGAATACAAAATAATTACCGTAGGCTACAAAGCACTGCCGGTGATTTTGAGGTTTGGGACTAAGGGCGGCGGGTTTCGGGTGGATTTTAAAAAAGCGGCGGTTATGCGGAGCCTCCCTCCCCTTATGAGGGGAGGGTCGGGGAGAGGTTGCAATAAATCAGGCATGACTGCAACCTCTCTGTCGTCCAAAGCCTTCAATAACCGGATAGCTTTGGGCGACATCTCTCCTCAGGAGGAGAGAGCTTGCAATCCCGCAATAATATCCTTAGCCGAATCCGCCTCCCTTCTCCTCGGCCGCGAACTCGCCAAAGTGGATATTTTGGAATCGGCCGGAAAATTTTATATTCTTGAAGTTAACCGCTTCCCCGGGCTAAAATCCTTTGAGGAGATTACCGGGTACAATGTTTTTAAAGATTTTTTGGGATATCTTATTTTAAAATGACTTGCGCAATTCGGCTGTATAAGTTATAATCAATGCATATTATTTAATCCACGGATGAGTCAGGAAAGCAATTAAAAGATTCCTAATTGAATAGTTAAAAGATTTTAAATTTTTTAATCTTTAAATTTTCAATCTTTCAATCTTTTTAGCTACTCATCGCGTGATGAACCAACCCTCACCCTAACCCTCTCCCGGAGGGAGAGGAAAAAAGGTTTGGCAAAATGTTATGCTTACCCCCAAAGAGAAGAACAACATCATAAAAAAGTTTCAGACGCACAAGGACGACACGGGAAGTCCCGAGGTTCAGGTTGCCATATTGACCAAGGAAATTGAGCAGGTTTCCGAGCACTTAAAAACCCACCGCAAGGACAATCACAGCAGGCGCGGCTTGCTTAAAATGGTCGGCAACCGCAGGCGGCTGATGCGCTATTTAAAGAGCGAAGATGAAAAACGGTTTGAAAAATTGGCGGAAAAATTAAAACTTAAAATTTCTGAATAAACCTTATGAACAAAGGTTCTCATTTTGACGAGTTTGACAAGGAGTGGTCGGATTTGGGCAAGGAAATTTGCCAGGCAATATATACCAATCCCAGGACGCAGGAAATTAAACACGCTTTCCAAAAGAACGGATTTTTGACTTTGGAAGAAAAAAGCGAGTTTATTAATATTTGCGATAAAATAAAATACGATATTATTTACGCCACGTACGGGGACGAGAACTCCGCGGGATATAAAAAATTCAGCGACAACTGGAAAGAATGGTTTCAGCAAAAAGGCGTGGGCAGTTCCCAAAACCGCGGCCAGCGCAACAGCGTGGAGCATATTTTGTTCGGCAGTACCCCCGATCCCGCCCAGTTTTTGCTCCACTTTGAGCACGAAATGATGGGCAGTATGAAACCGGAGAAAAAACCGATAAACACGGATAAGGCAGACTAATCAACACGAATAAAAAAGCTTACAAAAACCACCTCGGTACAATTGGGGTGGTTTTTGGTTGGGATATTTTTTATCAGTCTTTATTGGTCGTACTAGGTTTATTATTCGCAAAAAGAAGAACAGCCGGACGCGCATCGCGCGTCCGGCTGTCTTGTCGTCTGAATGTGAAAGTCTTAGGCGGTCAGAAGGATCCTCAGGAAAAACTCGTAATTGTCGACATCCCCCGTCGCGCGTTCCCCACAGAGGCGAATCAACTTCGACTCTTCCGGGCAGGTGCCGCCGGAGCCGTCATTGAGGTACAGGATCCGATAACTCTCTCCAGGCTGGACCCCACGGGTGAGGCAAAACGGCAGTCCTTGATCGTTCCTAACAAGAGTTTCGGCCAATCGTCTGCCCACCTTTTTGAGTTGATCAGCGGCTTCGAAGTATTCTCCCAGAGCCTTCTCGATTAAGATTGTGCTGATATGGGCAGGTTCCAATTCCGTAGGCGCAATTCCCGCCGCGTGGAGTCGAAGCGCGAGAATCAACTTTCCCAGGAAGGCCTGGAGCAGGTAAGCTTCAGTCGTGGAATAGCAGGGGCCCATGCAGACTTTGCCGTTGCCGGAGCCGTAAGACCAGACGGCGAGCTCATGGCCATTGTTCCATTCTAGATACACGCCGTCAAACAGTTTCCGCTTTAAGCCCTTCGGCGGTGGATTCGTGCTGGCTTTGTTCACGATTGCCCGGGTAATGTCAACGACCGTCGCCCGCATAGCCATCAGCTTGCGACAGTATTCAGAGTACGCGATTTTTTCAAGTTCCATTGTCCTTTCGGACCTCCATGTCTGAAATTTACAACGTGCCTTCTGGCACAAACCTTTCACATAATATCCTCCGTAAAACTAGAGAATCTTGCGGAAAGGGGTTTGGTTACGATGTTCGCGGCCAAATTGCTTCCCACAAAATTACTTTTTAGTATATCAGAAAGCTTGAAAAAATCAATAGCTTGGTAGATTTAAATTTTTGAGCAGATACAAAAAAACCTCTCTAATTAGAGGTCTTTTATTTGCCTATTCGTGAAAATTCGTTCGCAGTATTTGTGTTAATTAGTTTTGTTTCCAAGATCCACCATAGTGGTTTCTTCTAGGCCGCTGTTAACCGGCAGGCTAAAGCAAAACATAGAGCCTTGACCTTCGCCCGGGCTTTCGGCCCAAATTTTGCCTTTGTGCTGTTCAATAATAATTTTTGCCACATACAGGCCGAGTCCCAGCCCAGCGCTTTGCTTGACCGATTCCTTGCCGCGGGTGTATTTTTGGAAAATTGATTCGCGTTCCTCGGCGCTTATGCCTTTGCCGCTGTCTTTAACCTGAAATATAATTTTGCCGGTCCCGCCTTTTGCGTCGGAGCTGCCCAGCAAAAACAGGTTCACCGCAATACTGCCCTGCTTGGTATATTTCAGGGCGTTGTCTATTAAATTATTCATAACCTGACGGAGTTTTTCTTTGTCAGCCATGATTTTCGGCAAAGGCCGGGGCGGCGGCGAGTAAGTAAGCGCAAGCCCTTTTTCTTGGGCAATGGGCAGAAGCTGTTCGTAGGAAAAGCGCGCCAATTCCTCCGTGTCGGTCGGCTCAAACAAAAATTCCATTTTACCCCGTTCAATGCGCGAAACATTGAGCATATCTTCAATCAGGGAAATTAGATGGTTGTTGGTGTTTTCGGTTTTTTTCAGCTGGGCCAAAATTTTTGCCGGAACCTTGCCGTAGTCGCCGCTTAAGATTGCCGATAAATACCATTTGATGGTGGCCGGCGGCGTGCGCAGCTGATGCGAGGCAATGGTAATAAATTCCGCCCTGGCCTGATCCAAAATTTTGAGTTTGTCATTAGCGTCAGCGAGCTCTTTGTCCAAGATCTCCAACCTCTCGCGCTGTTTTACCTCTCGGATAACGCTATTTATCAGCATAATCCCAATGCTTAGTACTAATAGGAATTCGCTTGTGCGCAATATAATATTCAAAAAGTTGCCGGCAGTGATAACTTCAAATAAAGTTATAACCGATAATAAAAACACAAAAATTTCCGTGGAAAGTATTTTTACATTGAACAAATGATGGCGCATTATGGCGTAGGCCGTAAAAGCGACGAACGGGAAAGTAAATACCGCGCTGAGCGGGATAAAGCGTGTATTTTGGAAGTAAGAAGGTAATATAAAGTTTAGGGTAATAATACAGGCGAACATTATAGCCACCCCGGCCAACAGGTATTTAAAAGAAGTCTTTTGCTCCGGGGGCGCTTGTCTTATTTTTAAAACAAGCAACACAACCCCCCAGGCTACCGAAGTAACAGCTACTATTGCGAATATTCCGATTCCGGCTGCCGGTATGGGTTGCGATACCGCTCCGTTGGTTGCTATTTGCAGACCTGAAAAAACCCAGGGTGTTAATGTAAGTAAAGCGGTTAGGGAAACCGCCGGCAGGATAAATATTTTCCACCAAGACGGAAACGCCACATTATCCTGGGGAAAAGAAAACATCAATAAGAAGAAGGAAAAAGCCTGAAGAACGGCAAAAAACATAACCATGCGAATAAACCACAAAACAAGCAGGGGGTTTGAAACATGGTAGTTTAGGTAATTAAAAATGCTCCAGCCGGCATTGACGCCGGTAAACAGCAGAAATAATTTTCCGGTATCGCTTTTTGGATTTTGATAAAAAACAACAAAACCCAAAATAAAACTGGTGGCAATTGCGATGCCAACTGAAAACAAATCTGTGTTGGCTATTATGTCCATGGGCTGTTTAAATTAGCAGATCAGGCAATTAAAAGTTTGGATAGTTCCAAGCGCGTTGTCCGCGCCCGCGGCGGTAATCCCTGCCCGATACGGAACACAAAGCTTACGGTTAAATTAGGATCCGCGGATATTTTTTTTATTGTTTTATACGCGCTAAGAAGAAGCTCTTTTTCGTTCCCCCCAAAAATTGGGTTGTTTTTTTCCGAAGCTTCTCTAGCGTAATACGGCACCGCTGCGGTAGGCTGGAATTGCAGTCCTAAAGCTGTTGCCTGAAGCCAAATTTTTTGCATGGCTTGGCCGGTGTTAATAAAATTGATCGGCGAAGGCTCCTTAATTAACAATACACCAAAAGCCGCGGAATTTTGGTAAATTTTACTGTTTTGTCTTGCTATCGTTTTTATCAAGCCAAAAAAACTTAAAAATTTCATAATAGGCCAGTATTTGCATAAATAAAATATCATTTCGGCCGGCGGAGGCATAGCCAACGTTCTTACGTGCATGCCATTTTGAGTTTGTTCTGTTTTCGATTGGCTGAATCTAATGAGGTTAAAAAAATATTTATGAAGCACCGGATTGGACAGGACAACCCGCTCGTTAGTGCTGACGGCTTCCGCGAGGCCGCGAACACTCTCCTTATCCGCGATAATTTTAAGCATTACGTCTTTAAAATCATCACCCGCTCCGGTTAATTTTTTATTTTCCAACTCCGTCAGCGCGGCATTTTTATACGGGGAACGGTTGGTACACCGTTTCGTAATAAAATTATAAAGAGAAGCAAGGTATAAATCTTTATCCTGCCGCGCGTCAAAATTTAAGCGGGCAACGAGGTTTGAGTTGCCGGCATCAGGGAAAAAGTCAACCCGCATTTGATAAGAAAAATAAGCCGACGCTATGCGCATATTTTCTATTACCGCTCCGTGTCCGATTAGAGAAACTTCTTTTAAGACGCTTAAGTCCTTTTCAAACATTCCGGGATGGCGGAAGAGTTCTACATCTTGCTGTTCGGTAATTTTAAACCTCCAAGGCTGGCCGTTATCAGCCGAAGGAGCCAAAGATCCGGCTTTTATAATTTTAAGTAAAATTTCTTTTGGGATCATTTTGGATTTTTTAAATTCCCATCTTATTTAAAATAGCTTGTCGTTGCTTGCGCGCGGCTTTGGTTAGCGGTGTAAATATCGCATCGGGGCTAAAATTAGTCCGCCCGGATTTTATGGGTTCTTTCAAAATAATTTTTCTGGCCAAAAAAGCGAGTACCGAGCCGCAGAGCGTGGCGGCATTTCCCAATTGCGGCCAGGAGTATAAAGTTTTGCCTACTTCGGTAACAGACTCAAGCATGCGGACGGTTGAAAGCTCTGCCCCGGCCATTTTGGCGATAACTTTGTGTAAATTTTGGGGATCCACTGTTTTAATTTCCCCGGATCCGGTAATCCCCATAATCCCGTGCAGTAAAATCGGATGTTTTTTGTTCAAATCGTACCTTTCAACATCCACAATAATGCCGTTATCGTTATCCGCGGCCATAATAACCGGAATTCTATACGCCCGCGCCAGTTCCCGTGCCCGTAATTTTAAATACGGATTATCCATTTCTTCCACAAGAAGGCCAAGCTTCCCGCCGCCGGTTAATATTTTTTTTAGGTTGTTTTCGCCGGCGCCTTGGGGGAATATCTCAACTTTCGCGTAAGGGTTGATTTCATAAATTTGACGCGCCACGCTGATTACTTTTGACAGCCCGATGTTTTGGAAACCGGTGCGCACGCGATTAAGATTGGACCCCGAAAGAATATCGGGGTCGGCAAGCTTAATGTGTTTGGCACCCCCGGTCATAACTATGGTCAGGGCAACATGGCTCCCCACGCTCATTCCCAAAATCGCTACCCGCGCCCGATAGAATTCTCTTTGTTCCTTTTCGGTAATGAGGTTTCGGTTTCGGCCGGTGCGCAGTTCCTGGTGCAGAGGTTCGGAAAGAAAATGAACGGCGCAATTGAGCCAAGGGTAGTAAAACCACGCGCCCCCGGAATCGGGGTGTTTATTATTCAAATGGATTTCCCGAAATTTTTCATACTCTTTCCGGTAATCTTTGTCAAACCGGTATCCGGGGTTTCGCAGCAAAAATAATTCTTCCAGCATGCTCTCGTATTGGTCAACAATTTGGACAGCTTGGTTCTTTTTGGAAATTGCTTTTAGCGCTCCGGTGATATCACGTTTGGCCGAAAGCTTAACCGGTTTATATGCTGTTCGGTTGAAAAATTCTTTGGTCATTTATTCTGCTTAGTTTTTAAAGCCCATCGCTGCTTACCCCCGCCGATAAAATGGGGGGCGCTTTGGTGGGTCCACAGTATAACACGAGGGACCATCTTGCCGGGGTTGGAGGAATGTAAAACGCGGTATTCGGAATTACTTTTCAGCAATTCCGCCATGGTAATATTTTTGATTTCTTCAATTAACCTGCGTTTGTTGGCAATTTGCACATCCTTACGTAATTCGGAATGGATGAGCAGCTCTTGATTATTGTGCTTATCAAAAACAATTTCCAGAGTGAATTTGCCGGATAAAAACGGTGAGACTTTCTTATGTAAGTGGGCTTCCCGAATGTGTTCCGGATAAATATTGGCGCCGCTCCACGAGACTACCATATCGCTCCGTTCATAGATATAGACAAAAGGCAATTTCCAGAGGCTGCCTTGTAAATTAGCCTTGCGAGCTTCCCGTTCCAAGTTCAGCCCCAGCGATTTAAAAATTTCGCACATACGCCCGAAAGTAATCACGCCGCCTTTATCTTTTAGCTCATAGCGCAACAAAGGCAGGCCGCTTCGGGCTGAACAAAGTAGCTGCCCTTCCCGCTCTTCAAAATAAAACATTTCGGGAAAGTATTGGGCCAGGGTTGGCAGCCTTTTGGTTTCGGGAAAAATGGCGGCAAACAATTTGGGATTTTTTACCGCCAGTCGCCGTATTAAAATGCTCAGCGGGGTTTCGTAAGCCAGCGTGCCCTGGTCGGCGGTGCCGTAATGGTTTAAGGTAGTTGTATAGGGGTTTTTTAGTCCGGTAGTGCTAATAATGTGGTCGCGGAATTTTTCGCCAAAAGGCTCCGCCGAAAAAATAAAACCCAAATTATAAATTTTCCATTTAACTCCCAGCGCCAGCCCCTCGTCAACGGTTTCTTTTATAAAAGGGGGATAGCCGCCGATAATTATCTGGTCAAACTTCGGGCCTAAGTTTGTCACGGCTTTGATAATCTCCTGCTTGTTTATACCCGGGCTGATTATGCTGATACTATAATTGCCGCGCTGTGCCACATCGTGGACGGCCTGATAAGTAAAAACTCCCCCAATCCATACTCCCATGGCAAATCCGTTTATATAGAGCGTGGATTTTCTGTTGATTTGGAAATTGTGGACCAGATAAAGTTCAGCCAAAGCGGCGTATTGCAAATCCTGATTATCCGTTCGCGGGAAATAAAACGGCTGGCCGGTTGAGCCGGAAGTGGCCGCTACAGTCCAGCGCCGGGCTTTAAAATTGCCGTCCCAGCATAAGTCCTCCAAAGGATATTTTTGCAGGTAGTTGTCTCTGCCAACCGGCGGCACTGAAGATATATTTTTAAGGCCGGTTATTTTTTTGGGGTTTACGCGATGGGATTTTAAAAATTTTTTATAGGCCGGGATTCGTCCGGCCGCCTGTTTAAAAAGTTTAAATAATTCCGACTCGCCCCTTTTTAGCCAGAATTTTTCCGGTTTTGCTTCTAAATCCCTTAACAAGGTTTTTACGCTGTTATACCCTGGCAATAGTGGCTTGTTCATATGTTTTGTTTAATTTGGCTTGGGCGATTTCATCGGAGACGAGGTTGGTAGCTCTATGCTGTTTTTTACTGATGGCAATAATTTCTTTTAACGTTTCGGCGATTTTTTTGACTTTTTTTACCAGCCGTTGTTTGTTAAATACTGGGTTTTCATACTCGTCGGTAACGCTTATCAGGCCGCCGCCGTTTACAACATAGTCCGGCGCGTAAAGGATGCCGCGTCCGTAAAGGTCTGTCCCGATTTTTTCCGAAGCCAGTTGGTTATTGGCGCCGCCCAATATAATTTTGCTCCTTATTTTTTTTATGGTCTCACCGTTTAAGTATCCGCCTAAGGCGCAGGGAGAAAATACGTCCGCATTTTGGCTAAAAATTTCTTTGGGGCTAACGATACGCACTTTCGGAAACTGTTTTTTTACAGCCGACAAAGTCGTTTTGTCCACATCGGCAATAAAAATTTTTGCGGCCCGCGGATATATAAGTTTTAAAAAATTGCCGCCGATTTTTCCCACGCCCTGGATGGCAAAACTTCTGCCGCCTAAGCTTTTCCGGCCGAAAATTTCATCCAGCGCCACTTCCAGGCTGTAGAATAAACCCAGCGCGGTATAAGGGACAGGCTCGCTTTTGAGCCCTACAATATAGGAGGTACCCTTTTTCATCATTTTTAAATCGTCTTCATTTATGCCAAGGTCGGCCCCGGTAATAAACCGGCCGGTTAAGTCATTAACTTTTTTCGCGTACGCGGCAAGAAGCTTTAATTTTTGCCGAGCCGGCATTGTTAAATAGGGTCGGATGATGGTGGCCTTAGCACCCCCGTACGGCAGGCCGGCCATAATGCTTTTAAAGGACATCAAAGCAGACAGCCTTAAAGCGTCTTTTAAGGCATCTGTTTTGGTCTGATAGAACGCCATCCTGGTGGCTCCAAAAGACGGATGCGGGGGAAAGCGCCTGTGAATTGCAATAAACCCTTTTAAGCCGGAAGCGGGGTCGTTTAATTCCACGATTTGCTCGTGGTTTTTAAATTCAGGCAATGACTTGTATTTTTGTATCACTTTTAAAAACCTTTGCCCTATTAATGCTTATAAATAATAAAATTAAATATTAGCACCAAGACTTAAACAAATTATATCACATTTTTCTTTTTTTGGCCATTATGCTATAATTATAGACGGGAGAAATACCCGCGATGGCCAAACAAACATCAAAAAATATCATTGTGATGGAAGATGACGTGGCGATGGCCGAGATTGTCACGCATAAGCTGGAAAGCAGCGGTTTTGCGGTACGCCATGCCGAAGACGGGAAAAAAGGGCTCCAAATGATTTCCGAGCAATTGCCGGATTTAATTTTGCTTGACTTAATGATGCCGGAGGTGGACGGTTTTCAGGTTTTGGAAACCCTTCGCGGAAGTACGGACAAAAAAGTCTCCGATTTGCCGGTAATTGTTTTGAGCAATTTATGGAGCAACAGCGACATATTAAGGGTCAAAAATTTGCGGGCCGACGATTACCTGGTAAAGGCCTACTTTACACCGGAGGAAATATTAGGTAAAATTAATGCTGTGCTCGAAAAGCGCTCAACGTCCGCTGAATAGACGCTGATAGGTCGCTGAATCTAAAATCTCTCCCCAAGGAGGGCAGTTAGCTTCAGCGTTGAATCAGCGTACGTATCGGCGACCGATCAGCGGTATAAGAATAATTAACGTTCCAGGATGGTTTGCGGATTCTGCGAGGACTTTTACAAGTCATCGTTCATCTGAAAGTCATCCTGAAACAAAAAGGAAAATATAATGGAATCTAAAAAGATCTCCTGCAAAATCGGCGAGGCCGATTTTAGTTTTGAAACCGGCAAATTGGCCGGCCAGGCCAGCGGCGCCGTTTTGGCGCGCGTCGGCGACACGGTGGTTTTGGCCACCACGGTAATGAACGATAAAGCCAGAGAGGGAATAGATTTTTTCCCCCTGCTTTTGGATTATGAAGAAAGGCTGTACGCGGCCGGAAAAATCAAAGGCTCGCGCTGGATAAAACGCGAAGGCCGCGCGACCGACGATGCTATCTTAAAAGGGCGGGTAATTGATCGCACCCTCCGTCCTTTGTTTCCGGACGGGATGCGCAACGATGTGCAGGTAACCGCCATGGTTTTATCTATAGACGGGGAAAACGAGCCCGATATGCTGGCGGTCAACGCCTGCTCCATGGCGCTGGCCATTTCCAACGTGCCTTTTGACGGGCCGGTGGCCGGCGTGCGCGTCGGCAAAGTGGAAGGGCAATATGTTATCAACCCGACCCACAAACAGCAGGAAACATCTACGATGGATTTGATAGTTTGCGGCACCGGCGAACACATTATTATGGTGGAAATGGGCGCAAAGTTGGTCAAAGAAGAGGAAATTGTGGAAGGCATCAAGTTTGCCCAGCCGTTTTTGGGGTTGCTGACGCAGTGCCAAATTGATTTTGCCAAGCAGGTCGGAAAAGCAAAGTCGGATCCGATTATGGTTTTGCCGAACCCGGCGGTAATGGATAAAGTCAAAGAACTTTTGACCGAGGACAAAATGGATGCCGCGATATACGTTAAAGGAAAAGAACCGCGCGAGGAAAATATCAAAAAGCTGACGGAAGAAATTACCGAAGCGGTAAAATTATCATTCAATGAGAATGTAGGGGAGGGTTTGCAACCCTCCCAAAAAGGACGGGTTGCAAACCCGTCCCTACCGGATGGAAAAATTGTTGATATCGAAAAAGACGCGGCCAAAGCCGTGGATAAAGTTTTAAAAAAATACCAGCAAAAACAGATTCTTACCAAGGAACGGCGCGTGGACGGCCGCAAGCTTACCGAGACCCGGCCCATTACCTGTGAAGTCGGCGTTTTGCCGCGCACTCACGGTTCTGCTTTGTTCACCAGGGGAGAAACCCAGGCGCTGACCACCGTAACCTTGGGCAGTAAAGGCGACGAGCAGACTTTGGACGGGATGGAAGATCCCACCGAAGGCAGGACCAAGCGTTACATCCACCACTATAATATGCCGGGTTACTCTGTTGGCGAAGTTGCTCCTTTAAGAGGGCCGGGCAGACGCGAAATCGGCCACGGAATGCTGGCCGAGCGCGCCGTGGAAGTGGTTTTGCCGCCACAGGAAACTTTCCCTTATACAATGCGCTTAGTGTCAGAAATTATGTCTTCCAACGGCTCCACTTCAATGGCTTCCACTTGCGGCAGTACTTTGGCGTTAATGGACGCCGGCGTGCCGATTACCGACATCATTGGCGGTTGTGCCATGGGTTTGGTAATGGATGAAACTAACCCAAATAATTTTAAAGTTTTAACCGACATTGCGGGCATAGAAGATTTTAACGGCCATATGGATTTTAAAGTTACCGGTTCGGAAACGGGAGTTACGGCTTTGCAGTTGGATATGAAGCTTAAAGGATTGTCGGCGGATATTTTGGCTAAAGCTTTGGAGCAGGCCAAGCCCGCGCGCGTCCACATTATCAGCAAAATGAAAGAAGCAATTTCTTCACCGCGGCCGGATTTGTCGCCTTACGCCCCGCGCATTACATCGTTTATGATTAAGCCCGACAAAATCCGCGAAGTCATCGGCAGCGGCGGAAAAGTTATCAACGAAATTATTGCCAAATGTCCCGGGGTTAAAATTGACATTGAAGATTCCGGTTTGGTAATGGTCACTTCCACCGACGCCGAAAGCGCCAAAAAAGCCGTGGAATGGATCCAGAACATTGTTAAAGAAGTCCAGCCCGGCGAAATTTATGAAGGCAAAGTTACCCGCCTTATGGATTTTGGCGCCTTTGTGGAAGTCCTGCCGGGCAAAGAGGGCTTGGTGCATATTTCCCAATTGGCAAATTATCGGGTCAACCGCGTGGAAGACGTCTGCAATGTCGGCGATACTTTAAAAGTCCAGGTCAGTGAAATTGACGAGCAAGGCAGAATAAACTTAACCCACAAACCGTTTGCCGGTCCGGCGCCCGAGGGCGCGGCCGGAGCGTTTGGAAACGGCGGCCATGATGATTTTCGCCCGCGCCGTCCGTCCTTTGGCGGCCGTAGCGGTGGTCCTCGACGCGGCTCGGACTCTTCGAGCGGCAGGCCTCCGAGACGGAATTTTGACCGGTAAATTTATGGGCAATCTTTCAATCGCACCTAGTGAAAATCCAACCGGCCCTAAAGATATTGGCCTTGATGAGGAACCAAGTTTGGTTCGTTATCAGGACCTAATGAGGCGTTATGCTTTGGAGGAGTTTGGTGCTAACAGCCCGGCTTACGGATCCAGTAGGTATTACGACTGGTTGCGTGACCGCGATAATTTAGTTGAGCTAAACAAACGTTTTAAAGGCCCCAAGCTTAAATTTCCCGACTAAAAAATAATAAAAATTTTAAACAGCGCCTCGCCATCGGGGCGCCTTTGGTCCCAAAATAAAATCTGGAGCTTCTCCTTGTAGCAGGAGAAGCTCCTTTTAGAGCGAGGTTGTTGGCTTCGTCAGGCCGGCCGATTCGACTTCTCGCGGAGCGGCCATGCTTCCTGTATTGCCGGTACGATCAAAAAAATGCACAGGAACGACACGGCCCACAGGCCAATTATGGCTCCGGTGGTTTTATAGCGCGATAGCAACGCCCATTGCAGTTTGCTACACAGCCGGTGGAATACGCGGTTGTTTGCGCATTCTCCTCCGGTAGCGCACTTGTGCAGATGACCGCGGTAATCGGCCAGGAAGTCGTTCATGGAATCGTAGCCACCCATGCGTTTCTTGATGGCCGAAAGCCAGAAGCCGTTGATGGTAAAGTTGACGTTACTTGCCGCCAAAAAACAACTGACGACGAACCAAATCAGGACGATGACGAGAACCGAATGCGTCATAGGCTCCTCCTTAAACGAAATTAGTTTACCACTTTTGTTGCCGACGTCAAGCGCCTAGGCAGAGGGGCGCTGTTTTGTTATAATATCATCATCTCGTAGGGAACGGTCGCGACCGTTCCCTACATTACGATTATGGCCTATTTTGAAATCCTAAAAAAAGTTGACCCTCACCCCGGCCCTCTTCCATCCGCCTTCGCTAAAGCTACGGCGGACAAGAAGGAAGAGGGAGCCGATGTATTGCGCGCCCGTAACGGCGTTATCCATACCGCGCACGGGGACGTGAATACGCCGGCGTTTTTGCCTATTGGGACGAAGGGGACGGTAAAGGCGGTAACGTCGGAAGAACTTAAATTTTGGGGAGCCGAGATGATACTCGCGAATACTTATCACCTTTGGCAAAGGCCGGGCGACGGGCTGATTTATAAAGCCGGCGGTTTGCACAAATTTATGAACTGGAAAGGGCCGATTTTTACCGACAGCGGGGGATTCCAGGTACAATCGTTGGCTAAATTTAAAAAAGTTATGGAAGCCGGCGTGCTGTTTAATTTTGATATGGACGGCCGACAGGAAATTTTGTCTCCCGAAAAATCCATTCAGATTCAGGCCAACTTAGGCAGTGATATTTGTTTAATTTTGGATGATTTTTCCGGCGTGCCGTTTGAGTACGGGCAGAGCAAAATTTCCACGGAGCTGACCAACCGCTGGGCCGAGCGCGCAATCCGCGAGCATTTGAATATTATGAAAAATGGCGATCCCATTAATCCTGGCCAAAAATTGTGGGGAATTGTGCAGGGCTCCAATTTTAAGGACTTGCGTAAAATCTCCGCCGAGGCAATGGTCAATTTTGATTTTGAAGGTTTTGCCATTGGCGGAATTGCCACCGTGGACGAGCCGTTTGAGGAAATGATGAAAGCCGTGGAGTGGTCCATTACTCATTTGCCGGAAGAAAAACCCAGGCATCTTTTGGGGGTGGGCACGCCATACGACATTGTCCAGGTAGTAGCGCGCGGCTGTGATACTTTTGACTGCGTTATTCCCACGCGCGAGGCAAGGCATGGCCGGTTATATATCGCGGCTCGTGTTTCTTCCCCCTCTCCCTCTGGGAGAGGGGCCAGGGGTGAGGGTTCCTCTGATGTTGAAGGTTATGCAACAATTGACATCAGGCTCGAAAAATTTAAAGAAGACTTCACTCCTGTGGACAACACCTGCGATTGTTATCTGTGTTTGAACCACACCAAATCCTACCTCCGCCATTTGTTCGCGGCCGGTGAGCCGCTGGCCACCCGCCTGGCCAGTATGCACAACCTGCGTTTTTACCTTAACCTAATGAAAAAAATCCGCACCGCCATCCAGTACGATTATTTTGACGAGATGGCGGAAAATTATAAGGATTATACAAAAATAAATTAGATTTTTAGACATTTTTGTCTAAGTTAGAAAAAAGTGATATTCTTATACTATCTATGAGTCACCTCTTGGCAGCGGTAGGAGGAGGTATTCTTTTTGTGGGTATGGTCGTTTTTGCGGCCATAAAACGGTCGTCAGCGCATCGCGATGAGGAGAACCAGGCCAAACTGTCTTTTCAACGTTTGGAAAAGCTTTGTGCGACGCCCCGCCCCGCCCACCCTGTTTAGGGAGGGGTTACCGTTCGGGATTTAGTTGGTTTTAGTCGTTTTTTTCGGAAAATTTAATTT
>CAZQFQ010000003.1:0-48954 GCA_964592725.1 uncultured Candidatus Saccharibacteria bacterium | reverse complement strand
CCACCAAAGTCCGGTTTTTAACTTTACGGAGTCCGGTTTTCAATTTTAAATGACACCCGGGTTAGCGGGGTTGACAAATATAGCGGGATTTAGTATTATATTTATACAAAGGCCGCAAGGGCCTTTTAAAAACGGCAAACTATATTATTAAATTATATAGTTGCCGTCCCGAGTCCCGCCACTACGGACGAGGGAACCCTCAGATTTATATTGAAGGTCGCGGATCGGCGTTAAAAACAGTATTTCATATGTTTCAATTCTTTATTGAAGTAAAAAATGAGTTAGCCAAGGTTGTCTGGCCGACGCGCAACGAAACGCTTAAGTATACTTTTACAGTGATTATTTTCAGCATTATCATTGCCTCGTTTTTGGGGGCTTTTGATTATTTGCTGTTTATAATCTTCCAGGCGATAATTAATAGATAGAAAATATTGACAAAAATGACAAAAACGACGGAAATGAGCAAAAATATCGCGCAGTAATAATTTTGTCAGTCTTGTCATTTTTTTAAATTTTGTCATTTCTTCATGCTTCCACCAGGACACATAGCCGCGGGTTTTTTAACCGCCAAAGCCCTTTTACATTTTGCCCATCCGCAAATAACCCAAGCCCAGCAAACGCGTTTACTATGGTGGGGGGCGTTCTTTGGTTTTGCACCGGATTTGGATAGCTTCGCGGCTTTTGCCAAGGTTCGGGCGTGGTGGTATAAGCCGGGAGTGGACAATAGAACCCATCGGAGGTTCCGTAGCCACCTGCCGGTTTTGTGGCTCATCGCGGGACTGCTTATTTATTTTTTTGCCCAAAGCCCGTACTACAAAATGTTCGGTTTGCTTGTGTGGGTGTGCAGTTGGAGCCACTTTCTTTTGGACAGCATTGATATTGCCGGGGTTATGTGGCTGTGGCCGTTTAACAAAGAAATATGGGCGTTAAAGGATCGCGGGCTGGAGCCAAAAATCCGTGCGGAAAGTTTTTTTGGTTATTGGTTAAACTTTTTAAAATTTTACGTCACCCGTTGGACATTTTACGTGGAAATAATTTTACTCATATCCGTATTATTTTTTACTATTCACTAAGCATTAATTATCTCTACTAAATACTAAAAGATACGAAAGGTGCTTCATGCCGGAGGCAGATCCGCCGCTGGCGGAAAATACTAAACTTAAATCTAGTTTCGTATTTCGTATATTTAGTACCTTTTAGTATTTAGTAGAAAGTTTTCAGAATATTTATGGCTCGACAGCAAGTTACAGGTGAACGTCATTGGTACGTATTGCACACCTACAGCGGTTACGAGGACAGCGTGGCTTTTAACTTAAAGCAGCGCATTGAAAGCATGGGCATGCAGGACAAAATTTTTGAAGCAATGGTGCCCAAGGAAAAGAAAATCAAGATTAAGGACGGCAAACGCACCACGTTTGAAGAAAAAATTTTTCCGGGGTATGTTTTAATAGATATGATTGTGACCGATGACTCCTGGTATGTAGTCCGCAACACGCCTAACGTTACGGGATTCGTGGGCAGCGGAACAATTCCTTCCCCGATTGATGATGCGGAATGGATTTACCTCAAAAAGCGCATGGGCGCGGACGAACCCAAGTACAAAGTAGAATTCGCCGTTGGCGACCTGGTGAAAATCCAGGACGGCCCGTTCAAAGAATACGAAGGCAAAGTCGGCTCGCTGGACGAACAGCACGGCAAAGTCAAAGTCATGGTCACCATCTTTGGCCGCGAAACTCCGGTGGAGTTGGATTTTTTGCAGGTCAAGAAAATCTAGGTCGCGGAAAGACGCGGAACTTAATGCGGAAAGACGCAAAACTTGGTGCATAAATTATTAAAAAGCCGAGGGTTACCCTCGGCCAGGCATAATCCCGGCTCCGAGGGTAACCCTCGGGTACGAGATGAGAGAAACCGCGGCGAAATTGGACTTTTTGCAGTAAAGAAAATATAAATATCGCAATCTTATGTCAGAAGGGCATGAACAAAGAAGTAAGAGTAACGAAGAATATGATTTTGACATGGAAAAAAGTATTTGGGATTGGCTTCACGACCCTGAGATTAAAGGTTACGTAGATGCTATTAGAGATGAATTTATGGAAAGACCTTCTCGATCTGAAGGCAAAGAGGCAATGATTGAATACGTGTACAACGAAGTAATAAAAGAATTTCCCCAATTACGTTCTGTACCGCCAAAATATATTAGAAATGTTTTAAGGCTTAGTTTTGTATAAATTTTTTAGAAAGGAATGGTTGGCGGAAATATCCGTCCCGATTGCACTAAAAAGCCCATGCCTTAAGCCGAGGGTTACCCTCGGTCAGGCATAATCCCGGCTCCGAGGGTAACCCTCGGGCACGAGATAAGTGGCAGCAGTCTACCATCATAAAAACGTATGGCTAAGAAAGTCAAAGTACAGCTTAAATTACAGCTTCCGGCCGGAAAAGCGACCCCGGCGCCGCCGGTTGGTACGGCCCTTGGGCCGCACGGCGTAAATATTGCCGCGTTCGTTAAAGAATTTAACGACAAAACCGCGGGCGGGGATATGATTATCCCGGTGCAAATGACTATCTACGAAGACAGGTCGTTTAGCTTTATTTTAAAAACCCCTCCGGCATCCAATTTGATTATGAAGGCAATCGGCCTGGCAAAAGGATCCGCGAATCCATTAACCACCAAAGTTGGCAAAATCACGCAAAAGCAAATTAAGGAAATCGCGGAAAAGAAAATGCAGGACTTAAATGCCAACACTCTTGAAGCGGCGGAAAAAATTATCCGCGGCACATGTCGGTCTATGGGGGTGGAAGTCGTTGATTAGTAATGGGTTGTAGGGCAAAGCGGCCAGTAGGGTAGCAGGTTATAGGTTATAAGTACCTACACCTAAAACCTTACAACTAAACCGGCCGCCACAACCTATAGCCAATAACTTTAAACATATGGACATTCTCTCACTTCTCATCATCATCTTTGTCTTCCTCATTCTTCCCGCCTTCCGCGTAATCCAGCAGTACCAAAAAGGCGTAGTATTTAGGTTTGGGAAAATTGTCGGCATTAAACAGCCGGGGTTGACCATGGTCATTCCGTATATTGATAAAGTCAGAAAAGTGGATTTGCGCACCATTACACTGCCCATTCCGCCGCAAAAAATTATTACCAAAGACAACGTTTCGGTTGATATTTCAGCCGTGGCTTACTATCAGGTTACCGACGCGGTCAAAAGCATCGTAGCCATAGAAAACGTAATGTCCGCCATTAACCAAATTTCCCAAACTACTATCCGCAATATCGTAGGTAAATTTCAGCTTGATGAAATTCTTTCCGAGAGAGTCACAATCAACCAGGAAATTCGGGATGTCTTGGATACGCACACCGAACCGTGGGGGGTAGTAGTCTCGCTGGTAGAAATTAAAGATATTGAATTGCCGGAAAATATGCAGCGCGCCATGGCCAAGCAGGCCGAGGCTGAACGGGAAAAACGCGCCAAAATTATTGCGGCCGAAGGTGAATTTTTATCGGCGCAAAAACTGGCCGACGCCGCGGACGTTATTGCCAAACATCCAATCGCCCTGCAGCTCCGCAACCTCCAGACTATGTCGGAAATTTCGGTAGAGAAAAATTCTACCATAATTTTTCCCGCCCAATTTATGAGCACGGTTAAAGATATACAGAAATTTATTTCGGATGAGAGCATAAAGTAAGCCAAATTTCTCTACTAAATACTAAAGGATACGAAAGGTACTAAATACTAAACTTGAATTCCGATTTTCGTATTTCGTACTTTTAGTAAATTTAGTATTTAGTAGAAAGGCGAATCATATGAGTTTAAAAAAAGCATATCTTTATCTAGTGTCCACAATTTCTTTAATCATCGCCGTAATCGGCGCGATTATGCTAATTAACTTGGCGCTAAAAGCATGGGTGTTTACTAAGGCGGATATGAATTATTATTCCACGCCCTGCGCTCAGCCTGTAACCGCAGGCAACACATCTGCCGGTTGCGATCAGGCAACCTTAAACGCTCAAGCTCAGCAAGCCAAAGACCAGCAAACTTCCCAACGGGAAAACACCGCGGCCGAGGCTTTGGCAATGATAATCGTAGCCACGCCGGTTTGGTATTACCATTGGAGATTGGCAAAAAAAGAAGTTTAGTTCACAGATACACAGATTTCACAGACAACGCAGACTTTGGTCCGTGTTATCAGTGCCATCTGCGTATCTGTGAAATCTTAATTAATTTGTGGGAGAGCACGCACTATATTACTATCTAGTAATATAGTAGACTCGTTATTACCACGACCCGCCTTCGCGTAAAGCTTCGGCGGGCAGGAAGGAAAAAGTTTATGGCAAAAATTGCCAAGAGAGTCAAAGCGAATAACGGGTTGGTAGATAAAGACAAAGTCTACACGCCGGAAGAGGGGATTGAGCTGGCCAAAAAAACCGCAAATACAAAATTTGTAGGTTCTGTTGAGGTACACGTAAAAACCATGATTGACGCCAAAAAAACCGACCAGTCCGTGCGCGGTACCGTGAGCCTGCCCCATGGCTCGGGCAAAACCAAGAAGGTCGCGGCCTTTGTTACGGAAGCCAAAGAGAAGGAAGCCAAAGACGCCGGAGCTTTTGTTGTCGGTGGCGAGGAACTGATTAAAAAAATCAAAGAAACGGAAAAAACGGACTTTGACGTAGCCGTGGCGGAACCCGCTATGATGCCAAAATTGGCCCAAATTGCCAAAATTTTGGGGACTCGCGGCCTTATGCCCAACCCGAAAACCGGCACCGTGGGTCCGAACGTCGGCGCGCTGATTAAAGAAATCGCCGGCGGCAAGGTCAACTTTAAAAACGACGACAGCGGCAACATCCATCAAATAATCGGCAAAAGCAATTTTGAAAGCAAGGCTTTGCTGGAAAATTTAAAAGCATTATACCAGGCGATTTTGCAAAGCAAGCCGACCACAATTAAAGGGCAATTTATTTCTTCCGTTTCCGTGAATTCCACCATGGGCCCGGGAATAAAAGTAAAAGTCCAATAGCAATTTCTTTTATGTCAGATGACCTGTCCAAAAAAGTTTTGATTGTCGAGGATGACGTTGACTACCGCAACACTTTGAGCGCCTACCTTTCCGGCCACGGCCTGGATGTTTCTTTAGCCTATGACGGCGAAGAGGCCATGGAAAAATTGCTTTTTCATTTGCCTAAACTGGTCGTTTTGGATTTGCTGTTGCCAAAAGTCAAAGGGCTGGATTTTTTAAAAAGGCTGCGCGAATATCCGGATGAAAACATCTCCAAGACTATGGTGATTGTCTTAAGCAATTTTTCCAATCAGGAAGAAATTCAGACGGCCAAGGCTTTGGGCATTGAGGCCTACCTTTTAAAATCCCAGAATAATTCGGAAGCAATTTTAAAGGTTGTGCAGGAAAAAATGTTTAAAGGGGAGACCCCGCCTAATTACGAGATAGTGGATTTTTCCAAGCCTTTAAGCTAACTTTTATCTTTTTGAAGGCCGCCTTGATTGGGCGGCTTTTTTTAAAAAAGTGAAGGCGGGAACAAGCCGGTTGGCTGTTCCCGCCGTGTTAGCGATCTTCCGCAATCGGTCGTCTAAACGGACGGTTTAATTGGCCGAATCGTCCAAATTTACCAACTTATGGTATGTGAATACTGTAGCAGGACTGTTTTCGGGGCGAAGCCCGAGAAATTCCTGACCGTCATCAGCCCGACAGATGAGGTAATAAGATGGGCTTAGGGTTTTTGGCTCTGTAATTTCCAGGATTGTCAGGTCGGTACCTTCAATCCTTTTGCCCTTTACCAGGCTGTCTGGGCCGATATCCACTCGAAGTTCTTGCGGCACATAGATGCAGTTTTTCATGTCTCCTCCTGTTTGTTGCCGGCGGCGCCGGCTGGGATTTTAGTGCCTTGTGGGCACAAGACTGGTTGGGACAGTCTTGTGCCAGCAAAGATTATCCCCGAATACTAAACCCTCTCTGCCTCGGCTGCCTCGGCATCTCCCCCAGAGGGGGAGAAAAATAAGTTGCTTCGCGCTATACAAAAAACCCCCTGGCCGCTTGGGCCAGGGGGTTAAGAGTTTAAATCTATCTAAACAAAACTCTTCCCACAGCCAGCGGCGTCGGAGTAATAATAATGATAATGCTGGAAGAGAAGATTTTGCTCATTTGTTTGAATTTTAGGGTATTTGAAAAACTTTGTCAACCATTAAAAATTGGTGTAGAATAAGGAGGTAAAAAAGTACGATTATGACGCAATTTGATCAGGAATACAAAAAAGCCATTTTGGACATAATGAACAAGGGTTATGAGGAGCTAAATGAAAGAACCGGGCATAAAATAAAGATTTTACCCGGTGTAACCATTCGCGTGGATAACGGTTTTCCCCTGTTGACTCTAAGAAAAATTCCGATTAAGTTATTTGTGGCGGAAATGATTTGGTATATTATGGGGTCTAAAAGGCCGGATGAGTTTTTAAATAAATACACCGGCATTTGGAAAGATTTTACGGAAAGCGACGGCACCGTAGCGGCGGCTTACGGCTACCGCTGGCGCCACCATTTTGGCCGCGATCAGCTTGGCCAGTTGGTCAAACATTTGGAAATAGAGCCTCATTCGAGGCAGGCGGTGGTCGTTACTTGGGATCCGGCCGACGATGGTTTATACGGCCCGGGACTTAAATCCACGCCGAAAAAAAATGTGCCTTGCCCATTTACATTTACAGTCAATATTATCGGCAACAAATTACATTTGCATAACGTGGTCCGTTCAAACGATATGATATTGGGCTGCCCCCATGATGTTGCCGGATTTTCTTTATTGCAGCATTTATTGGCGGCGCGCTTAGGGGTAAAGCCCGGGACTTACACGCATTCCATTTCCAACGCCCATATTTATGATATTCATTATAAACAGTCCTGGGAATTATTGGAGCGCGAGAACAAACACCCGGAAGTCCTATTGGACGCCCAGCCGGATTGGTTTGGCCGGGCCGAACTTGGGGATGAAAAATTAGTGGAGGAAATTACGGGGATACTGACATCCCAATATGAGCCCATGCCGCCCATAGCCGGGTTAAAAATAGTCTTGTAATATTATTAAAATTACAAAGTTATGTCGATGTTAGGAAAAACCGAGTTGGTAAAATATATTGAAGAGGGCAAAATTGTCTTTTCCCCCCAACTTGACGAGTTCCAAATCCAGCCTAATTCCATTGACCTTCGCATAGGAACCAGTTTTTATTTGCCCGAAAGCTGGAAATTAACCGACGCCGGCAGAGTAGCGGTACAGCCGGACTATTTAACCAAGGAATTCAACCAGGACTATTTAAAGTTAATAAAATTAAAGGCCGGGCAATATTTTGAGGTGCTCCCGCAGGAGTCAGTGCTAATTTCCTCATTTGAAAAAGTCGAATTTAGGTCCAGGGACATTTCAGCCGTGCTTTATCCGCGCAGCTCCATTGTTCGCCGAGGTTTTGTGACCCAGGGCGGCATAGTCGACGTGGGCTATAAAGGCCATTTGCTGATACCCGTGCAGAACAGCACAAATCATAGTTTAAGGCTGTACCCGGGCGAACGTGCTTATCAGCTTTTATTCCATTTTTTGGCAAGCGAACTTTCCGAAGCGGACGCGGCTAAACACGGCGTAGATCACGCGAAGTATGATAATGCCACAGCCGTAAATTTGGAAGCCCGCACCGACAATGAAGAAGAAATTGCGTTTATTAAAAAAGGCGATATTGACGGTTTAAAAGCAAAGTTCCCTTTTAAAAAAGTATAATAGTAGATGGTATATATTTCATCAAAACCCTATCCTTATATGCCGCAAGGCAAGGATATAAAATACGCGCCCTTTAATAATGAATTCATGCTGGAGGCCATGAAAGTTTGTAAAGGGGATTCGACTGATACCGCCCATTCGACCGGAGCCGTTGTCGTCAAAGACGGTGTAGTAATTGGCAGGGGGGCTAACCAGTCGGCTTTAAAAAATGAAACTCTAAAACGATGGCATAAAAAATATTTTTGCGTTCGGCGTTTGTTAAATATTCCTTCAGGCCAAAAATATTGGCTTTGCCCGGGCTGTGCCAGTTTTAGGCATCACGCGGAAGCCAGGGCGGTTTTGGACGCTTTGCGAAAAAACGCCGCAATCTCCGGCGCCGATCTTTATATGTACGGCCATTGGTGGTGTTGTAAGCCTTGCTGGGACAAAATGCTGTCAGCCGGTATTAGGGATGTTTATTTGTGCGAAGGAGCGAGTGAATTATTCAGTAGATGATTATGAAAAAAATTATTCTCGCAGTAGTCGGTCTGCCCGGAGCCGGGAAAACCGAAGTTGTGCAATATTTGTTAAAAAAGACCGGCTGGCCGAAAGTTTATTTTGGGCAGGCGGTTATAGACGAGGCCGCGCGGCGGGGAAAACCCGGGGAAGCCGGAGAGAGGGAAGTGCGGGAGGAATTTCGCGACAAAGACGGTCTCGGGGCAATGGCTGTTGCTAATATGCCGAAGATTAAGGAATTATTTAAATCGTCAAATGTTATCGTGGAAAGTTTATACAGCTGGGAAGAATATTTGGAAGTAAAAAAGCAATTTGGCGAGAGTTTTAAAGTTTTGGCAATTTACGCATCGCCAAAAATCAGGACCGCCCGTATGGAGCAACGGCCGGTGCGGCCGCTGACTCCGGGAGAGCTGGCTTCGCGCGATTATTCTCAAATTGAAAATCTCCACCAGGCCGGACCGATTGCGCGCGCGGACTGGACGATTGTGAACGAAGGGAGCAGGGAGGAGTTGTTTACTAAAATCGATCAAGTATTAACCAACCTGGCGTCATCCTGAGCCCGTCATCGGCAAAACTAAGCGGGCGAAGGATCTCAAATCGGTAAAGAGATCCTTCGGTCGGATGCACTTCCTCAGGATGACGCCCGTGAGATATACCTATGAAAGCCAAAATTAAGCGATTAACCAAAGACGTTGAGCTTCCCAAATATCACACCTCCGAATCGGCCGGCTTTGACATTGCTTCATCAATCGATATAACCATAGCTCCGGGTGAAGTGGCAAAAATACCCACAGGATTGGTAATTGCCGCCCCTAAAGGCCATTTTTTACTCATAGCGGCTCGCAGCAGCCTGCCGCTAAAAAAAGGTTTGGCAATGGCCAACGGCATTGGAGTCGTGGATCCGGACTATGCCGGACCTAATGATGAAGTCCATATAATTGTCCATAATTTTACTTCCCGCCCCGTAGAAGTTAAAAAAGGTGAGCGTCTGGCGCAGGGCGTATTCATCGGAACCGAGCAGGCGCGGTGGGAAGAGGCGGACAGTTTGCGCGATGTCGATCGTGGGGGGATTGGGAGCACCGGTGGATATCAGAATTAATGGATATTTGTTCGGCCTGCGGCCTCACGAAATTAGGAAATTGGTAGAAATTTATTGTTTAACATATGATAATAGGTCTGGTTGGAGAAAAACTTGCGGGAAAAGACACGGTAGCCGATTATATGGCGGAAAAATATAACGCCTCGCATTTTCGTTTTAGCCACATTTTAGACGCGATTTTAGAAGAATTGAATTTGGAAATTTCCAGAAAAAATGAAATAGACTTAGGTCTGGGGCTTCGCGAAGTTTTTGGCGAGCACGTCTTAATTAACGCTTTGGAGCCAAGAGTAAAACGCTCTATGGCCGGCTATAGAGTGGTTAACGGCATTCGAATGGACGAGCTGGACATTGTAAAATCCTGGGGAGCAAAAATTATTTATATTACGGCGCCGATTGAGACGCGATTTGAGCGCTATAAAAACCGGCGCGGGGGAAAAAGCGGCAAAACCGATGACGCGCAAATGGATTTTGAGCATTTTAAAGAGCACGAAACCTGCCGCACCGAACTGGAAATTCCCGAACTGGGCAAGCAGGCGGATTTTAGAATAGATAACACGGGAAGTTTAGGGGAGCTTTATAAGAAAGTGGATGAAATTATAAGTAAACTACAAAATTAAAATGCCGGGATTTGAGTTTCGACAGCAAAACAGGCTGGAACAAAAGTTTAACCATAAACAGAAATTGGCGCTGGAGACTTTATTGTCTTTTAGGCAGGAATTGCGCCATGGTGAATTTCCTAATGCCGTCCGTGGCTTGCAAGGAATGAAAATAGCGGACGAATTATTAAAACAAAGAAAATCAGTTGGATTGTTAATCGGTGGAGTTGCGGAAGCAATATGGAAACCGCGTAATACTATTGCTGATTTGGACGCACATAAAGACGTGGACGTTATGGTCACCGACGAAAAATTTATTTCGGAGCAACCCTTTGAGGGAGGGGTGGATTGGTGGGTTCCAACTGAAGCCAGGTTAAAATATCATTCCGGCTATTCGGGCTTAGACTATGCGGAAAGGAATTTAAGATGGTGGGCCAACGCGAACGGTATTGTATTGGCTTATGGCATTAATCAAACAAATTTTGCAGATAAGGTTGTTCTAAAACCCGGGTTGTATGTCCCGTCTCCGGATTTTATAGTGGGTTCGCGCAGGGCTGAAATTATGGGCCAAGTCGAATCCAAAAAAGTTGAATTTGTTGATGGCCAGGTGACAGACAAATATGAACAGAAATTGTTTACAGAGCTGAGTGGCCGATTAAACAGAGATGTCCAAATGGATTTCAAGGGTCAAATTCTTGAAGCACATTATGAAACTGATTATAGAAAACATAAGGCCTATGAAATAGTAAAATTCGAAATTGAACAGTTAGCCGCCATTAATAAAGCCCAAAAGGAACGGGGTTAGTTTTATATGCTCAACAAATTATCCTTTGGTAAAAGTAAAAAATTCAAATCTTCCCCCCAAAAAGGCAGGTTTATAGTTATTGACGGCACTGACGGCACTGGCAAGGCCACACAAACTAAATTGCTTGTAGAAGAGTTAAAAAAGAACGGATATCCTTTGGAGATGACGGACTTTCCGCAGTACGGCACAAAATCCGCGGGGCTTATTGAAGAATATTTAAACGGAAAATACGGGCAGGTTGGACCCGAAGCCGCGTCTATCTTTTACGCGATTGACAGGTTTGACGCCAGCTTTAAAATCCGCAATTGGCTAAACGAAGGGAAAATCGTAATTTCCAATCGCTATGTTACGGCCAACGCCGGACACCAGGGAGGCAAAATTGCCGATGATTTGGACCGGCTGAAGTTTTTTAAATGGCTGGACAATCTTGAATACAACATTTTTGGCATCCCCAAACCCGACTTAAATATCATTTTGCACGTGCCGGCGGAAGTGGCGCAGAAATTGGTGGATTTAAAATCGGCTGATGAAAGAAAATACGCCAACGGTAAAAAGCGCGACCTGCATGAGGCCGACCTCAATCATTTAAAAAACGCGGAAAAAGTTTACTTGCAAATCGCCAAACTTTTCCCCAACACCAAACTGGTGGAATGCATGGCCGGCAAGGAGCTGATGTCCCCCGAACAAATCCACAACAAAGTCTGGGAGCTGGTCAGGAGGATAGCTTTAAAAGATATAAAGCCAAGAACATGAAAATATATCTGGCAAACTCCCTAACCCATGCCCCCGAAGAATACAAATCGGAAATGGCAAAGCTTAGGTCAAAATTAAGCCAAGATCACGAAGTTTCAGAATATTTGGGTTTGATTAATGGTAATGCCGAGGCCGTTTTTAGGCATGACATTGGTTGCGTAAAAAATTGCGATCTGCTTTTGGCGGAAGTCTCATATCCTTCCACCGGTTTGGGATTTGAAATCGCGACGGGATTAAATTTAGGAAAAAAAGTTTTGGCAGTAGCTCAAAAAGACGCCAAAGTTACCCGTATGATTCTGGGCATACAAGATCCAAATTTTAAAATCATACGCTATGCGTCAGTTGGCGATATCTTAATTTTTTTGAAACAATATTTATGATTATTCTTGGCCCGGTGGCAGTGGCGGACAATTTGGTTATCGGCAGCGACAATGAACTGCCCTGGTATTTTCCCGAAGACCTCAAGCGGTTTAAGGAAATCACTTTGGGCAAGACTGTGGTCATGGGCAGAAAGACCTACGATTCCATAGTCAAGCGCCTGGGCAAGCCCCTGCCGGGGCGGAAAAATGTGGTTATTACAAGGCAGGCCGACTATAAAGTGCCCCAGGGAGTGTTGGTGTTCGGCAGCCTGGAGCAGGCTTTTGAAGCTTTGAAAAATGAAGATTTATATATTATCGGCGGCGAGCAGATTTTTAAGCTCGCTTTGCCTTATGCCGAAAAAATGTATATGACCCATATCCACGGCAATTATCCGGGCGACGCATATTTTGTAAAAATCGATTGGAGCCAGTGGGATAAAATCCAGGAAGAAAGAAATTTTAAATTTGCTTTTGCCGTATACCAAAAGAAAAAGTGATTTGACCAGCCTTAATACCGGTCAAGGCAGTCCTTAAATTTGTAATTAACCCTAATTATTTAAAATTATGATGGTTGAACATCGGTCCGAGCAAAAGGATGTGGAATCCCAGAAAGAAATTGCTAAAAAAATGGCAATAGACGCTTTGGTGGAGTTAAACAGGAATTATAACGATGTTGTACCGACAAACAGGGAACAGCCTGCCGACAAACCTTCAAAGCTATCCGCCACTTTTTTTTTCGGGGTCCAGACGATTTTGCTGCAAATCGTAAGGAAAAAAATTATCTCCAAACAGAAATGCGAGCTGCTTTTGCATTCGGTGCACAGGATTGGGGAATTGCTGGCCGCCAGGGAAAAAATTCAATTTATAGACAAGCCCGACGACCATTTGGATAAAGCGCCGGAACATCTTAGGGAAGCATTCCGGAAAGCCCGAAGCCAGGCGCTGATTGATTTGCCCGGAGCCGCGGAATCAGAAATTGTTAACAGATCGCTTACCCTGATGGACGAGGACTTGCGCCAGGAGTTCCTTATTTTTGTGGCGCTGGGCCAGGGCGACTCAAGAGTTCCGATTGAAGGTGAAGTGCCGGAAGATATTAGGGTAATGGTTGAAAGCCAGATAAAGGAGATAAAACAAATAATCAACCTGACTTTGGGTTTGTTGGGCGCATACGATAAGATAGAAGCTTAAGCGTGGGAGTTTTTAGCCCTAGTTTCAGCCCCTGGATTTTCCCGGGGCTTTTTGATATAATTTTTTAACCTTCAGTTCCTGCTCCGGGAACGGGAAGGTCTGGTTATTTCCGCGCGATGTATGAGCACGGATGCGAAAAAAGAGTTGCCGCCTGTTTTATTCTCGATTAAGATGAGCCGGCGGCTGTCAAAGGCGCTCCGGAAGGCAGCAGAGCATCGGGGCATGAGCACTCACCAGTTTATGGTGCTCTGTTTCGAAATTTTACTGCCTATTGCCCAAACCGAGAAAATCTTTCGGCTCGCGCCAACAGAGTTTGATTTTGATACGGTGCCTGTTGACGACAAAGTTAAGCTCTCGCGGGTTGAGGCGGATTTCGTTCGGCAGTATGCGCACGAATCCAACCTCTCGGTGTGCCAGCAGCTTTGCCAGCTACTGTGGGCATTTTTGGAGTTTTTGGAGAGGTTTGAGCGGGACGGCTGCCTGCTCAGGAAGGAGGAATTGTCCCGGCTTATTGTGGAAAGTCTCCGCAAGCGCTGGGGCGTGGTGCATTAGCGAAAGACGGCCGCTGTTCTCGTATCCTCTTGGAACCGGGGTTAGGGGAAGCGGCCTTCATCATTTGATGTTATAATATAAAGGTATGAACGAACTTATTAAGCGTTTAGAAAATCTTAAATCTGAAATTGTAAATCTGAAATCCCATTTAAACCTGCCGCAAAAGGAGCAGAGGATTTTGGAATTGGAAGAGCAGATGCAGGGAAAAGATTTTTGGGCGGACAACGAGCACGCGCAAAACGTCAGCCGAGAATACAATCAGTTAAAAAAGTTTTATGATTTTTGGATGGGGCTGGAAAAGGACGTTTTGGAAACATTGGAGTTGGTAAAATCGGCAAACCCTCACCCCGACCCTCTCCCATCCGCCGCCGCTGAAGCTATTGCGGACAAGAAGGGAGAGGGAGACGAAAATTATCTTAAAAAGCACACGGACGAACTGGAATTGCAATACAGGAAAAATCGTTTTGTCGCACTTTTATCAAAAAAGTACGACGACCACAACGCGATTTTTTCCGTGCATAGCGGTGCCGGGGGAGTGGACGCGCAGGATTGGGCTGGAATGATACTAAGAATGATATTAAGATATTGTGATATTAAGGGGTTCCAGACGGAAGTTGTTGAAATGAGCAAAGGCGAGCAGGGCGGAGTTAAGACAGCGGTGGTGGAAGTTTTCGGTCCATACGCTTATGGATTGCTTAAGAGCGAAGCCGGAGTCCACCGTTTGGTCAGGTTATCGCCCTTTAACCCCGCGCATACGCGCGAAACTTCGTTCGCGCTTTTGGAATTGCTGCCGCTTTTGGAACAGCAGGAAGAATTTAAAGTGGATGATAAAGATTTAAAAATTGAGGCTAACACTTCTTCCGGCCACGGCGGGCAATCCGTCAACACGACTTATTCCGCGATAAGAATCACACATATCCCGTCCGGTATCAAAGTTTCCATCCAGAACGAGCGATCCCAACATCAAAATCGCGAGATAGCGATGAAAATTTTAATGGCCAAGTTAAAAACCCTGGAAGAACAAAAGCTCCAGGCCGAAAAACAGGAAATCCGCGGCGAATTTAAATCCGCGGAATGGGGAAATCAGATTAGATCGTACGTAGTTCATCCCTACAAACTCGTCAAAGACCATCGTACAAATTTTGAATCCGCCGACCCCGACTCCGTGCTTAATGGAGAACTTGATGAATTCGTGGAAAAATATCTTGAACAAAATGCAGTAGAAAGTAGAAAGTAGAAAGGTTGTGTCATCCCGGAATCGTGAGTGCATCCGAACGATATCCGGGATCTAGAATCAAGGCGGTTTTCTTTCCTTTTTGTTTATTTTTTGGTAAAATGAATTTATAAAGACCCTTTTGAAACAAATTCTGACTCGCTGATCAGCTGATCAGCTGATAGACTGATAAGCTATGATAAAGTTCGAAAACGTAGTAAAACAATATCAGGACAACAAGGCTCTAGACGGCGTGAATTTGCAGGTGCATCACGGCGAGTTTATTTCTTTGGTCGGGCTTTCGGGAGCGGGAAAAACTACTTTGTTTAAGCTGATTATTGGCGAAGAGCAAATTGACGGCGGGAAAATTTTGATAGACGACATAGATATTTCCCAGGTCAGGAAATCGGATTTGCCTTATTTAAGGCGGAAAATCGGCATAGTGTTTCAGGATATGAAGCTCTTACCGCGGCGCACCGCTTTTGAAAATGTGGCTTTTGCCATGGAAGTTTGCGGGCACAATGCCGACAAAATCCAAAGCGAGGTGCCAAAAATTTTGGAATTGGTCGGGCTGTTGCACAAAAGAGACAGTTTCCCGGAAGAAATGTCCGGCGGGGAAAAACAGCGTGTGGCCATTGCCCGTGCCCTGTCTCATCGCCCGGTTCTTCTTTTAGCCGACGAGCCGACCGGTAATTTGGACGAGGTCAACGCGGCGGAAGTTTTGGACCTTTTATTAAAAATCAACCAGCTCGGCACCACGGTAATTTTAGCCACCCACGCGTCCGATCTCGTTAACAAAATTAACAAGCGGGTCGTCACAATCGAGGACGGAAAAATTACTTTGCAACAGGAGAAGGGAAGATATAAGTTGTAATGAACAAAAATGACATAATTGAACAAAATTGACAAAAATAAACTGCAGCCTAATTTTGTCAATTATTTAAATTTTTTAAATTTTGTCAATTAACTTATGATGGACTCAATCTCATTCCTACGCGTTATCAAAATCGGTTTCGTCAATTTTTGGCGGAATTTTTGGCTGTCTGCGGCCGCGACCATTGTTATGACCGTGACGCTGGTAATTTTTTCCTCGCTTTTTACGGTATTTATTTTAACCAACTATTCCATCCACACCATCCAAAATACCGTGGACATTAGCGTGTACTTTAAAATCGGTTTGGCCGACGACCAAATCACAAAAATTAAAGATGACATAGCCCATGATCCGAGGATTAAGGAAATAGATTACGTTTCCGCCGAGCAGGCTTTTGATAATTTTAAAGCGGCGCACCAAAATGACCCGCTTATAACGGAATCTTTAAACGAACTGACCCAAAATCCGTTGCCGGCGACCTTGCACATAAAAACATACAATTTGAGCGACTATCCGGGAGTAGCGCAAAATTTGGAATCGGACCAATACAAGAGTTTTATCGACAAAGTAAATTTTGAAGACAACCGCGTGGTTATTGAACGTTTAAATACGATTCTAAAATTTGTGGTGACTTTTGGCTTGGCTTTGGTTGCGATTTTCGCTCTCATCGCCATTTTGGTTATATATAATACCATCACCCTGACAATTTATAACCGCAAAGAAGAAGTGGAAATTATGCGGCTGGTGGGCGCCACCAACTGGTATATCCGCGGGCCGTTTTTAATGGAGAGCCTGTTGTACAGCATTTTTTCGACGATTATTACGGCCGCTTTGTTTGTGCCGGTTTATTACAAAGTTTTGCCCAAAGTAGTTGCCTATATAAACCCGCAACTGAATATTTATTCCAATAGCCTGTTTCATTTTGGCTATTTGGTTTTGATCCTTTTTGTTTTGGCGCTGTTGCTGTCCGTAATTT
This sequence comes from uncultured Candidatus Saccharibacteria bacterium, assembly GCA_964592725.1. Classification (GTDB taxonomy): domain Bacteria; phylum Patescibacteriota; class Doudnabacteria; order UBA920; family UBA920; genus PALSA-1336. The sequence goes on along the minus strand of CAZQFQ010000003.1, from coordinate 32,277 downwards.
CGTCGATGCTGGCGATTCGAAAATACCTTAAGACATAGTAAGAAGTTTTGGGTTATGGCGACCGGTACGGTTGTAGGTTATTAGTTGGAGGTACCATATAACTTATGACTTCCGACTAAACTGGCCACCATGCCTTAAAACCAACAACTTTCCAGGCATATTTGACAAATATTCGCATTCCTATATACTAACAAAGAGCCTTAAACAGCGACTCTCGCGTTCGGGGCTTTTTTATTTAGAACACACAAATAAACACGGATCAAAGCAAACGGATTAACACGGATATCCGCGTTAATCCGTAAAGAATCCGTGTTCATCAGTTTGCAGTAATATGAAAGTAATTTTTATAAAAGAATTGGCCGGAGCCGGTAAGAAAGGCGAAATTAGGGACGTAAACGACGGTTACGCCAAGAATTTTTTGATTGCCAAGGGTTTTGCGCAGGTTGCCACGGCCGACATCCAGGCCAGGATTGCCAAAGAAACAAAAGAGTTGGAAATTAAGAAATTAAAGGAAATTGGGAAATTACAGGCCTTAAAGCAGGATTTAGAAAAAAGAACATTCATCGTTAAAGTTAAAGTGGGGGATAAAGGCCAGGTATTTGGCGGGGTGCATGAAAAGGACGTAGCAAAAGTAATTTCGGATAAAATCGGCCTTGAGGTCGAAAAAAATCAGGTTGATATAAGCGACCCCATAAAACAGCTGGGCGAGCATCAAATAAAAGTTAAATTGTCCGGTGGGATAGTTGCTGATGTAAAAATTAAAGTGGAAGCTGTTTTATAACTTTATAACTTGTAATATGTCCGACAAACAACAATCCGCATTTTTTTGTTTAATCGTATTTTTCTTCGCCAGCGGCGCCGGGCTGTTGGTTTATAAACAATATGACGCGTATTTCCAGGAAAAAGCTGAAATAGACCTTGAAGCGGCCTATACTGCCGTGCCGATGAGCAAACCATCGGCAACAACGACTCCCGCGCAAACCGAAAGCTGGAAAACTTATAAAAATTCACAGTATGGCTTCCAGATGAATATTCCCCAAGGCTGGACCGAATCGCAGTTAAATGGAGACCTTTGTTTTGGCCAGGCAGGTAAACAGTATATAGTCAACTTGGGTGTTGTGTGCGGTGTGGCTATAAGCATATATCCTACCAACGAGGGTTGTTTTAATTGTATTAGTGCCGCTGAACTTATTAGGAGGAGAAATATGCCGAACGAAATTATAACCATTGGCGGCGAAACGGCCGATTACGAAACAGACAGCCCTGATTTCCAAATACTCGTTGACCATAAGGGAAATACTTATCGAATTGATACTCTCGTTCCCGATCAGATAGGTAATGAATTTGCCGAAATTATTAAAACTTTTAAATTTACCAATTAATATTGTGTCATCGCGAGTGCAGCCGAAGCGGTCTTAATCAAAGGGCTTCAAAGGGCTAATGATTGACTGCTTCGTCCGCCTTCACTAAAGCTTTGGCGGATAAATCGGATGCACTCCTCACAATGACACTGTAAAATCTTTCAATCATTAAATCATTTAATCTTTTCCGCCAGAGGCGGATCCACCTTCGGTGGAAAATAATCAATCCTATGTCCTATCACATCAAAGCCCGCAAGGCCAAAAAGTTAGACACCAAGTTTATTTTTGTTTCCGGAGGCGTTATATCGTCGGTCGGTAAAGGAGTTACCACAGCGTCCATTGCCGCGTTGCTTGAAAGCCGCGGATACAGCGTGGCGCCGGTAAAGTGCGATATGTATTTAAACGTGGATGCCGGAACCATCCGTCCGCAGGAGCACGGCGAAGTGTTTGTAACCAAGGACGGTGTGGAAACCGACCAGGACCTGGGCAATTATGAGCGCTTTATTAACACCGATTTGTCATCTTCCAACTACGTAACCAACGGCCAAATTTACCAGAGCATCATCCAAAAAGAACGCAATTTTGAATACGACGGCGAAGACGTGGAAATTGTGCCGCATGTTCCGGAAGCCATTATCGCGCGGTTTGAAAAGGCGGCACAGGAGCGCAAGGCGGATTTTGTGATTGTGGAAATCGGGGGCACGGTAGGGGAGTATCAAAACGTTTTGTATATGGAAGCCAACCGCATTATGAAGTATCGCGATGGGCGGGATGTCATTCATGTCCACGTCGGTTATTTGCCGACTCCGCCGAGCGTCGGTGAAATGAAATCCAAGCCCGTTCAGACTTCAGTCAGGATTTTAAACGGCAGCGGCATCCAGCCCGACTTTTTAATTTGCCGCGCGGAAAAACCCATTGACGACCGCCGCAAGGAAACTTTGGCGTGGGTCACCAGCGTGCCGGTCCAGCACATTATAGCGGCGCCGAATGTGGACAGCATATATAAAGTGCCGATGAATTTTGAACAACAGCATTTGACGGACAAAATTTTGGAAGAATTCGGTATGAGGCCGAGAAAAAACGATTTTAAAGAGTGGAAAAAGCTTGTCGGCAATATTACGCGAATTAACTCTTCGAAAAAAGAAGTTAACATCGCGGTCGTGGGAAAATATTACGAAACCGGCGCCTACAAACTTGCCGACGTTTATATATCCGTCGTGGAGGCCATCAAACACGGTTCCTGGCATAACGGCGTCAAGGCGAATTTGCACTGGATTTCCAGCATAGACGTGGAAAAGCAAGGAGCTAAAAAAGTTTTGGAAAAATTTGACGGGATTGTGGTGCCTGGCGGCTTTGGCACAAGAGGAACTGAAGGTATGATTCAAACTATTGAATACGCGCGGGAAAATAACATTCCATATTTGGGTTTGTGCTACGGTATGCAAATGGCCACTATTGAATTTGCCCGCCACGTGGCAGGATTAAAATCGGCCAATACAACCGAAGTTGACGACGATACCCCGCACCCGGTTATCCACATTATGCCTGACCAGGAAAAGAAGCTCCTAAACCGCGAATACGGTGCCACAATGAGATTGGGAGGCTGGGATTGCGTTATAACTCGCGGCACGCTGACGGAAAAATGCTATCTCGAAGCTAAACTAATCGGTAAAACCGGCAAGGCTAAGATTAACGAACGCCACCGCCACCGTTATGAATTTAACAACGCCTATCGCGAGCGCCTGGAAAAAGCCGGCCTTATAATATCCGGAACAACTCCGGACGGCAAACTTGTTGAAATCGTCGAGCTAAAAAATCACCCATTCTTTGTGGGCTCCCAATTCCACCCGGAATTCCAATCCCGCCCGCTTTCCCCGCATCCGCTATTTGCCGGGTTTATGAAAGCTGTGGTGAAATTAAAGAAATAATATGGATTTTGAAGTCGAAAAAAAAGAAGCGGCTTTGGCGGACTTTAATTGCAAGGTTCATGAAATGTACGGTTTGTTTAGGAAGATATTAAAATTAAATGTTGATGTTTATGAGCAGTTGGAAACAGATTTGATTACAATTCCTGTTAGGGGTTGGAGAAGCAGAGGTAATGCCGCTGATGAAAGTCAATTTTTTCATGCTTTTATTCTTAGTTCAACAGATTGGAACGACAGCCCGAATTTAGATTTGCCCGAAGGATTAGTTTCAAAACATTTGAATGAAGTTGCTATGCCAACGCTCAAAAGGGCCTTAGAGAATTTACAAAAAACCCCGCCTAAGTAGCGGGGTTTTAAATTTGTCGAATTAGTCCTATAAGACCTATTTTGCAGGTACAACATTTACTATTTTTGTCTTTCGTAAATTGCCGTGGAATCTTTTTGTCATTTTATGCTGGAATTGGACAAGGCCATCGGCCAGGGAATACAAAGTAGAATCGCCGCCCATGTCAACATTCTTGCCGGGGTGGTATTTGGTGCCTTTTTGGCGGACAATAATTTGGCCTTTTTTTACGGCCTGGTCGCCGAAAATTTTAACGCCTAATCTTTTAGATACTGAATCGCGGCCTAGTGCTGTACTGCCGCCTGCTTTTTTATGAGCCATATTTTACCTAGAGAATAGGGAATAGAGAATAGGGAATAGGACTGTTGCCTATTGACTATTGCCTATTCGCTAAATTAATTTTTTTGAAAAACAACTATCTCCCTCGCGACTACCTGATCCTTTCGATCGTAAATTGCCGTGTTTCTGGCTGTGAGCTTAAGGAATTTAAGCTTTTTAGTTACGGTCGGAGAAATAATATCCACTAAATTATATCCTAACTCGGTCGCGAAGTCAAGAGAGGGGAACATTTCGTATTGGTCGCGGTTTTTTCTGTAAGCCGGAATACACATAACAATTCTGGCTTGTTTTGGCAGGAATTTGGCAAACTCTTTAAAACTGGCTTTGTAAAGTTTTTCCAGGTCTTTAAAATTTTTGGCAATTTCATCGGCTTTGGGGTATTGGCCGTAAATCGGTCCAAGTGTGCCTTCGGTAACAATGGCGGCTATTTGGCTTTTAGATTTTTCAATTAGATCGGCGACTTTTGCCGCGTCGGAAACTTCTACGCCGTATTTCCCCGGGGCGATTTTGTAGCGGTTGCGGAACCATTCCAAATTTTGCTCCGAACCCTTTATCGCGATTTTATTAATATCACTGCCAATCATCCGGAAGCCGAGCAGTAAACCTTCCTGAATGATTGTGCCGATGCCGCAAAACGGATCCAAAATTCCGTTACCGGATTTACAACCCGAAAGGTTAAGCATAATTTGCGCCACTTTCGGCGGAATCATTCCCTGTTTTTCGTTGCGGGCAGGACGTTGGTAATCCCTTCTGCCGTAGTCTTCAAAATCCTGCACGGTTAAAGTCTTGGCGGTAAAAATGTTATCTTTGGCCGCCAGAATGCAAATTTCCGCGCCTTTTTGCAACAATAAATTTTTGGTAACGACTACGGAAGCCAAAGATAGGGAATTGTATTCCGGCAAAACCAGTCTTGCGCTCGCGCCGCTTTCGGTGAGCCCGTTTTTTATCATCATTCCGATGCGCTTTGGTTCACTAAAGATGGAGTTTCCGCCAAGGGACGATCCGCCTCCGGCGGAAAAAGATTGCCCCCGATCTTTATCTCTGAAATTCGGTTGAGGCCGCTTGAGCAAATCCATATCCAAAACATAAATGCTCAAACCGAATTGCACTTTGCCTTTGTAATCTTTAAAGAATTTATTTTTTAAAATTCCCGGTTTAAAATAATGCTTTAGGGCAAAGTTAACCGAATCCTGCTCGCGTTTTTTTATAATATCAACAACTTCCAAAATTTTTATTACTCCGCCCAGTTTTTTTTGCAGACGCTCCGCGTTAAGGGGTTTGCTAGTTTCCACTATCAAAACTTCTTCCGAAGCTTCCAAAATTTTGACAGGCTCTCCGGTTAAATTTAAAGAGGCATCTGTTTTTTCCAAAACAGCCAAAAGTTCGGCGACCGATAAAGTATAAACCCTCCCTAAAATAAAGGCGTATTTCATAAGTCAGGTAAAATGTGCTATAGTTAAGCCAATGGCGTTTTACGAAAAAGCAAAAGACTGGCTGAAACAAAAAGAAAATAAAGATAAGCTCGTGCTGGGGCTTAGTTTTGTGTTGGTTTTTATAGTCGGTTTTGGCGCGGGGAGTTATGTTCGTGAGACAAACAAAAGCAGTAAACCTTATCCAAATTATACCACAGTTCCGGCTAAAAAACCAGCGGCCGCGGAAACCGGCACAACAGGACAGGGGACTGCCAAGCAGGCAACCAGCACCCAGGCTTCAGCGTCGTGCATAGTAAAAGGAAATATCTCTTCAACCGGCAAAAAGATTTACCATGTCCAGGGCGGCGCGTTTTACGCGCGCGTAAAACCCGAACAATGCTTTAACACCGAAGCCGAAGCCCTGGCCGCCGGGTTTATTAAATCCAGCCGTTGACAAATTCTTAATCTTTTTGTACTATTAGCTGTAATCGATCGGGAGTTTTGATCGGTATTCTTAGGCCAAAGTGAAATAATTACTCTTCGTGATGAGGGTGATACTAACTGCAGCTAGTTAGTGGTTACCGGAGGCAAAGGGGCTCCGGGAAGTGGAACATTCACGAAGGTCTAATGCAATACCGGGAAGATAGTACCGAGCCTTTGCTCTGCGGGTGTCATGCGGAGCGCCTTTTGTGCCGGCATAGCGCGGCCGGATCTTGGGAGCAATTCCAACGATTTTACTCTTAATGGGTAAACACACAAGGGACGTGGCAAGAAGGAGGATGGTGTTACGGGGAGTAATACTAAACGAAGACAGGCGATCTTCGGCTCACCCAGCTGATTAGGTAACTGATCCGCAGAAAGATAAGCTCTGGCGCTTCTCCATTATAGGGCGAAGCTTTTGGTGGACACTATCCTTCTTTTGCCGCCGGTTATTTTATCCGGCGGCTTTCATTTAACTTTTATGTTACCAAAAATTAAGCCTCAAAAAAAATTAATTTATTTGGACCACGCGGCGTCCACGCCGGTTGATCCGCGGGTTTTAAAAGCAATGACTCCTTTTTGGAGCAGTTCTTTTGGCAATCCATCCAGTTTGTATAAGCAGGGGATTGAGGCAAAAAAAGCAGTTGAAGAATCCAGAAAAAAGATAGCCGATATTATTGGGGCCAAACCATCGGAAATTATTTTTACGGCCGGCGGAACGGAGAGCGTTAATCTTGCAATATTTGGTACGGTACGGATGAACACGGATTCTAAAACGAATAAACACGGATCGCCGCATCTTATAACTTCAGCCATAGAACACCACTGCGTGTTAAATTCTTTTAAGGCGCTGGAAGGGGAGGGGTATAAGACAAGTTTGATAGGGGTTGAGACAGGTGGTTTTATAAAAATCGATCAACTCAAATCCGCTATCAAACCCGAAACAATTTTGATTTCAGTAATGTTGGCCAATAATGAAATCGGCACAATAGAACCTGTTGCCAAAATAGGGAAGTGGGTGAGACAGATAAACACGGATAGGGAACGGAAAGGATTAACACGGATAGTATTGCATACCGATGCTTGTCAAGCCGCAGGGTATCTTGATATCAACGTTAATCGTTTGGGTGTTGATTTAATGTCCGTAAACGGGAGTAAAATTTATGGTCCAAAACAGACAGGCTTTTTATATGTTAGGAGCGGGGTGAATTTAAAGCCCCTGGTTTACGGCGGCGGGCAGGAGCGGGGTTTAAGAAGCGGCACAGAAAATGTTCCGGGGATTGTCGGACTGGCCAAAGCTTTGGAGATTGCAGAAAATGAAAAGAAATTGGGAAATTGGGAAATTGGGAAATTGCAGAGGTATTTTATAGAAAAACTGATGGAAATTGATGGGGTGACGTTAAATGGTCCCGACCCGAGGGTAACCCTCGGACAAAAGCAACCCTCCAGCCGAGGGTTACCCTCGGCCTCGTATAGATTGCCGAATAACATCAATATTGCTATTAAAGGCGTTGAGGGTGAAGCGCTAATGTTATATTTAGACAGCTATGGCATAGCAGTTTCCACAGGCAGTGCCTGCAGTACCGGCAGTAGCGACGCTTCTCATGTCCTATTAGCTATTGGTAAGTCAAAAAAGGAAGCCAAAAGCAGTATAAGGATCAGTATGGGCAAAACAACGACCAAAGCGGATTTAGACTACGTATTAAAAGTTTTGCCCGCAATCATTGTCCAACTAAGGAAATCGAAAAGCTTCTAGTTAAGCATAACTTTCAATTTAACACGACAAGATAAATTTAAGAAGTTAAAAGTATGTAAGCAGGGGATTAAAATTGCCAGAGCAAAAAGAAAATATTATCAAAACTCTAATAACGTAATAAAATATTTCGTTAAAACAAATAAATAAGGAAAAAACAACAAATAAGCCACCCTTATAAAGGATGGCTTATTTTTATAGGGAGTTGTGGAAAATTAGATATCTATGAGGGCGCTCAATGTAGGTTATGCGACTTCATATATTTATAAAGCCTTTTTAATTGCGGCATTGATTAATTAAAATCAAAAAAACCGCTTCCTTTTTTAAGAAGTGGCTGTGTGATCTGCTTTTTGGCATATAAAATTAAAAATTTACGTGGATATTTCCCCCTGTGGTCGAGCCGGCTACGCAAGCTGGGACATATTCATCCAAAAGTGAAACTGCGCCAGCGGCTTGAGCCGCATTATAAAATGCCTGTGCACAGGTGGAATTGTAGGGTATTAGGTTAAAATCAGCGCAAGTTCCGTTACTATGACAAGAAGAAATACTGGGTCCTGTGGCGCTTTCAATTGCTGCTGATATTTTTAAAGTACAACCGGCCCCCGCTTGGTTAAAATTATTGATGAGATTTTGGGCTTTTTGAGCGGCTTGCTGGGAAAGCAGACATACTCCCCCATTACTACTGCAGTCATGGCTAGAAGTATAAGATGATACATTCACGCAGCTTGATCCGCTACATCCCACAGATGCGCTACCTCCAAAAGTTTGGTTGCATGCGGTTGTGACCGGAGTTACTGTTGTTACTGCCGGCGCCGCAATATTCACCGGCTGTAAGGTATTGCCGTGGAATTGGACCAGGTCGGGGTTGATGGTGTTGAGCAAGGCGTAGCCGCCAAACAGGATGACCAAAGCGGTGATGGTGCTAACTAAGATGTCCTTGGCTTTGGTTGTGGATTCGCTGTTGCCCTCGGCCGACATATAAACATAGCCGGCAATGACAATAAAGAACACGCCCATAACGCTGGCCACCACTATGGCAAATTTGTAAATTTGGTTAATGCATTTATACAGGATCCCCCCGGTCGTATCGGTGGGATTGCAGAGATAGGTTTCAATTTGCGTGGATACCCCGGCTTTGCTGTAATCCGGCGACGGGCTTTGGGCAAAGGCCGGAGCATAGGCAAAAAGGAGTTCAACCAGGAGCAGGGAGAGAAAAAGGGTTTTGAAGGTTTGGGGCATAAAGATTTATTTGCTGCAAGTTACAGTTAAATTGTTTTGAACGCCTTCTGTGATATCAATAGTAGATCCTACATCCTGGACCAGGTCGGGTCTGTTGTTAGTTGAGCTGGTCGGATTGCTTTGTTTATAGCCATTAGGGCACAAAACCCACATAATGTCATGGGGGGTGTTAAAGGTCACAATCCCGTATTGATTTAAATTATCAGAGTTTATCGGTATGTTTTGCCCATTGGCCGTTACTTTTTCTGTAACGATTTTGTCAAATTCCGTGGCCGAAAAAGTATAAGAAGAATAAGTTTGTGCAGTCTGCGCAGAGTTATTTTTGTTCGATATCAAAACAAGGAAGATTCCTAAAATCCCCAAAAATATTAAAACACTAAGGGCTATAATTGTTATTTTTAATTTGTTGGTCATAAAATTCAAGCCCTATGGCCATTAAGCCAATTAGCTACCGCATTTACTCCCGCCTGCCAATTACCGTAATTTATGTCAGAATTTCCTGATTGTATATTTCCCGGGTTAAAATTAGCAACTGCGGTGCTTGCCCCATCGCTTCCATAATGGCTTTCTTCTTCCATAATCGCCATAACCATTTTAGGGTCAACATTTGTGGCAGAAGAGGCACTTAGAACCATTTGCCCGGTAATTGGACTCCCGCTTTTTCCGATACCTTGGGCTGAGCTATTCATATACTGCGTCATTTGATCTGCCGTAGACAGATTTAATGCCAAAAGTCTATTATATATGGAGGTTACGGCAACGGCTTGTTGGGGCTCACCGGCATCATATGCACCAATATTGTAACCTGCTAAAGGCGTAGTAATTCCCGTTGTTACTGCCGGCGCCGCAATATTCACCGGCTGTAAGGTATTGCCGTGGAATTGGACCAGGTCGGGGTTGATGGTGTTGAGCAAGGCGTAGCCGCCAAACAGGATGACCAAAGCGGTGATGGTGCTAACTAAGATGTCCTTGGCTTTGGTTGTGGATTCGCTGTTGCCCTCGGCCGACATATAAACATAGCCGGCAATGACAATAAAGAACACGCCCATAACGCTGGCCACCACTATGGCAAATTTGTAAATTTGGTTAATGCATTTATACAGGATCCCCCCGGTCGTATCGGTGGGATTGCAGAGATAGGTTTCAATTTGCGTGGATACCCCGGCTTTGCTGTAATCCGGCGACGGGCTTTGGGCAAAGGCCGGAGCATAGGCAAAAAGGAGTTCAACCAGGAGCAGGGAGAGAAAAAGGGTTTTGAATTTGATCGGCATCAGTGATTTATAAAAGTAGAATTTAATTTTAATCCGGGCTTAAAAAGTCAAGAGGATTGTAAGTATATCCATAAGGCACCTTATAATCGCCGTAAACTTTGGTATATGCTCCCTGGCTTACCCCAAAGCCCGTGGCATCATAAACGCCAAAATGCAGGTGGTATCCCCTTTCGGGGCCGTAAAGTAAACGCGTCGTATTACCGGTGTTGCCTTCGTAACCGATTAAATCCCCCTGTGAAAGATGCTGGCCGACCTGGACTTTGAAACTTTCCATATGCGCGTAAAGCGTCACAATTTTTGCCGGACCTTTGGCGGTGGTAATTGTGCTTTTAAGCGCCACCCAGTTGCCAAAGTCCGCGTCGCTCTCATCGGTATATAAAACGTCGCCGTCGGCCGCGGCGTAAATCGGCTGCCCGGGCGGACCGGCAATATCAATACCGTTGTGGAAATCGTATCCCAAAGCGGTAAAACCGGTGTTGCCGTAACCCTGGGTAATGATTCCGTCTATCGGCCAAGCCAGAAGCCCCGGTGTTCCTGTAATCGCGTTTGAACCTACTTTGGCCGTGGCCTGTGAATCCAGCTGCTGGATTTCTTTTTGCAAATCAACGGCGTCCTGCTGGCTGGAAGCCAAAAGTTTTTGGAAATTTACTTCCAGGCCGCGCGTTTCATTGTACAGCTGTTGCTTTTGGTCCCGTATGGTTGTTAAAGAATTTTGGCTGACCTGCAACTGATCCTGCGATTGGTTTAACTGGGTTATTTGTATTTGCAGATTATTCTGCTGTGTTTGGAGCTGGGTTTTTAGATTTTTGATTTTTTCCACCAGCTGATAAATTTTATTTTGCAGACTTTGAGTATATTGGATTTGGTCCAAAAAATCTGAAAGGCTATTACTGCCTACGCTGGTTTGCAGGGCGTATTGGTCGTCGTCTTCGTTGAGCTCGACTATCAACTGTCCGAGTACGTTTTTATTATCCGAAATGTCCTGGCTCTTTGCGTCGATTAACTGCTGGAGTTGCGTAATTTGTAAATTGGCATCTTCAATTTGGGTTTGATTAGCCTCAATTTCCAGCTCCAGCGAGGAAATTTGGTCGTTATAAATTGAAACCTCATTTTTTAAAGAACTGGATTTAGCCTGGGTGTCGGCGACTTGCTGTTGATAGCCCCTTATTTGCTGATTGATTTGCAGTAATTTTTGCTGGCTGGCGGTTAGCTGGTCGGATGCGGTGTCCGCGTTCGATAAGTTGAAAGTCAAGCCTAAACATAAGGCAATAATCAGGCCTAAGGCAATTTTTGTGTTTCTTTTGGTCTCATAAAGCCGTTCCATTTGCTGTTATTATACCAACAAAAAGGTCTGATGTCATATTTGTAGGGGCCGGCCTCAGCCGACCTCTCATCGGTAAGCGGGCGGGCAAGTCCTGTCCCTACTCTAATTTTATTATAGCCGTATTTAGTCTTTCTAAAATTTCATCCTTGCCTAAGCCTAAAGCCAGCGTGGCGCAAACCTCAAAAGGACCGGGACTTTTTTCAAGTCCGGTCAAAGCAACCCTAAGCGGCCAAAGAACTGAGCCGTTGTCGTATTTTTTTTCCGAAATAAATTTTTTAATCTCGGTTTCCAGATTCTCTTTAGAAAAATCGCCGATGGAGTTAAATAAATATGCCAAATCCTGTAAAGCTTGTTTGGTTTTCACCTTTTCTGACTTTTTCCAAATTAACATATTTGCGTCATAATCAGGAGCCTCAAAAAAATACTTAGTCCTCTCCCCTATCTCGGAAAGCTTTTTTAGGCGTTCTTTTTCCAAGCCGGCAATGGCCTGTAAATATTTCTCGCTGTATTTTGTAACGTCAATCCCCGCCTCCTGCCAAAATGGTTTAAGTGATTCGGCAAGTTCTTTTTCCGATTTTGTCCTAATGTATTGTCCGCTAATCCAATCCAGTTTATTTTTGTCAAACACCGCGTTGGAATTGTTCACTTTCGCCAAATCAAATTGTTCAATAAGCTGTTGCAGGGAAAAAATTTCCTGTTCGGTTTTCGGGTTCCAGCCGAGCAGAACGATAAAGTTTATGAGCACTTCGGGGGAATATCCCGCTTTTAAATAATCTTCCACTGCCACGTCGCCCTGGCGTTTGCTTAATTTGGTTTTATCTGGATTTACAATCAGAGGCAGATGCGCGAATTGCGTTGGCTCCCATCCAAGCGCCTGATAAATCAGTAAATGCTTGGGTGTGGAAGGTATCCATTCCTCGCCGCGGATTACGTGGGTAATTTCCATAAAATGGTCGTCCACCACGACGGCCAAATGATATGTAGGAAAACCGTCGGCTTTTAAAATTATCTGATCGTCTAAAATTTTATTTTCGTAAGTTATGTCGCCGTAAATCAAATCACGGATAACAGTACGGCCTTCCAAAGGAATGGCGAAACGGATTACCGGATTTTTTCCGGCCGCCTTAAATTCTGCCAGCTGTTTTTGCACTTCATCGGCGGATAAATTCCTGCATCGGCGGTCATACATCGGCGGCTTTTTTAAAGCGGTCTGCTCTTTGCGCATTTCATCCAGACGCTCTTCACTGCAAAAACAGTAGTAAGCCTTTTTTTCTGCTACGAGCTGTTCGGCGTATTTTTGGTATATCCCCTTGGCTTTTCTCTCGGACTGGATATAGGGGCCGAATCCACCTTTTTGCCTTATAGAGCCGTTTTCAACATAAGGGCCTTCATCAAATGTTATGCCCATTTTTTGAAAAACCGAAAGCATATTTTCCAAAGATCCTTCAACTAGCCGGTTTTGGTCAGTGTCTTCAATCCGCAATAAATTTGTGCCGCCGTTGTGGCGGGCGAATAAAAAAGCAAACAGCGCGGTTCGCAAACTGCCAATATGAACAAACCCGGTGGGGCTGGGGGCAAAGCGGGTTCTAATCGATGGTTTTTTTTCGGCCATATATGTCAAATAATTCCTATTTGTCCTATTATTCTAGCAATTTAAAGCAGATTTTTCAAGTCTTCTTGGACAATTTTTACTATATTGAATTTTTCGGGATGCACTATTTTATTTAAATCCCAAAGATCAACCCATTTGTATTGTATAAATTCCTGATTATCGACTTTTATTTCGCTTTCACCTCCGGTAAATTTGAAATAAAGTATTTGTTGCTCTTGGCCTTTGTAATGATAGATGTTGAAAAATGGACGTAGCGCGTTTTTCCAAACGTAATTCGAAGTTCTATTTGAGATGAACAAAAACTTCAAGTTTTTGATGCCAAGTTCTTCAAAAATCTCACGTCTGGCACTTCCCTCCAAGTTTTCTCCCCGTTCAATACCGCCTTGGGAAAATTGCCAATAATTCTGAAATTTTACTGTATCTAAATCGCCGATATCTTTTAGGTCTTTGTCGTGTGGATTTCTTAAAGCAACAAGAAGTTCGTTCTGGGCATTTAAAATTATAGAAATTGCATTTGGTCGGTAAGGCAGACTCATAAAAACTTTATAATGCCAAAGCCCGGAAGCTAAACCAAAAGTCGCGTGAAAAATTCTTTTTGCGCGGTAGGGTTGGGTTATCAGGCGCCAGAGCCATTCCAGGCCGGAGTAGCGGATAAATTCGGGAGGCGTCGATTTTTTGCCGGCTATGTAATCAAAGGTTCCGCCAAGGCCAATGGCCAATTTGACATTCAGCTTCGGCAAATTTTCCGCGATCCATTTTTCCTGGCGCGTCGGTCCATAGGCAACGAACAATATATCGGAGTTTGATTTGTTTATGTCCTCAATTACTGATAAATCATCCGGATTTTTATTTGACCATTGTTGGTTTAAAATGCGGCCGCATTTTTTACTAGCATAGATATTTAGCTGCAGGGCGGTTTTTTGGGCTGTGTCGTTAAATCCGCCTAAAAGAAAAATTGATAGATTATTTTTCGCGGCTATCTCCGCCAAGTCCCAAATCAAATCCGCGCCCACTATTTTTTCCGGCAAAGCCGATTTAATCCATCGCGGGTTAAATATTATCGCGGCAAGCGAATATGCTATTTGCCACGCGGATTGGAAAACTTTTCCCCAATAGCTTTTAGCCGTGAGCGGTATATCCAAAAACCGTTTGGCCCAAAACAAACCAATCCCGTCGGCCACGGAAAAGTCGGCCTGGTTAAAAATTTCCAAAAGTTTTGGATCCTGAAAACCATGGTAAAGAAATTCGGAATAAGGCGTTATAACGAACGTCTTTTGTCCGTTTTTTATCCGGCTGATAATTCCGTCAATCAGCTCTTTTTTAGTAATGGAATCAACTTTTAATCCGGCGATGTCAAATTTCGTCATACTTAAATTATATCGCATTTTAGCCTTATTTGATAGCCAAATTAGTTGAAATACTGTATAATTTGAATAAGCTTAATTAAGAGATTCTTCGGCCGGAATGCAAGGCCTCAGAATGACGCCGGAGAGGTTTATGGAATCCATAGGAAAAATTGCCAAATTTTCATCGGCAAAACCGAAGAAGGATACCCACCTCCACTCCCCCGCTCATTTGCTGGCCGATGAGCTGTCGGTAAAGCTGAACGATAAAAAGCATTTTGGCTTTTATTTAAAAATGGCCACTTTGTATGACCACAATTTTTTAAGGAGCCTGATGGGCCAGGTTTTGGAAGGGAAAGATGTAAAGAGCCCGGGCAAGCTGTTTGCCTATTTAATTAAAAAGAATAACCAGCAATCACAGTCGGCGTCATCCTGAGCGGAGTGCATCCGATGCGAAGGATCTCATCTTAGGTAAAGGAAGAGATTCTTCGCCCCTCAGATGCATTCGGGACTCAGAATGACGCCATCACCAGAGCCGTATGGTATTACCAATTAAAACTTATCCCGATCCTGTTTTAAGAAACCCGACCGAGCCGGTGGTTTTTCCGTTGACCAAGGAAATCAGGAAATTAACCGAGGATATGATAGACACGGTGCGCAAGGCCGACGGCATCGGTTTGGCCGCGCCGCAAGTTGGAAAATCGGTTAAGCTGATTATTGTCAATTTAGAGAAAAGCGGCGTCCCGCTTGTGGTGCTTTATAATCCCAAAATAGTTTCCAAAAGTTTTGCCAAAACCGAAATTGAAGAAGGGTGTTTGTCCATTCCCGAAGTGTTCGGTATGGTCAAGCGTCCCAAAAAAGTCACTGTGGAAGCGCAGACCGCGGAAGGCAAAACCGTGCAATTTATGGATGACGGCTGGGTTGCCCGTGTTACCCAGCACGAAATCGATCACATCAACGGCCGTCTTATTATCGATTTTATAAAAAAATACACTCAGGGTGCGGAAATTGTTAAGGAGTGGAAAAAGAAAAAATTATTATAGATCACAGATATAAACGCAAATGACGCAGATGTCGCAAATCGCATCAGCGGCATCCGCGCAATCTGTGATAAATCAGTGATCTATGAAGTTTATCAAAGACATTCTATTTTTTGAAATCCAGACCACCGGACACGACGCGGATAAGGATTCCATAATCCAACTCTCCGCGGTTTTGCTGGACAAGGACAATTTGCTGGAAAAAAATAATTTTAACACTTTTATCAGGATTAGTTATTTGGACAGCGTCATTAACGAGCACGCCAAAATTTTGCATACTGATTACGAGACACTCCGCAAGAGCCCGAAAGTTTACGATGCTATCAAAAATTTTCATAAAAAATTCGGCGCGGATTTATTGCTGGCAACGCACAGTTCCAATAATTTGTGGTTTTTAAAAAATGCCTTTAAGAAAGCGGCCGTAACTTACGACTACGACTACCACGTTATTCAGCTATGGACGTTAGGTTATATCTACACCTTAAATTATGGGCTCAATAAAATGCCGACCTTCCAAACTCTTCTGGACTATTTCAGGTTGAAGCAAAAAAATCCCTACGATATGATGGAGAAAGTCAGGCTTGCGGCGGAGATATTTAGGAGAATAATACGAGAGGTTTGATATTAAGAAATTGGGAAATAAAGAAATTTATAGATTATGAACTTCAAAAGAGATATTTTGTTAATCGATACGGAGTTTTCCGGTTTTGATTTTCCCAAAAAGCACGATTTACTGCAAATCGCGGCCGTGCTTTTGGACAGGAAAACTTTAAAAGAAAAAAAATATTTTTCCAGCTATGTCAGACCTAACCATTGGAAAAATAGGGACAGAGAGTCCATGAAGGTCAATAAAATCAGCTGGGATATGGTTAAAGACGCTCCGACTGTCGCTGAGGCCGTGATAAAATTCAACCGAGCTTTCCCCCACAATGTGATGCAGGCCTTTTATGTCGGGTATAATGATAAACGCATTTTGCTTGAGGCCTATCGACAGGCAAAAATAAAGTGGCCGTTTGATTACCACTATTTTGATTTGTGGGCGTTATTTTATGGCGTACTGGCCAAAAATAACCAACTAAAATCCAAAAAAGATTTTGCCGGTTTCGGGTTGGAATATTTAATAAAAAAGTTGAAGATTAAAATCGACAAAAAGCAAATGCATAATGCTTTGGTGGATTGCAGGATTGAGGCGGATGTTCTAAGAAAAATTCTTAAAACCCGCTGATTGGTCGCCGATATGTACGCTGAGTAGACGCCGACAGCAGCGCTCAGCGACTTATCGGCGCACCAATCGGCAACAGATCAGCGGAATATGAAAATTGTTTTTTTTGGCACGGCCAACGCGGCTTTGCCCATATTAGAAGCTTTAAAAAAACAGCATGAGATTTTGGCTGTGGTAACAAAACCGGACGCGGAAGCGGGACGGTCGCAGGAGTTGCAGGAAAGCCCGGTTTCGGCTTTGGCTAATGATTTAAAGCTAAAAATTTTCAAACCTGAAAAAATCAAAGATGAAAATTTTTATAAGGAGTTACAGGTTTTGGGAGCTGATATTTTTGTGGTGGTCGCCTATGGGAAAATTTTACCGATGGAAATTATCAATCTGCCGAAATATAAAACCGTTAACGTCCATTTTTCCGTATTGCCAAAGTATCGCGGCCCATCGCCCATTCAGTTCACTTTGCTTAACGGCGACGAGCAAACCGGCACATCCATATTTTTGCTGGACAAAAAAATTGACGACGGTCCTTTGCTCGCGCAAGAAGCCGCCGGCATAGAACCTTGGGATAATTATTTTACATTATCGGACAAATTGGCCAAGGTTTCTGCGGGAATTATTAATCAGGTTATCGCTGATTATGCCGGCGGCAAGACTACTCCCCTGCCCCAGGATGAAGCCGCGGCGTCTTTTACGAAAATTATCACCAAGGCTGACGGCAAAGTTGACTGGGCAAAATCGGCCGCTGAAATTTACAACCAATTCCGCGCGTTTTATATTTGGCCGGGGATTTGGACAACTTGGAACGGGAAGATATTAAAGATTACTGATTGTGTAGTTAACACGGATCTACGGATTGAACACGAATCTACGGATGCCTACGGATTCGGTAAAGTTCTTGAAGGAGGGGTTGTGGCGTGCGGCAATAATACTTTTTTGCAAATAAAACAACTTCAGCTCGAGGGGAAGTCTGAAGTTGCCGTTAACGATTTTTTAAATGGGTACAGGGACTTTGTAGGGAGTTCGTTAGAATGATATTAGAAGCTGTCTTAAAAATAATTTGTAGGCGAAATTACAGGATTTTGAGCGGATTGGCCCTTAACAAATTTTGACGTTTAGCCGAAGCTAAGCGGAAAAATTTTTAAGGCCAAGACGCCAAAATCCTGGAATTGCAGCCCGAAGGATTTTTAAGATAGCTTCTAGTTGATATTGGGAGATTGATGGATATATATAAAAAACCGCAGCATCTTAGTTGCGGTTTTTTATCGTAAAACAAGGTTATTGATGAATTTTTAGTATTGCTGTCCGGAGGAACTTTGTGATTGCAACCCCTTGGCCTGCTGTATTGCCCTGTGTCCGATGCTCGCCGGAGCGCCGCCCGGGGAATTAAGCTGGTTTTGAATGTCCAGGGTTTGTTGGTTTTGCAAATTTGTAACCTGCTTGGCCGCCTGAATATCGTTTTGGTATGTTTGCGCCGTACTAGGCCCGCCATTACGTGACTTGCCGTACATTACCACAAACAATATAGCCATAATCGCCAACACAATCATCAGCGAAATCAGCAAAAAACCGTCATTGTGTTTGTGTGTTTCCATAAAAGAATACATTAAATGCAAATGATTCAGGTCAGACTAAACGCAAGGTGGTGGAAATAAAAAAACTTTCTATGGCAGGGGGTGAAGGAGTCGGACCTTCGCATACGGTTTTGGAGACCGTTGTACTACCGTTATACGAACCCCCCAGGGATAACTGATAACCATAATAATAACTAATAACGATAATAACTAATAACGCGCGTCTTAGTTATTTGTTATTAGAAGCTATCTCAAAATTCCATTTTGGTTAAAATCGAGTAATTTTGGCGTCTTGTCCTTAAAAATTTTTCCGCTTAGCTCCGGCTAAACGTCAAAATTTGTTAAAGGCCAATCCGCTCAAAATTCCTCAATTTTTCCTCAAAAGCTAATTTTGAGATAGCTTCTAATTATAAATTATCAGTTATATTAACCTATTTGGTTTCCTTGTGCAAGGTTTTCTTTTTGCAGAATTTGCAGAATTTTTGCAGTTCCAAACGCTTGGCGGTATTTTTTTTGTTCTTTTGGGTTTGATAATTTAAATTATGGCAAACCGTGCACTCCATGTTTATGAGATGGTCCTGGGACATATGATGGAATTATGAATTAAGAATTAGGAGTTATGAATTGTGATTGTCCTGGGCGTCAGGAAAATCTGTTAACGCCATCGATCCATCAATGACGTTTAAAGCCCGGCTTCGCCAAGGCTTCGTCGGGCACATTTTGTTGCGCAAAATGTGGAGCCAGCTGTCGGATTTTCACCCCGTTAAATCTGGAGCCGATGGTCGGGTTTGAACCGACGACCTACGGTTTATCCAACTTCGTCCCGACTAGTCGGGACTACGTCGGACCTTCGGCAAAACCGTTGCCTTGCCCGCCGAAGCTTCTTGTGGAGCCAGCGATCGGATTTGAACCGATGACCTGCTGTTTACAAAACAGCTGCTCTGCCAACTGAGCTACGCTGGCCAAAAGCGAAAGTGGGTCTGCCAACTGCCTGTCCACCGAAGTTTTAAACGAAGGCGGAAGCTACGGCAAGCTCTATATATTCTACTATAAACAAGCTAAATTGTCCAGGATTTGTAAATTTAGGGTTAACAAAAGCACCCTTAACTTCGTAAGGATGTTTTTGTGAGAAACAAAAATTTTACGCTTACGTCCGTCTTTGTTTCGGCGTTTTAGGCCTTAGTTGGAGTAAGCGGGTTAGGCCGAGCGGAAACAAAGCTGCTTGTTTCTAACTCACTCCGGCCTAGCCCCCTAACTCCATTTAAAAGAGAGGCAATTTTCTAAAAAGATTTACGCGCAGATAGCCTTGTCCGAAATCTAAAAAATTGGCCTCGGTAAGACTGGCGTATGCTTTGCGATCCCCGCGAAAATCCTCCAAAACCTTGGACTCCCACGCCGGTTCTTGTCCAGCCGCGGCGGATGCCCGGAGTTGCGCTCGGCGAAGTTGCGGCCGCGCTTGACCGGCTCACGTTAAAACTTGCTCCATCATAACCAAGCCCCGACGGTGTGGCTAAAGCCTGCTGGCCGGAATTAAGCATTGTCATAGATTGGGCGCCGGATTGCGCTATGGTCAGCGTTTGCCCGTTTTTTACCGTTGTCCCGCCGCTAAACTGCATCGTGCCAAAATTATCCAAGGGAATAAACCCTCCGCCGACCTGCGTGGGCATTTCCTCTATCCATTCGGCGCTGGACAAGGAAGAATCGTAAGGTACCATTGTCTGGAAATTTTGTCCGTTGGTATTATCCCTTAGAGCAATAACCCATTGGTTTTGCGTCTGTTCGGTTAAGGTGGCTGTAATAGAGTCTCCCGGATTTACCGTGATGGATATAGGTTGGGAATAGCCGGGTAAAGTTTCGTACCAAGCCTGGTAAGTTACGGAAGAATTATTGATATTAGTAAGAGCTTGGGTTCCGGCTTGGATTAAATCCGTGCCGGTCACGCCGCCGATGCCTACCCAGGTCGCGTCGCCTGTTAAACCCGATGCCGTGGGGATTTGCGGGATTGTCCAGGTGCCGGTAACGGAAGAAAAACCGCCGCCGGAAGAAACATACCCCGCCCAGTTATAAGAGGCGTTCGCTCCGGCACCGGAATTTGGCGCAGGCGTAGGCACGGTTTGGGCAAAAGCCGTATTTTGGCTCAGCGTTAACGACGCCGTTAAAATTAAACTTATGCCTAAGGCGATATTATAAATACTTGGTTTAAATTTCATATCGTTCAAGTCCTTTATATTTATTATTACGTAACTTCCTAAAAAATTGTTTCATTTTTTGTTAAATTATCGGTTTTAAAAGACTTTTAAATAAAGGTTCCTCGGAGCAGAGCTCTGAGGTATTGAACCTGTATTAAGACTCCTTGGGCTCGGAAAGTTATCCGCCTGAGGCGGATAACTTTCGCTCGCTCTACGTCGCTAATAAGGAGGTTTTTTGATATAATTCATATTAGAGGGTGTGATGTGAGAACATCCCTAAATATTTTTAAAAATATGAGGTTAAAAGAAAAATACTGGCACGAATTCTTTATTATCAGCATCTGCATAAAAACCCTCACTGGCTTAGTGGAAACTGTCAGCGGTTTTTTGCTTGTTTATTTAAGCCCGAGTGCTTTAACCGTGATTTTAAACAGGTTGTCGCGCGGCGAACAACTTGAGGACCCGCAGGATTTTTTTCTGGCTTACGCGCATCAGTATCTTAACCATTTGACAGCCGGAACAAAAGATTTCGCCGGTCTTTACATTTTAGCCCACGGCATTATAAATTTACTCCTGGTTTTAGGACTGATAAAAGAAAAAACTTGGGCTTATTTGGTTGCCATCGGCGTTTTGTGCTCGTTTATGCTGTACCAGATTTTTAGGATTGCGCTTGACCATTCACTTTTGCTTTCGGCGCTTACTATATTTGATGCCGTGTTCGTAATCATAATTTGGCACGAGTATAATTATTTAACCAGGAAACTGGCAAAATGATATTTTGCGTCCGGCGTCATTCTGAGGCCCTAATAGCATACTTTTGAAGGCCGAAGAATCTCGAAGAAGAAGAGATCCTTCGCTCGCTTGGTTTTACGGATGACAGGATCAGGATGATGCCGGAGTTTAGAGATTTTTTTCTCGCTACAATCGCGAATTTTTGTTATACTTTTAAAGCTTAATAAATAATCAACCACAAAATGCACAAAGTAAAAGACATCAAGCTTGCTAAACAAGGGCATATAAATATCGCTTTAGCCGAACGGGAAATGCCGGTTTTGCGGATTATCGCCAAAGATTTTTCCGCCAAAGGCGGACCCGCCTCCGGCGGAAAAAAGCGCCGACCATTTGAAGGCATAACAATTGCCGCGTGCCTCCACGTAACCAAAGAAACCGCGGTGCTGATGCACGCCTTAAAAGCCGGCGGGGCGAAAGTGGCTTTGTGCGGCAGCAATCCCCTGTCTACGCAGGACGACGTTGCCGCGGCTTTGGCCGAGAGCGGCATTAACGTGTTTGCCTGGAAGCATATTTCCAATAAAGATTATTATTGGGCACTGAATCAGGTTTTAGATTTCAAACCGCAAATTACCATAGACGACGGCGCCGACGTAATTTCGCTTATCCATTCCGGGCGCAAAGAGCTGTTAAAAACCGTTTGGGCCGGCCAGGAAGAGACCACCACCGGAGTTATCAGATTAAAAGCCATGGCCAAAGACGGCGCCTTAAAATATCCGGTTGTGGCCGTAAACGATACCCCGACTAAGCATATGTTTGACAATTACTACGGCACCGGACAGTCGACAATGGACGGCTTGTTGCGCGCCACCAATATTTTGTTGGCCGGAAAAATTTTGGTTGTGGCCGGATACGGGTATTGCGGCAAGGGTATAGCTTTGCGCGCTAAAGGTTTGGGTGCGAGGGTAATCGTTACCGAGGTGGATCCCCTGCCGGCGTTGCAGGCGGCTATGGACGGTTTTGGTGTTATGCCAATGGCGCAGGCCGCAAAAATCGGCGATATATTTTTAACGGCTACCGGCGATAAAGACGTTTTAACAGCGGCGCATTTTGAACTGATGAAGGACGGCGCGATTTTGGGCAACAGCGGGCACTTTAATGTGGAGATTAATGGGGAGCAATTAGCAAAAGAGGCAAAAGGCAAAAGGCAGGTCAGGAATTCTCTGGAAGAATTTACGATGAAGGACGGACGTAAACTGTATTTAATCGCCGAAGGAAGATTGATGAATTTGGGCGCGGCCGAAGGGCACCCGTCGGCGGTTATGGATATGTCTTTTGCGGACCAGGCGCTGACCTGCGAGTGGCTGGTTAAACATCATCGGCAATTGGAAAATAAGGTTTACGAAGTGCCCAAAGAAATAGACCAAAAAGTGTCGCGATTAAAGTTGGCGGCGCTTGGGGTAAAAATTGATGTATTAACCCCAGCGCAAAAAAAGTATTTGGCGAGTTGGCAAGAGGGCACTTAATTAAGGATAACCGCGGAGCTCTCCCCCTCTGGGGGAGATGCCGCCGAAAGGGCGGCAGAGAGGGTAAAATTTTTCTGAAAATTATTGTAATTTCATTGACATTAAGCAAAAAATAAGCTAAACTTTTGGGGTTGCAAAATCCCAAAGAAGGAAAAATAGAAAAAGATGCATTGTAACTCATTGCTTATCAACTGCATGGATTGCAGGTTGCAGGGCGAAAACTCGATAAAGATCGCCAACGCCTTTGGCTTTGAGCCAGGCGATTACGATTGTTTGAACTACGCCGGTCCGCCTTTGTGGATGACAGAGCCCCACGAGCCGGAGCATAAGGATACATTCATGTGGCTGTTTGAAAAGGTTTCAATCAATGCCCACCATGTTACGAAATTCGGCATTGTCGGCCACGCGGAATGCGGCGGGTTTGCGTTAAAAGGCGCACCACAGGTTCCGGCCGAAGAAAAAGCCGTAATTGTGGAATCTTTGCACAAAGCCAAGGCCAAGCTGGCCAAAACCAATCCGCAAATTCAGGTTAAGCTAGCCTTTGTCGCCATCGGTCCCCAACCCCCAAAAGGCCTGCCCGAAATTTCCGTGGAGATATTGTAGTACCCGTAATAATGCATTAATGTAAAAACCACGCATCGTCCTCGGTGCGTGGTTGTGTTTTTATGCCCCTCGATTCTCCTTCGACAAGCTCATGTTCGCTCGGTACAAAATTAAAAAGCCAAGCTAACGCTTGGCTTTTTAATTTTGGTGGGCACTGTTTGACAAAGTTGGAATGGAAATTGCAAATATCAAAAGTCCATTATAACCACGAATCAGGCAAACTATTTGGATTTTTTTGAAAGGGGGTTTCCATATTCATCAAACCCAAGCCCTCTCAAGGTGGCGTTATCTTTTTGAATTTCCGGGTCATTCTTCATCATCCAGTCAGCGTGTTTTTCAGAAGCTTTCTCTTTTCTCCACTCGTAAAGAACAAACAAGATGATGGCAATTATAACCAATAACCACATAAAATATAAATTAATTATTTTAAAAAATTAAACTACATCTCGGTTTATTATTTTAAAATCCTTTACCAAGAGTTCGGCATTCTCGCTAACTATTTCAAAAACATCAAATAATTTATTTTTTGGCAATTTTTGGATTGCTTCCCCAAGTAGATGATTGCTGTCTAAAACCAAAGTTTTTTTTGTTGATTTATCGGTAAGCAACGGTATAGGCTCAAATACTGTTGGTAATTTTCCTGTTGGCTTTTTTTCTGGGTAGTTAACAACTTCCAAAATTTTTATTGTGCGGTATTCGGGGTCAGTTTCAACTGTTTCTATTGTCCCACAAATCTTACCATTCTTTTGGTGCCAAGGAGTATAAAATTTTTCAAACTCTTTTAATTTAATTTTTTTTGAACTGATTAAAATATTGGCGTCCTTAAGAAATAAATCGTAATTAAAATGAGCTCTGATTTTTTGCGGCTGATTACAGATGTAATTGATTATAAAATCTTTTTTATTCACGAAATATTATACAGGTTGAGTTTTGGCTTTTGCTAGAACGTATTTAGAAATCCAATTAATTTGCTCATTATCCAAACTAAAAAATATTTTATACAAATCTGCAACTAAAAAGGGGCTACCTTCAAATTTTTTTGATTGTTCCGCACAAAAATTAGTTGCGACTGTTGCAAAATTTGCCGATAAAGGTTCAGCTGGTTTGCCGCTGTCATTTTTATAAAAATCATTTAACGCATCTAAAAATGTGCGTTCTCCACGGGCTCTCAACTCGTGTTCTTTTTCTAAATACTTAGAAGAAAGTTGTATAAAATTTTGAGCTGTTTTTGGCCAAAAAGAAATTGTTTTAAAAATTTTCTTCTCACCACCCAGCAAAGTCAAAAGACTTTGCGGCATCGATAATTTAAGATACATAATATGTGCGCCAGTCAGGCAATCAGTCAGCATTGCTTCCGTCTCGCCACCCTTATTTAATATATCTCTCCAAGCTTCACTTGAGTTTTTTAGCTCGGAAATAAGAGATATTGAGTGTTTTACAGCCCAAGCGGGGAATTCATCAAGAAAAATTATTGCTGTTTTTTCCACAGCATTTGGTTGTTTTGTAAATAATCCCATATGCCTAAAATATAGCAGATTTTGGTTTAAAATAACAGGTGGATAAATCTTTTGACACATCTAATTAGTTAAGGTATAATGGTTCTGTGCTTGTGGACTTAGTCCTGTTCGGCTAAGGCAATAGCCAGTAAGCCGAAAAGCAAGCACACAATAGAATAGTTTTAAAACGACCGTGTTGGTCGTTTTTATATTTTCTATTCGTCGGTCATCCGAACGGAACCAAATACTTTATGTCCATTGATCTCGGTCCAGTAAGGCATTACACTCCAAAAGTTATATTGGCCATTTTCAACCTGCCTTACAATCGCTTTCACTCTAGTTTTTTTATTCAAGACGGCCCAAAATGCATAGTAATTAACTTTAACTGCCGAACGCAGTCCTTGAGCATCTTTTAAGCCCGCGGCTTCTAAAGTAACTCGGTATTCCTGGATAGTCGATGATAACTTTATTGTCTCAACCGCAGCGGCGATATGGGATAGTTTATTTCTGCGTTCCAGTTTGCTTCTTTCTTTGAGAGAGCGGTCGTAACGGAGGTGATGAAAACCCTCTGATGTAAAATGCACCTCAGCATTTAAAGCAGGGCATCTTGTTTTATCAATGCTTTGATAAAACTCTTTTGCTTCCGAAAGTAACTTTTTAAATGGGTCGTTTGCGTCCATATATATATTTGGAAAACTACCCTTATTTTTGCACTTTATTATATAAAAGTCAAAATCACACTTAAAGTAAAAGCCACCAAATTATTTGGTGGATTTTACTGGTGGGCAGGGCAGGATTCGAACCTGCGTAGCCCGAAGGCGACAGATTTACAGTCTGTTGTAATTGACCGCTCTACCACCTGCCCGGATATTTGCTTGTTTAACTTAAGCTATTTTATCAAAAATCCAAAAAAAAATCAACTGGGCAAGCCTTAAATTTTTTAAAAGTTTGTCATTTGTGGTAGTAAAAAAATTCGTAATCTTTTTTGAACCAGCGCTTAGCGATGTTGAAAATGCCGTAGGTTATAAAGAAAGCGGAGAAGACGTCTATTGAGTAGTGCAAATGCCCCAAAAGCACTGCTCCGGCAAAAAATATGGATGTCGCCAGAAACAGCCAGCGCAGATATTTTGTCTCCCAAAATATCAATGCCATTAAATACGGAAAGCCGGTATGAGCGGAAAAAAATAAATCATCCCCGGAACCGGAGATCAACCTTTCCAAAAAGCTTACCGAATGGACGGTGGTCATATGGGCGGGGGGCGCTAAATGGGTTAAGGTGATAAAAATCGCCCTTGTAAAGATAAATAAGGCGGAGGCTTTAAGAATAAAAGGAATGCGGCTGGGTTTATGCAAAGCCAGCAAGGTGACAAAAGCAATAAAAATCAACATGCCTTCCAGAAAAACATCGTCGACATTTTTGGCTGGCAAATGGTCTAAAATTATATCGGTTACGGAATTACTGGCATGGGTTGCGGTAAAGGCTTGCGCGTAATAATTAAAAAACAGGCTGAGGGATAAAAATAAAACCCCTATAGCCAGTTGGATGTAAAAAAATTTGTGCGATCTAATGGAGTTATATCTTTGGGTAAGTTTGCTCATTTTTGTCGAGTTTAGCTTAGAACCTATTTTAAAAATCCTTCGGGCTGCAATTCCAGGATTTTGGCGTCTTGGCCTTAAAAATTTTTCCGCTTAGCTTCGGCTAAACGTCAAAATTTGTTAAGGGCCAATCCGCTCAAAATCCTGTAATTTCGCCTACAAATTATTTTTAAAATAGGTTCTTATTATTATATCATAAATCCCCGTCCAGCCAAAGCTTGAACGGGGATTTGTAAAAATTGTTACTGCCCGGGAATGCCCGTCGGCGTGGAGCTCGCCGCGCGGATTTGCACGCTTTGCGCCGTTAAACTGCCGTCGGAATTGGTTGTTCCGGTTACGGTTACCTGACTGCCGACAGTAACGTCGGAACTTGTGCCGTCAACCGCTTTGCGGTACGTGGTGGAAGGCGCCAAAATCACATTTTGGCTGCCGCCGGTTTGTAGCTTTACGGTGATAGTGTTTTGATCAACGCTCAAAACCTGGCCGTTGGTGAAGCCCATATTGGAACCGCCGGCCCCTCCCCTTCTTCCGGCAAATCCGGCCGCACCCGCTGTCCTTACAGCGGCCGCCGGCGTTTTGCTTTGCTGATACTTTATCCCCCCAAAGAATCCGCCGCCGGCAAAAACTACGGCGACAACGATCAAGACTACCCATTGTTTGGTGTTCATATTTGTCCTTAGTTAATTATTTTATAAAGAAATCGAATCAACGAATTAGACGAATCTACGAAGGCCTACGAATTCGTAAATTCGATTTTTTTACTCGTACCTTAAAGCCTCAATCGGGCTTAGCCCCGCGGCGCGGCGGGCCGGGTAGTATCCAAAAATTATGCCGATGCCGGCCGAAACGCCAAAAGCTAAAATAATGGAAGAACCGGAAATTTGGGTGGCAATGTTGGCAAAATAAGTCACCGCTAGGGACATCAGCCACCCTAAAATTACTCCGATAATGCCGCCAAGCAATGTCAGCATAATGGCTTCCGCCAAAAATTGTTTGGTGATGTCGGTTTTGTGCGCGCCGATGGCCTTGCGCAAACCGATTTCGCGGGTGCGTTCGGTTACGGTGGTAAGCATCATATTCATAATGCCGATGCCCCCGACTAATAATGATATTCCCGCAACCGAGGCCAAAAGCACGGTAAAAGTATTGGTGACTGTGGAAGCGCTGGCCACAATATCGGCCTGGTTAACAATACTAAAGTCCGCTTGCGTCGGGTCGGAAATTTTGTGCCTGGCTAAAAGTAACGAGGTAATTTGGTTTTGGACTTCATTCATGGCGGACTGGTTGGAAACGCTTACGGCTATGGAGCTTAAATAACCGGTGGTGTCGCCGGCCAAAAAGTGCTCCATGGTCGATAACGGAACATAGATATAATCGTCGGGGTTGTTAAAGCCGGTGCCTCCTTTGGACACGGTCACGCCAATGACTTTAAATTCCTGACTGTTGATAACAATAGTACTTCCTACAGCATTGGCTCCCGTACCAAACAGGTCGTCGCGCGCCGTCGGGCCAAGTACGGCTACGCGCGCGGCGGTAGACTGCTGTTGGTCGGTAATAAAGGCGCCCAGGTCAATTGCTACGTTATGCACGGTCATGTAAGCGGGTTCCGCTCCGATTACTGAAGTGTTGGTATTGGTTCCTTTGGCCGTAACTTGGGAGCGCTTGGTAAATTCCGGCGAAATTGCTTTTATGAGGGAAACTTGCTGTGAAATGGCCGCGGCGTCATCTTGGGTCAGGGTTTGCGCGCTGCCGCGGCCGGCGCTGACTTGCACTCCCACCCCCGCCGCCGCGCCCGGAATAACGGTCAGCAGGTTGGCTCCCGAGGCCTGGATGCTGGATTGAATGCTGGCCTGGGAGCCCTGGCCAACGGCTATCATAGCTACGACTGAGCCGACGCCTATGACAATACCCAAAATCGTCAGAAAGCTCCTGACTTTGTTGGCGGAAAGCGCCCAGTAAGTTTCTTCAAATAAATCTCTTGTCAGCATAAATTAATTGAAATTGAATTTTCCACCTGGAAAAAATAAGCAAATTGACGGCGCGAGTCTCTTTTTTTCGATAACCTTAGCCGGGGTTTAAGTTAGATCATTGACCTGGTCCTGTTTAGCTATTTTTTGTTCATGATTTTTTTCTTCGGTCACGATTTCCCCGTCTCGAAGCAGAATTATTTTTTGGGCGTGTTCGGCCACGTCGCGTTCGTGGGTAATTAAAACCACTGTATGCCCTTCTTTGTTTAGTTTTTGAAAAGTACCCAAAACTATTTCTCCGGTTTTTGTGTCCAAGTTTCCCGTAGGCTCGTCGGCTAAAATAAGCGATGGGTTGTTTACCAATGCCCGGGCAATGGCCACCCGTTGCATTTGCCCGCCGGAAAGCTGGTTGGAAAAATGCGAAAAGCGGTCTTCGCTCATGCCCGCGGCAAGGAGCGCATTTTTAGCCAGCGTCTCGCGTTCAGCCTTGGGGACTTCGGCGTACATCAGCGGCAATTCAACATTCCTTAACACTGTTGTCCTAGGAAGAAGGTTGAACGCCTGAAAAACAAAGCCGATGTGTTTTTTGCGGATCTCGCCGAGCTCGTCTTCCGAAAGCGTGGAAACGTCTTTCCCGTCCAAAAAATATTTGCCGCTGGTCGGAATATCAAGCGCGCCGATAATATGCATCAGCGTGGATTTGCCGCTGCCGGACGGACCCATAATGGCTACAAATTCGCCGTCTTTGATGGTGAAGCTTACGTCTTTTAGGGCCTGGGTTTCATTGTCGCCGCTTTTGTAGGTTTTGGAAATGTGTTGAATTTCTATCATTATAATTTAGGATGCTTTTTAAAGTTTACGGTACCGTTGCTCTGGCTGCCGGTGTCGCGGACGTTGTAGTTCTTACCGCGCCTCCGCCCCCGCCAAAGCCGCCCCCGCCCAAACGCAACGCGCTGGTGGCTGAAGCTGCCGCCGATTTGGCGGCGCTTGCGTTTATGGTTTGAGTCACTACGGTATCCCCTTCATTTAAGCCGCTGGTAATTTCGGTGTTGGTGTCGTCGGAAATGCCGACCCCCACCGCCACCTCCTTGGGTTGAGCGCTGGAAGTTACCCCGGTCTGGCCGGCCACGCTTTGCGTCTGTTTGGGATCCAAAGTGAGTACGTAGTTAGTTGATCCTTGGGTTTGTACCGCGGAGTCGGGTACCGTTAACACGTCGGCCGCAATTTGAGTGATTATAGAGGCGGAAACGCTCATGCCGGCCTTAATGCGCGGATCCGGAGTGTCAAAAGAAATTTTGACGTTGTAGCTGACCACGCCCTGGCTGACCGTGCCGATGTTGTCTATTTCCGCCACCTTGCCGGTTATAGTCAACCCGTCAATCGCGTTAAAGGTCATGGTCGCCTTGTCGCCAAGCGCGATTTGGGCCACGTCGTCCTCGTTTAAGGTGACTATCGCGAGCGGCTGATTGTCCACAACTGTCGCGACTACGGTTGAGCCGGTAACCTGATCCCCTACTTGGTTGTTTAACTGCGCAATCACGCCGTCAAAGGGCGCTTTTAAAATATTGTTGTTGTAGTTGATTTGGGCGTTTTGCAGCTGGGATTGCGCCTGGGTCAGCTGGGCCTGGGCGCTTTCCACCTGTTGTTGGGTCGGCGGTTCCTCCTTGACCTCCAGGTTTATCTGATCTTGCTGAAGTTTGTTTTGGGCGCTTTGGACCTGATTTTGCGCGTTGGTTATGGCCGACTGCTGGTTTGTAAGCGCGCTTTGGTAAGCGTTGCTGTTGCTTGAGTAGCTTGACGCCATCGGGTTTGGAATGGATATGGTCCACGAATCATTGTTATTAATATTTCCGGAAAATAGTATATACAGCCCGCTTGTCCCCAAAGCGATCGGCGTTGTTTTACTTATCTGGCCGCTTCCCGACTCCAGTCCGGTGTAATTAAATTGCAAGCCGCCGCCCGTGCTGTAAGCGGTAATTGTGTATGATCCCTGGACCGTTTGGGAGTATGTCCCGCTGATTGTGATAGCGCCGGTGCCGACGTTATTGGTGTTGGGCACGGCCTCAAGACCGCCGTTTAAATAGTTGCTCAGCGCGTTTGCTACGGCCTGGTTTTGCTGTTTGATGACGGTTGCCAAACTGGAGGTGGCGTTAGCCAAAGCTTCCTGGTCGGAAGCGACGGTTAATTCCGCCAGCTGGATGTCCTGGGGCGTAGAGCCGGCCATAACTTCGTCATAGCTGGCCTGGGCGTTGGCCAATCCGGCTTGGGCCTGATTTAAGGCGATGGTGTTATCGGTCTCATCAACAATGGCAATTATATCCCCCGCTTTTACCGTATCGTTTTGTTTAAAATTGACCGCGGTGAGTTTTCCGCTGGACTGGGGAGTAATATTCACGCTTTGGTTATTAGACACCTGCCCCGTTCCCGTAACCGTGGAGATAACCGTTTGTTTTTGGACAGTTGCCGTCAGATAGGTCGTGGGGGCGGCGGAAGTATTATAGTGACGGTAAACAAACCAGCCGATGATTAAAACGGCAATAATAATTGCCGCGAGTTTTTTTTTGTTATTTGCCAATGATTTAAAAAGTTTGTTTCCGCTTTGGGCGGGAATATCGGTTGTCATATTTTTTAAAGGGCTGTCTAAGCCCGGTGTTAATTTAAAGCTCTGATTAATTTTGCTTCAATTTGGCCCCGCGGGTTTGGTTCGCCGATAACAACAATTTCTTCGCCCGTTTTTAAATCCGCGGCGGTTATATTTTTAAAATTTTGCCGTATGGTTGTCTGGGCCGAAACATCCACCGTTTTTTCGTTTCCGTCTTCGTCTTTTAATATTATAGAGCCCTTATCAATCGTTAATATCGTGCCGTCCAGTCCGTGCGCATTAAAAAGTTGGCTGTTAGGAGGCGCCTGAATCGGCGTAAGACGACCGCCAAAATTATTGGAATAATTTTGGCTCCAGTCGTAGGTAAAGCCGGCCTTTTTAAAGCCCACGTTCATGCCGAGGGAAAAAACTCCGATTAAAAGGATGAGTTCCGCCAATAGCGTCACTACAATTTTAAAAATTCGGGAATGCGGGGTTTGGGAAGATTTAGGACTTGCGTCCGGTTTTGAGGTTTTGTTTTCCGGCCGATTATTTTTTGTCTCATTGATAGTTTCCATATGGGTATGGGATATTTATAATTTTAAGATAGGTTCTGGTTTAAACTAATTTGTGGCGGGGCTCGTAATGCAGAGAGTTTAATGTTTTGCGAAAATTTAAAAAGCGGTGCGTTGAAAAATCCACCAGCAAAATACTGCCGAGCAAACACGAAAGAAGCAAAGCCATGGCTCCCAGGGGCAGGTTTTCCAAAATTCCCAAAGAGTAATCCTGCCAGTTGGCCATTATTAAGCTAAAATCGGTAAATATTAAAGCAAAATAATGTGAGGTCGGTGTTTGGGCAAAAGCTCTAAAGGAAACGTCAGCGGCTAAGACCAAAAGCCCCAAACCGGTTAAAAAAACTCCGATGGCGGTCCAAAGTTTGGGTTTTAAAATTTTAAGCTGGCGTTGATAATTTACGCGGCTTAAGATTTTATTCAAAAGGTAATTGCCAAAATCCGGCAATTGGTTTTGTTCAAAGTGGCTTTTTAAAGCCTGCTCCAAGGCCGTTTGGCCTTTAATTTGTTTTGGGTTGGTTTCTTCCATAGTGTTAATTATACGATATATTAGGCTTTTTGGTGCAATTTAAGCTTAAGGCCGTTCAAAGCCTTGGCGGATCATAAGCAATGCCCGCCTATAACGGCTTTTAACTGTATTGATGGATTCGTTTAAGATTTCGGAAATTTCCTGAAAAGTTAAATCGTGCTGCAGGTGCAGGGCAACCACTGTTTCGTAAATTTTAGGCAAACCGCTTAAAATTTCCTCCAATTTTTTTGAAAAACTTTATTTCCTTTCTAATTTTT
>CAZQFQ010000002.1:0-49130 GCA_964592725.1 uncultured Candidatus Saccharibacteria bacterium | reverse complement strand
CCGGCTGCGGTAGGGCGGTGTGCGAGGCGCTGGCGATGAATTATCCGGTGCCGGTGGAAATGGTCGGCATGCCCAACACTTTTGGCGAGTCCGGCGAGCCGGACCAGCTGATAGAAAAATTTGGGATGGGAAAAACGGCGGTTATCGCGGCGGTGAGGAAGGTGCTAAAAAGAAAAAGCTAAAGAAGTGCATAGAGAATAGTGCTTAGAGAATAGGATAAGACACGATATATGCCAATAAAAAGTTATAAAGATTTGATAGTTTGGCAAAAGGCAATTGAATTAGTAAAGGATATTTATAAGATTTGCAAACAGTTGCCATCTGAGGAAAAGTTTATTTTGGTTCCACAGATGATAAGAGCGGCAATTTCCATTGCGGCAAATATAGCGGAAGGCTGGGCGAGAAATCATAAGATTGAGTTTATAAGATTTTTAAATATTTCATTCGGATCTGCTACGGAATTGGAAACTCATCTCATAGTTGCAAAGTCGCAATATCAGAATATTGATTATTCAAAAGCAGATGGCTTGGTTATTGAAGTCCAGAAAATGTTGGCCAGTTTAATTAAAAACACTAAATTATCCGAAAAAAAGTGGTGACTTATCCTATTCTCTATTCGCTAAGCACTAATCACTAGCTTATGTTTGATATTATCAGCATCGGCGATCCGACAATAGACACGTTCTTGATTGTTAAGGACGTGGAAATAAAGGAAATTGGCGGCGTTAAAAAAGCTATAATTAATTGGGGCGATAAATTGCCTGTGGACAAATTCTATCGCACCGTGGCCGGCAACGCGGCCAATAACGCCGTGGGAAGCAGCCGACTGGGCCTTAGGACGGCGTATTATTGCGTGGTGGCGCACGACACCGGCGGACGCGAAATTGTGCACAAAATGGAAAAGGAAGGCGTGTCCACCCGCTACATTATCAAAAATGACAAACACCCGACCAATGCTTCTACGGTACTGAGCCACGACGGCGAACGCACGATTTTTGTTTACCACGAACACCGGAAATATAAATTGCCGCCGTTTGTCCATTCATCGTGGATATACTTAACGAGCATGGGTTTGGGTTTTGAAACAATTTATCAGGATTTGGCAAAATATCTGGACCGCTATAATGTTCGTTTGGGTTTTAACCCGGGGACTTTTCAGCTTAGGGCCGGGCCGGAAGAAAATAAACTGATGTTGGGGCATACAGATTTATTATCGGTAAACGTGGAAGAAGCGCAAAGCTGGGTGGGCGAAAGCGGGCGCGACCCGGAGGAGCTTTGTAAAAAGCTGATGAAGTTGGGACCCAAGGCAATCGCCTTGACCGACGGCCGCCGCGGCGCTTATAGTTACAGCAAAGAAGGATTTTATTATATCGCGGAATATCCCGGCCCGCTTATTGAAGCCACGGGCGCGGGCGACGCGTTTACCACAGCCTATATTGCGGCTTTGGCTCACGGCTTGCCTCATCGTGAGGCCCTGCGTTGGGGTCCCATTAACGCCGGCTCCGTTGTCCAAGAGGTCGGGCCGCAAGCGGGGTTGCTTAAAAAGCACGAGATGGAAGCCGAGCTGAAAAGGTTAAAAGATTTTAAGGTTATTGAAATAGCGGATGAAAAAATAAAAAAAGAAATAATGGAGATGGTCAGCAAGAAAAAAGATTAATAAGAAATCGAATATACTATATGAATTAGACGAATCTACGAATGACTACGAATTAACGAATTCGTACTTCGTAGAGATTCGTTGATTCGTTCCATTCGTAGATTCGATTTATTGAAAAGGAACAAAATGAAGAAGGTAAAGCTTGGAATAAACGGTTTTGGCAGAATCGGCCGGCAGGCGTTTAAGGTAGCTTTGGAGCACCCCGAAGTGGAGGTGGCAGGTATAAATGATTTAACCTCCACCGCTGTTTTGGCGCACTTGCTAAAATATGACAGCGTTTATGGCCGCTATCATCGCAAGGTGGAATTTGATGAAACCAACATCATTGTAGACGGAAAAAAATATCCGGTGTCCGCGGAAAAAGATCCCGCGCTTTTGCCGTGGGGAAAGCTGGGCGTGGATGTGGTGATTGAATCTACGGGAAGGTTTACCGACAGCGAAAAAGCCGGAGCGCACCTTAAAGCCGGAGCCAAAAAAGTTATTATCAGCGCGCCGGCAAAAGACGAAGGAATAACGCCGACAATAGTACTTGGAGTGAACCAGGATAAATACACCGGCCAGAATATTATCAGTAACGCTTCGTGCACCACCAACTGTATTGCGCCGGTGCTGGAAGTGCTGAACGAAAAATTCGGCGTGGAAAAAGCGTTTATGTCCACAATCCACAGCTACACGGCCGAGCAAAATCTTGTGGACGGGCCGCCGCCCGGAGGAAAATCAAATGATTTAAGACGCGCGCGCGCCGCCGCGATAAATATCATCCCGACGACCACCGGCGCGGCCATATCGGCAACGCAGGCCATCCCGTCGTTAAAAGGAAAATTTGACGGGGTGTCTTTCCGCGTGCCGACCCCCGTTGGCTCACTTTCTGACTTTACCTTATTGCTCAAAAAGAACGTGACCAAAGAAGAAATTAATCAAGCATTTACGGAAGCGGCCGGCCAGCCCAAATATAAAGGAATAATGGAAGTCTCCAATGAACAGATTGTCTTGGCCGACATAGTCGGCAATCCGGCTTCCTGCATAGTGGACACCCTCTTAACCCAAGTCGTGGACGGAAACTTTGTAAAAGTCGTGGCGTGGTATGACAACGAGTACGGTTACAGCCATAGACTGGTTGAGGAAGCGATAATGGTCGGAAAATTTCAATTAATTTTATAAAAATATGAAGATATGGTTTCTTGTTAATTTGGTACTTGCCGCCGTCTGCGCGATATTGATAATTCTCTTGCAGTCCGGCTCGGTAATTTATTTCCAGTATTTACCGTCAATTGGAATTATCAATTATGTTATAAACGGTGCGGTGAGCCTTTCTGTGTTTGTTGCGGCTATCGCTTATTTGTTTAGGCAAAACCAAGAGCGGTTATTGACCCGTTACTTAATCTTAACATTTTTGGTTTATATTTTGCCTTCATTACTCGCGTCAATTAGAATTTTTTTCATCTTTTCAAGCCTCCCGCATTATGGCCGTTAAATATCTTAGAACTTCAAAAATCCAAAATAAAACCGTCCTCTTGCGCGTAGACGTTAACGTGCCGATAGATAATGGCAAGGTTAGCGACGCTTTTAGGATTGAGCAGATTATTCCAACCATCAAACATTTGCAGGCCGACGGCAATACGGTAATAGTTTGCGGGCATTTGGGCAGGCCAAAAGGTAAAAAAGATCCGGCCTTTAGCCTGGAACCCGTGGCGCGGGTAATGGCGGAGCTTTTGGGTTACAAATTTGTGGAAACTGATTACGCTTTGCCTGATTATCAAATTAACCATCTAATTTTTTATAAAGGCGATATTACCGACGAGAAGCACCACGAACGGCTTTCTATGGCTCCGCGCAAGGACGTAATACTTTTGGAGAACTTGCGCTTTTATCCGGGCGAGGAAGAAAACGATCCGATATTCGCAAAAAAACTTTCAAGCTTTGCCGATGTTTACGTTAACGACGCCTTTGGCGTGGACCATCGCGCCAGTGCTTCCACAGTCGGTGTGACCAAGCATTTGGAAAGTTATTGCGGCCTGCTTTTGGAAAGAGAAATTAAAGCGCTGGATATTTTGCTTAAGCATAGCAAACCGCCGTTTGTGCTTATGACCGGCGGAATCAAGCTTTCGGAAAAAGTCGGGGCGCTGGAGCATTTGGGGGAAAAGGCGGATCAAATTTTAACCGGCGGCGGCGTGGCCAGTTTGATGTTTAAGGCAAAAGGTTTGGAAGTCGGATTATCCAAAATTGAAGAATCCGAGGAGAAAACCGCGTGGAAAATTGAAAAGAATTTTAAAGATAAGTTAAACTTGCCGCTGGATGTTGTCGTGACCAACGAAAAAATGGAAAAAGATTCCATCCGTGTTTGCGCGCCTTATGAAATAAAAAATACCGAAATGGTTTTGGACATCGGCCCCAAAACAATTTTAGCCTACGCTAAAATAATCAAAGAAGCCAAAACCATTGTCTGGAGCGGACCGCTTGGTATGTTTGAAAAAAAGCCGTTTGATACCGGCACTATGTCCCTGGCGCGGCTTATAGGCGGCCGCGGCAAAGGTTTTGCCTATGTGGTGGCCGGAGGAGGGGAAACCGTTGACGCCATCCGCCAGGCCCACCAATTTGAGCACTACGACCACGTCTCTACCGGCGGCGGCGCCATGCTTGAGTACCTCGCCGGCAAAAAACTTCCCGGGATTGAGGCTTTAAAGTAACTCATTTGACATACACACAAAAGGTGTGTATAATGACATAAAGAGTTAATTTCCAATAATATGCACAAAAGAATAAACATTATGCTTCCGGAGGAAACCATAAAGACCTTAGACCATGCGGCAAGACCCGGGGAGCGGAGTAATTTTATAGTTTCCGCCATAAATTATTATTTTCAATCCCAACAGAAAGCCGGCTTAAGGCAGAAGTTAAAACAAGGCTCCTTAGCCAACGCTGGGCGTGATTTGGATTTGGCCCGGCAGTGGTTTCCTTTAGAGGAAGATATATGGCAAAAAGAAAAAAAACAAAAAAACAAGAAATAATTTTTCCCAAACGGGGAGAAATCTATTTGGTGAATTTTGACCCGACAATCGGCGCGGAAATAAAAAAGACCAGGCCGGCCTTGATATTGCAAAACAATATTGCCAACCGTTACAGCCCGGTTACCATAGTGGCCGCCATAACCTCCAAAAATACGGAAGATTTGTATCCGACTGAAGTTTTACTTTCCGGCGGCGGCTTAAGAGGGCTTGAAGTTGAATCTAAAATTTTGCTTAATCAGTTGCGTACCATAGACAAAAGCAGGTTAATAAAACATCTGGGCAGGATTTCTGGCTCCGAATTCCAAAAACTAAACACAGCCCTGGAAATCAGCCTGGGCCTGGTGGATCTTGAATAAGCAATCATCGGCAAAAAACTGCCGGGGATTGAGGCTTTGAAATAAAAATATGATATACTTTACTCTATTATCAATTTGTTTTTTGATGGGTTTGTTACTGCAGTTAGCTTTTAAAATTCGTTTATTTAACTCCTTTAAAGAAGGAATCGTTTTTTTTCTTTTAGTATGGATCTTGACGATGCCAATGGATTTTTATGCTGTATCGAAAGGCATATGGAGCTTTCCCGGAACCGGAACTATCGGTATTCGTGTTTTTAACGTGCCAATTGAAGAAAATTTGTTTATGATAGTCGTGCCTTATTTTGTGATTGTGTTGTATAAAATTGTCAATAAAAAATTAAACTAATAATTATGGTTTACGTAATTTATATTTTATCTGTCCCGGCCGGTTTGCTGTTAACCTCGTATTATCTGGGTATAAAAAAGAAGTTATTTTTTACAGAGTTTCTTTTGATTTTTATTATCCCTTTAATCAGCTCCTATTTTTTATATTTGTATGAGGGGGGGGGTAGTGATATTAGTTTTTTTAGCGTGGTTGATTTTAGGGCCATTTTTGGAAGCGACAATTGGCTACACTTATTTGAACATAACCGGCAAGCATTTGTGGATTTATGAGAGATACGGGATACTCAACCGCACAACTTCCTATCTTTCGGCTCCATTTTGGGCATTTGCCGGTTTAGGTACTTGGGCTTTAAATGAATTAATCAAGATTTGGGCGAAGTATTAGAAGCTTTGAAATAAAAATATGAGCGATTTTAAACTTTTTCTTGGCGTGATACTGACAGGATTTGTTTTAGAGTTTATTTTTTATCGTGTGGTAAATAAATTTTTTCAAAAACCGGTTCGCTTGCATAACCGATTTGTCGGAGCTGAACAGATTAGTTTTATTTCGATTCCAATCTGGGGTTTGTTGGCTTTAATTATAAAATCCAGCACCGATTATTTGGGTCTGTTTCTTTATTCTGCACTGGTTGGAACCGGCGCTGAATATTTACTGGGATGGTTTGCCGCTTCAGTTTTTAGGCATAAGATTTATAGCTATAGTTACGCCAAGCTTGGCGATTACACCAGCTATTTTAGCATTCCATTTTGGGGCGGAGCAGGGGTGCTCTTTTATTTAATAGGCCAATGGGTTCATCTATGAACATTTGGAACGGCTTGCCTTATTTACGCTGGCATCTTATTTTTGTGATTACTCCCTCTATCATTTTGTGGGCGCTGTGGTGGCGTTATTTGATAAAATTTAAAAAAATTATTTTAGAAATTGCGACCTTGTCATTTATTTGGGGTCTGATATTTAATTTAGTTGCCAGCACGGCCTTGCATGTTTGGTACTATGACAATACAATAGGTTCTTTTTTCCTGGGGCTTCCCTTGGAGGAATACATATTTTTATTGCTGGTTCCCCAAGAGTTGTGCGTTATCTTATTGCTGTGTTATAAAAAAATGTATGATTAAATTTAGCTATTTATTTTTGGATTTCGTCTTTTTTGCCCCGGTATTAATTTTTGCATTTTTGAAGTACAAAAAATTAATTTCAGAAAATAAAAAATTTATTTGGTTTTCGACTTTTGCGGGAGTTGTTTTGTTTTTTATCGTAGACCCCATAGCTACGTTTTGGAACGCTTGGAATTTTGATAGAAGCAAAACCTTGGGGATTTATATTGGTAAGAGCAACTTGGAAGAATTGATTTTTTCTATACTGGTTTGTTTGGTGGTGGCGGTAGCTTTGCTTGCGGGAATTAGAAGTGAAAAAAATAAACAAGGTTAGCCACATATATTATCAGTTCATTAAATTTAAAAATAAACGCTTTGCAGGCGTTTTTGTGCTATAATATGGGTATTAAAACGCAATTAAGACATCAAAACCAATGAAGATAACAAAAATTAGGGCTTTGGAGGTGTTGGATAGTAGGGGAAATCCGACGGTGGAGACCACGGTTTGGGCGGGAGATATTAGCGCTAAGGCCAGCGTGCCCAGCGGGGCTTCTACCGGGGTGCATGAGGCTTTGGAGCTCCGGGATGGGGATAAAAAG
Source organism: uncultured Candidatus Saccharibacteria bacterium (assembly GCA_964592725.1). Classification (GTDB taxonomy): domain Bacteria; phylum Patescibacteriota; class Doudnabacteria; order UBA920; family UBA920; genus PALSA-1336. The sequence goes on along the minus strand of CAZQFQ010000002.1, from coordinate 42,070 downwards.
CGGTATGGCGGTAAGGGCGTGCTTAAGGCTTGCCGGAATGTGGAAGAAAAGATATTTAAGGCTGTTAAGGGGATATCTTGCGGGGATCAGCAAAAAATTGACGAAATGATGATAGAGCTGGACGGCACGGACAATAAGGCCAAACTTGGCGCGAACGCCATTTTATCGGTTTCGCTCGCTTCGGCCAGGCTGGCCGCAAAATGCCAAAAAAGGGAGCTTTTTGAGTATTTGAGGGGGATGTATTTGCCAGACGATGAAACCCTCTCCCTGACCCTCCCCCAGAGGGGGAGGGAAGCGTATAAAATACCGACCCCGTTTTTTAATGTTATAAACGGCGGGGTGCACGCGGACAGCGGTTTGGATGTGCAGGAGTTTTTCCTTGTTCCGCTTAGGGGAAATTTTGCCAATAAGCTAAGAATGGGCGCGGAAGTGTATCACGCGTTAAAATCGCAACTCGCGGCTAAGGGGCTCGCAACTTCGGTAGGCGATGAGGGCGGGTTCGCGCCAAAACTTTCTTCCAATGAAGACGCGTTTAAACAACTTGAGGCCGCAATAAAATCGGCAAAATATAAACTAGGGAGGGATTTTGCTTTGGGACTGGACGCGGCATCCAGCGAGTTTTTTAACGAGAAAAAAGGCATTTACGAATTCAAGGCCGGCAAAATGTCCGCCACGTCGGCCAACATTTATCAAGTCTACAAAAAATGGCTGGCCAAATATCCGCTTATGGCAATAGAAGACGGTTGCGCGCAGGACGATTTGTTGGGCTGGAAATTTTTAACTCAAAATTTGGGCGATAAAACTTTGCTCATCGGCGACGATTTGTTTGTGACCAATCCGCAACGAATCCAAATGGGCATCACCCAAAAAATCGCCAACGCGGTTTTAATCAAACTAAACCAAATCGGCACGCTAACGGAAACTTTGGCGGCCGTTAGACTTTCGCAAAAAAATAAATATAAAATCGTCATTTCGCACAGAAGCGGGGAGACATCAGATGATTTTATCGCCGACCTGGCCGTGGCTGTGAACGCGGAATACATAAAAGCCGGCGCGCCTTGTCGCGGGGAACGGTTGGCGAAATATAATCGGTTGCTGGAGATAGAAGCAATTATATGATACTAATATACGAATTTAAATACTGATGATACTAATAATACGGATTACTCAAGATTAGTATTATTGGTATCATTCGTATATTTAGTATATTGGTATCATATTTATGAAACACAAAATTTACAAAAAAGTCACACTTATAATTTTAGACGGCTTCGGCGTAGCGCCGGAGGGTTTTGGTAATGCTATCTCGCGGGCCAAAACTCCGAACCTGAATTTTATTGTCAGCAATTTTCCTTCTTTGACTTTGCAGGCGAGCGGCCCTTTGGTCGGTTTGCCCTGGGGCGAAATGGGCAACAGCGAAGTAGGCCATTTAAATTTGGGAGCCGGACGGATTGTGGGCCAGGATTTGCCGCGCATAACCGCCGCCATCCAAAGCGGGGAGTTTTTTAAAAATCCGATTTTTTTGGAAGCCATAAACCACGCCAAAAACAATCATTCGGCTTTGCATTTAATGGGGCTTGTCAGCCCGGGCGGCGTACACAGTTTTGATGAGCATCTGTATGCCCTGCTTTCTATGGCCGCGAACAACGGGCAAAAAAAAGTGTACATCCATATGTTTACCGACGGCCGGGACACTGACCAGAAAATCGCGCCGGAAACTTTAAAAACGCTTAATGAAAGAATCTCATTAGCCGGCGTTGGCAAAGTGGCCACAGTCACCGGCAGGTTTTATTCAATGGACAGAGGCGGCCATTTTGGGCAAACGCTGATGACTTATCAGGCGCTGGTTTACGGCAAGGGCGATACCGCGCATTCGGCCGAAGAGGCGGTAAAAAAAAGTTATCAATCCCAAATTTTTGACGAAATGATAAAGCCCACGGTTATTGTTGACGAAGGCGGTTTGCCGGTTGGCAAAATTTCCGATAACGACGCCGTGATTTTTATAAATTTTCGTTCCGACCGCGCGCTCCAGCTTACACGGGCTTTTGTTCAGCCGGATGCGTTGCCGGCCGAATTTAGGCCGCAAAAACCTCTGCAGAATTTGTATTTTGCCACTATGACCGAATACGCGCCGGAGTTGCCCGTGAAAGTCGCCTTTGATCATATAAGTTTAAAAAATAATCTGGCCGAAGTAATATCCCAAAGTCATTTAAGCCAATTTCATATTGCCGAGAGCGAAAAATACGCTCATGTGACGGCATTTTTTAACTGCGGACGGACGGAAAAGTTTCCGGGCGAGGAGCAGGAAATTATCAGCAGTCCCGAAAACAACAGCCGTAATTATGCTGACCATCCGGAAATGTCAGCGGAAAAACTGACGGATATTCTGACAAAAAAAATAATTTCCACGGAAACCAATTTTTTTGCGGCCAACTTTGCCAACGCCGATATGGTGGGACACACCGGCAGTTTGACTGCCGGCATAAAGGCCGTGGAATTTTTGGACCGGTGTTTAAAAAAAGTTATGGACGCGTGCCTCATGGCCGACGCCGCGCTGATAATTACGGCCGACCACGGCAATTGCGAGCAGATGATAAATCCCAAAACCGGCGACATAGACAAAGACCACACCACCAATCCCGTGCCGTTTTTGCTCATAGCCAATGAATTTAAATTTTCCAAAACCGTTGGTATAAATTACGAATTTTTATCCACTTTTGTCCCCGCCGGCGCGATTTCCGACGTGGCGCCGACAATTTTAGAACTTCTTGGTTTGCCCAAGCCAGTGGAAATGACGGGCGTCAGTCTTTTTACTGAAATGGACGAGGTGCCCAGGAGAAGATGAATATCATTCCTTTTGCATTAGTGTACTAGTACGTTAATGCAAAAGGATTTTTTTTATTTTGGCCGTAAAAGCGATATTTGATAGACTACACTTTATTGACTTTAACTGATAAAATAGAGTATATGGCAAAAATTTGGAAATTAAAACCAGGGGTGCCGGAGGAGGCTAAGGGAAAGATCATCGGTTTTTTATCATCAAACCCTCACCCTGACCCTCTTCCAAAGGGAGAGGGGGATCAGGTATTGCTGGCGCAGTTGCTTTATAATAGAGGGCTGCTTGAGAAAGAGCAGATTCAGGATTTTTTGGAGCCGAAATACGAAAACTTGCACAGCCCGTTTTTGTTTCAGGATATGGAAAAAGCGGTGGAGCGGATTTGGAAGGCAATAGACAGCCGGGAAAAAATTTGCGTTTACGGTGATTACGATGCCGACGCCATAACCGCCAACGCTGTTTTGGGGCAGACTTTTAGATATTTAGGGGTTGAAGTGGCGTCATATATTCCGGATCGTTTTTCGGAAGGATACGGAGTCAATATTGAGGCATTACAAAAGATAAAGGATGAAGGATCAAAGATAATCATTACCGTTGACTGCGGGACGAATTCCGTTGACGCCGCGGAATTTTGTAAAGCAAATCAAATAGATTTAATTATCACCGACCACCACGAAATTATCGGCGAAGTTCCAAAAGCTTACGCGCTGATAAATCCTAAAAATTCTGATGACGGCTATCCGTACCGGGAAATTACCGGGGTTGGGGTGGCTTTTAAGCTGGCTTGCGGAATATTGAGCAGGGGAAAGGCAGTAGGCAACAGGCAGCAGGGAATTAAAGGCTGGGAAAAATGGCTCCTGGATCTCGTAGCTATTGGCACCGTGGCCGACTGCCACAGCCTGCTTGGCGAAAATCGCATATTGGTAAAATATGGCTTGCAGGTATTGGCTAAAACTAAATGGATTGGCCTTCGCGCCTTGATGGAATCAGCCGGGTTAATTAACGAGGGTAACCCTCGGGCTCCGAGGGTTACCCTCGTTAAGCTTGATACTTATACACTTGGCTTTATTATAGCGCCTCGCTTAAACGCCGCCGGACGGCTGGAGCACGCCGGGATTGCTTTGAATTTGTTGATGGAAACAGACCTTCATCAGGCGCAAGAAAAAGCCCGCAATCTGGAAGCTATAAACGCGCGGCGGCAGGGACTGACGGCCTCGGTTTTGAGCGAAGCCAAAGAAAAAGTTTTACTGCTTAAAGAGCGAAAAGTTTTGGCGTTGGTGGGCGAGGGCTGGCCAAAAGGCATAATGGGTTTGGTGGCGGGAAAACTGGCCGAGGAATTTTATAAGCCGACCATTGTTTTGGAGAGGACGGAAAACTTGTGCACAGGATCGGCCAGGACAGCCGGCGAGTTTAATATGTTGGAGGCGTTGAAATTTTCTTCCGCACATTTGTCCAAATTCGGCGGCCACAAGCAAGCCGCGGGATTGAGTTTGCAAGCCGATCAATTTGAGCTTTTTTACCAGAAGCTTCTGGTATACGCCGAGGAAAATATAAATAATGAAAAGTCGCAAAAAGTTTTGGAGCTGGAAGCGGAGTTGTCCCCCGGTCAATTGTCAATCGTTAATTGTCAATTGTTGCTTCGGCTAGAACCTTTTGGGGTGGATAATGTTACGCCCAAATTTTTGATTCCTAACCTCCAAGTATCATCGGTGCGCATGGTCGGCAAGCAAAATCAGCATTTGCAGATAAAGTTTGTATCGTTTTTCCGGCGTCATTCTGACCCCGAGCGAGTGCATCCGAGCGAGGGGGAAGAATCTCAGATTGCGGATAAAGGGATCCTTCCACCTTCGCTAAAGCTTCGGCGGACAAGCCGGTCGGATGCACTCCCTCAGGATGACGCCGTAGGTGGTGGAGGCGGCCAGGAAATATCCGGAATTATGTTTAACGCCCCGGATTTTGCCAAAAGTTTAAAAATCGGCGATACTGTAGACGTAGCTGCGGAACTTATCGCGGACAATTGGAACGGAAGGGAAGGGGTAAAATTGAGGGTTATTGATGTTAGAAAATCGGATTAGGAATTATTCTAATTTCTAATAGGTCTAATTATTCAAAATAATTTCAAATTATAAATTTTAAATGTCAAAACTAATTATAAATACAGACGGCGGGGCCAGGGGAAATCCCGGGCCGGCGGGGATTGGCGTGGTTATTCGCGCTGATGATAACCAAATCATCGGCGAATATAAGCAATACATCGGCGAGGCGACAAATAACGTGGCCGAATACAAGGCGCTGATTTTAGCGTTGGAGAAGGCTAGGGAATTATCGAAAAAACCCTCACCCCTGACCCCTCTCCCAAAGGGAGAGGGGAATAAAGTTGACCTCGAGATCCGCATGGACAGCGAACTTGTTGTGCGCCAAATGATTGGCCAATATAAAATAAAAGAACCGACGCTTAAGCTGTTGGCCGCGGAAGTTTTAAAACTCCGCAACCAATTTAAAAACGTGACATTTCATCACGTTCCAAGGGAACAAAATAAGGAAGCGGACAAATTGGTTAATCAGGTCATAGACGAAGCGGCATAGACGGCACAGCAGATTTGACATTATCTAACAACCAAACTTTTTAACTCCCCGTTGTCCAAAAGCAGAACATTTTTTCCCGCGCCGTCCACAAAAAACTTTTTAACATTGGCTCCCTGATAAAGCTGGTACTGGTTTTGGTTGTCGCGCGCGTCAAGCTCTATGACCATAAGCTTTTCGTCTTGCAGGAAAAAGGCGTTGCCGATGCCGGTTAGCACGCGCGGATTGGCCAAAGTTTCGCTGCTGCGGGTAACAAAATTTAAATTCATTCCGACCGGATCGTAGTAATCAAATTCCCCGGACTGGATTAGCGATATAAGAGAGCTGTTCGGGTCAAAATTAAAGATGGAAATGTTGTCGGAAATCTGCCGCATATTGGAGCTTACTAAATAAAGTTTATTGTCCGCCAGCAAAAAAACTTCCTTTTCAAGAGTTACAAACAAATCGCCCGAATCAAAGTCGGGCAGGCCGGCCACCAGAAGCTGGTTTTGGCTAAAAGGCGCCTGGCTGTCAAAAAGCCCGTAGCTTTGCCCGGTCTGTTGAATGTAATATAATTCTCCGCCCTGGAAATAAAAAGATCTCACGCCGTTAAAAATGGCGGTTTTAATTTTATTTTCCAAGTCAACCGAATATAAAAAATTATCGCTTAAAGCATAAAGCTCCCCGTTTGAGCCGAATTGAAACTTAACCCCGTTAGAGGATGCCGCTGACGAAGCCGGCATTGATTGTAAATTATTTTGGAGATGGTTACTGTTTACCGCCGACGGTTCCCTAACGGGGTTAACGGCATTCGGGAAAAGGGAACTTATATCGATAAATGTGCCGGACGTTTTATTAAATACCAAAAATTCGGGAGTTGAAGTCGCGGCCGAATTGTTTGATAAAATGAAATTTTGACCCGAGGCATCCTCGGTCAAAATTTCGGTGACATTTTTGGGCAGGGGATAGACTTGCCGCGAGGATAAATTATCGGAAGCGGCGACGACGGCGCTCTGCGGCGTAAGATAAACTAAGTTTCCGTTTTGGCTGTAAAAATCCAAAACCCCCTGCGCCAGATTTTGCGCCGGAGGGTTTTTTAAAAATAAATAAATACTGCCAAAAGAAGGGTTGGCCCAGGTTACCTGGCCCGCGTCCACATTCAGCCGTTTGCTCCAGTCCGAGTAGCCGGTTTTTTTTATTTCCACCTGGTACGCGCCGGGAACTAAAAACCCGATGTCGCCCTGGCTTTGGCGTTTAACCTTTCCGTTTATAAAAACGGTCGCGTCGGACGGACTGGTCCTAACGCCCATAATTCCGGTTTTTACAAAAGTTTTAGTGGCAAAGTCGTAAGTTATGCCGCGGACGTACAGCACCATCAGCGGAGCGGCCATTAAAAAAAACACAAAGCCGGCAAGAATTAGCAAATAGCGGGTTCTTTGGGTCATATGGGTTAATTTTACCTCATTTTGAGCCTTGTTTCAATGCCGTTATGTTGCTATAATTCAATAAATCGAATCTACGAATGGAACGAATCAACGAATCCCTACGAAGTACGAATTCGTTAATTCGTAGTCATTCGTAGATTCGTCTAATTCGCAGATTCGATTTATTATGTTTGAAACGAAAATCGGCATAGACCTGGGCACGGCCAACACTTTGGTTTATCTGCCCAAGCGGGGGATTATTATTAATGAGCCTACGGTGGTCGCCATTTCTTTGGAAGACAACCGCGTTTTGGCGGTGGGCCAGGAAGCCAAGGAAATGCTCGGCCGGACGCCGGAAACCATTGTGGCCTCACGGCCGATGAAAGACGGCGTCATTGCCGACTACCGCGTCACCGAAGCCATGCTCCGCTATTTTATAAACAAAGCTTTGGGCAACGTCAGGTTTTTTCGGCCCGAGGTTATGATATCGGTGCCCGGCGGAATTACCTCAACCGAAAGACGCGCGGTTGTGGACGCGGCTATGGCGGCCGGCGCCAAGGCGGCTTATGTAATAAAGGAAACCGTGGCCGCGGCCATCGGCGCGGGAATCCCCATTTCCGAAGCCAGGGGAAATTTGGTAATTGATATCGGCGGCGGCACCACGGACGTGGCTGTATTATCGCTCGGCGGTATTGTCAATTCCACTTCGGTGCGCGTGGCCGGCAACCGGTTGGACCAAGCTATCGTCGATTTTGTCCGGCGGCGGCACGGCCTGGCCATCGGTGACCGCACGGCCGAGGAAATTAAAATCAACATCGGCAGTGCCGTAATTTTAAATGAAGAGGAAGTGATGGAAGTCAAAGGCCGCGATATGATTTCCGGCCTGCCCAAAACCGTGACAGTTGCCTCAAACGAGGTGGTTTCGGCTATTACCGAAGATCTCACGGAAATCGCCAAAGCGGTAAAAAGCGTGCTCCAGGAAACGCCTCCGGAGCTGGCTTCGGACATCATCGACAAAGGCATGGTTTTGACCGGCGGCACGGCGCTCCTTCGTAATCTTGACCACTTCATCGCCCAAAGCGTGGGCGTCCCGTGCTTTGTGGCCGAAGAGCCATTATTATGTGTCGCCAAAGGCACCGGCGTGGCGTTGGATAATCTTGATAGTTACAAAAAAAGCATCTTGAGCGCGAAATAAAATTGTATGGATTCCTTAGAACAAAGAACGGATGCGTACGATAAGATAAGCCCGACTGCTTGGGGCGTGGCTTACCGGAGGACATTGGCCGAAATTCCATTTTCAAAGGAAATTTTTGACGAGCTTGATAAAATAATGCGGCGGTCATATTCGGCGGAGGAACTTCAGGAATTTGAGGTATTAAAACACCCGGAAGCCGCGCCAATAATAGAAGCGCGTTTTAGGCTGGTGAGCCGTTTGGTAAAAGCAAGCGGAAGCAAACAAATTTTTGAAATCGCCGCCGGTTTTTCTTCGCGGGGCATTGAAATGGCGCAAGATCCGTCAGTGGAATTTGTTGAGGCTGATTTGCCCGGCGTAATAAATGACAAGAGAGACATTGTAGAAACGCTGGCGGCACAATCAAAAGTTCCGCGCGAACCCAACCTGCATCTTGTTGACGGAAACGCTCTTAACGCGCGGGAACTCTTAACGGCGGTAATACCATTTAGACAAGAGCCGATTACTGTTGTGACCGAGGGCTTGCTTCGTTATTTGGATTTTAAAGAAAAAGCCATTGTTGCCGCGAATGTCCATCAGCTTTTGGAACGTTTTGGCGGCGTCTGGATAACCCCGGATTTGTCCGAGGGCTTGTTTGGACAATCCGCTGAAAAAATAAAAGAACGTCATAAGCGGATGAAAGAGATAACCGGCGCCGATTTAACGGAAAACCGTTTTAAAGACGAACAATCCGCGCGCGAGTTTTTTGAAAATCTCGGCTTTGTTGTTGAACGTCACAGCTGTTTGGAAGTTTTGGATGAAACGGTCTCTCCGCAAAAACTTGGCCTGTCCAAAGATCAAACGCAAACAATTCTTAAAGATTTCCCCGCGTTTGTTATGAGACTTTGTGGTTAAAAGGCTGAATTTGGCAAAATCTGCTTTTTAGGCTGTATCAAAAAATTTTAAAAACTAACTTAAATGTCAGATGAAGAACAAAAATTGATTAAAGAAGCTGAAAGTTATATTAAAGAGCACAAAGACGAGCTTATAACCCGTTTTGCTGACCCTAAGGTTTATTATTTCAACTCAAATCCCATATCTTTGTTTATGGCAGGATCGCCCGGTGCCGGTAAAACCGAAGTATCCAAACGTTTGATAGAGTTGTTTACCGGCAACCTTCCGGTAAGAATTGACGCCGATGATATTCGCGTAATTTTTCCAAATTACAGCGGCGCCAATTCACACATTTTTCAGAGCGCCTGTACCATTGGGGTAAACAAACTTTTTGATTATGTTTTGTACAACAACATCAACGCCATATTGGACGGTACGTTTGCTTATGAACGGGCGATGGAAAATATTGAACGCTCACTTAAACATAATCGTCTGGTAATTATTTACTATTTATTTCAAGACCCGATGGTTGCCTGGACGTTTACTAAAGCCCGTGAGGAAAAAGAAGGTCGAAGAGTTTCAAAAGAAGTGTTTATCCACTCTTTTGTTCGCGCGCGTGAAAATGTCAGCATGGCCAAAACGCACTTTGGGGATAGAGTGGAACTCAACTTAATAATTAAGGATTTCACCAGAAATATTGAACAACTTTTTGATAATATAGACTGCGTTGATAAATATTTGCCTAAGGTGTATACTAAGGAAGAATTGGAGAACATTTTATGATCACAAAGCTAAAACGGTTATTTGGCAAGCCTAAGCAAGAGAAAAAAGATTTTTCCTCATTTTTTAACGATGCTACGCCGGAAGAAAAACGAAGGGTAATGGAAGGTGTTGTCAGAAAAGCCAACCAAGATCAACGGGCAATGCTTAAACAATACGAGCAGACCGTCTAATCACCGCTTCCAAATGGGAGCGGTTTTTGTGAAGTGTTTTTTAGAAGTTGCTTTAAAATTAGAACTATCCTATAATAAAAAAGTAACAAAATTATATGGCGAAAAAATCTTTGTATTTGCTAATGACCGGGATTTTGGGGATGATGCTGTTTGCTATTGTGTGCCAGGTGGTGTTTTTTGTTTTTATTTATATGGTCGGCGCCGGAGTTATTAGCACGGCCATAAATTACAATCAGTTTTTTGTGCTTGAATATTTTGTCTTGATTGTAATGCTGATGCTTGGCGCGTGGTACGGTATTTGGCTGGGGCTTTATTGGTTTGAAAAAGTTTACGAAGAAAAAAGCCACCGCGGATTTGTCCATCACGTGGCCGTGAATTATTTTCCGGGCTCCAAACCTAAAACGCCGGAAAGCAAAATGGCCGAAGTCAGGGAGCGCCTGGAGGATAATTTGTGGCAGTTGGAAGAATTAGCCCAAAGCCCGGCGGTTTTTACCGCCGTCGTTTCGCCTGCGCCTATTAAGCGGCGGGCGGCGAGCAAGAAAGCGCAAAAAAAATTAAACAGTCTTTAGTAGTTAGACTTTAGTTCTTAGTCTATAGTCTATAGTCTAACGACTTGCCTCCATGACTCCCAAAAAATTCCTGCTAATTTTTTTTCTCCAATGGCTGTTTCTGGCTTTGCTTAAAGGCTTGATTTTTAAGTATCAAATTTTTGCCAACGCCGGACTGCAGCAGTTGGCTTTTTGGGCCGCCACCATAATTATTACCGCGGCTTTGGCGCGGCGGTTCGGCCCCATAAGTTTTTTGGAAGCTTTTATTGTGGTTATTGCCTGGACTTTGGGCGACTTGCTTTTAGATTTGATATTGTTAAGCCCTTACGCCGGCTTATCTATTTTTTCCGGCATGGAGTATTGGACGGGATTATTTATTATGATTGCTTCAATTATGGTTTGCCATAAAAAACACCACATACATATTCGCCGGCAAATGCAAGGGCATCATTAGAAGCTATCTTAAAAATCCTTCGGGCTAAATTTCCAGAATTTTGGCGTCTTGGCCCAAAAAATTTTTCCGCTTAGCTTTGGGCTAAACGTCAAAATTTATTTGGACCAATCCGCTCAAAATTCTGAAAATTTAGCCTACAAATTATTTTTAAGACAGCTTCTAGAGTTAAAATGAACATAAGACCGTCTCTTCCAAAAGACCGTAAAAAAATTAAAGCGCTAATCGCCAAATATCCAAGACAGCTTATTCAAACTAATCTGCCGAGGCTGAAGGAGTTTTTTGTGGCGGAAAAAAACGGGGAAATTATCGCGTGCTGTGCTTTGCAGGTGTATTCCAAACGGATGGCGGAAATCCGGAGCCTGGTGGTGGAAGAGCGTTATTGGCGGCAGGGGATTGGCGGCGGGTTAATTAAGGAATGCTTAAAAAAAGCAAAAAAGTTAAAGATCCACGAAGTTTTGGGCATTACCGGCTCGGTGCTGTTGTTTGAAAATCAGGGATTTAAAATGTTTAATAACGAAAAATACGCGCTGTTGAAAATCTTAAAATAGCCTTGACATTATCCAAACGGCGGAATAATGACGCCGTTTTTTATTATTGACAAAAGGTGAACGAAAGTATACTATAGAATTATCCTTAATCTTTTATCTTTCATCCTTGATCGCATGCAGTGGTAAAGGATAAGGGATTAAGGATAAAGGATATGCAGACCGTTATTATGCATCTTGATATGAACAGCTACTTTGCCTCTGTTGAACAGCAGGATAATTTAGCCTGGCGCGGCAAGCCCTTAGGCGTGTGCGAGCATTTGGGCGGCATAATAATCGCGGCCAGCGTGGAGGCAAAAAAATGGGGCGTTAAAACCGGCACGCCGGTTTGGGAAGCCGTAAAACTTTACCCGAAAATTATTCTTACGCCCACGCGGCCGGAGCGTTACCGGCATTTTAATCGGTTGATGGTCAAGGTGGTGTCCGACTACACATCAGCGGTGGAAGTTTACAGCATAGACGAGGTGTTCGCGGATTTGACCAAGGCGTGTAATGTCAGGACAGCTGATCAGCTGATCAGCTTATCAGCATATCAGCTGGTAGACCCCTTTGAAGAAGCCGTAAGCATCGCGCAAGAAATTAAGCGGCGGTTTAAAACCGAGGTCGGGGACTGGCTAAGGTGCAGTATCGGCATCGCGGAAAATAAACTGCTCGCCAAAATCGGGTCGGATATGAAAAAGCCGGATGGACTTGTTGTGATCTTGCCTTATGGCCATTGTAGGGGCGGGTTTCAAACCCGCCCCTACGGCGATGGCAATTGCGACATTTTGATTAAAAATCAATTGTACGATCAATTGCGGTTGATAGACATCCCGGGCATCGGCCGGAGGCAGGAAAAAAATTTAAACGCGCTCGGCATCCGCACGCTCAAGGATTTGCGGGATTATCCCAAAAGCCATTTGGTCAGCCGGTTTGGCAATATTATGGGGCATCATTTGTATAACATCGGGCAACTTGAGGGAACCTGGAAAGAGCTCGTTCATCAGGAACAAGAGATAAAATCAATGGGGCATATGTATACTTTGCCCGTGGAATTTCGCAAGCCGGAATTTTTTATGCCCGTGCTGTATAAATTGTGCGAAATGGTCGGCCGGCGTTTGCGCAAAAAAGGGCTGATGGGGAATGTTATTCATTTTTATTGCCACGATAAAAATTATGAAGGGTTTGGTAAGAGTATTAAGCTGGGATATTTTTTGCAGGATGGACGGGAGATATTTTTGGAATGCGAGAAGATGATGACAGGCGGCGTAGGGGAGGGTTTGAAACCCTCCCCTACGGAGGGTACCAAACTCATCGGCGTTACGGTAGCCGGGTTGAGACTGCACGAAAACCAATTAAGTTTGTTCGGCGACGCGGAACGCCAAAAACGCCTGCTTTTAGCCCTGGACAAAATCAACAATAAATACGGCGAGTTTACCATCCTCCGCGCGCAAATGCTCCCGGCCGGCAAAGCCTTTAGCGATTCCATCGGGTTTGGGAGGGTAAAGGAGTTATAGTTATAGGACTTACGCGTTTACGCTTTTTTCCCCTCCCTTGACCCATTCGATAAAACTCAAAGGGGGAGGGAACCAAACCCATAAGCCCTTTCATTATTTAAAGAAATTCCCTTTAATTTGCCTGTGGATTACTTATTAGGCAAGCCCCTTTTAAGTGTCTTTTAAAATATGCTATAATAAATTAGGTTTAAAATTTAGGCAAGAAACAAAAAAATGGAAGAATATCATCCGATTCCGATTGCCCCAAATCCGGTTCCTCCCGTAACTCCGGTAAGTCCTGCGCCTCCGGTAAGTCCGATGAGTCCGATGCCTCCCGTTCCGGTTCCGCATAAACTTCTTACGCCGCTTTCCCCCAAATTATCGCGGAAGCGTTTTTGGATTTGGTCGGCAGTGGTAATAGTTATAGTCGCGGTTGCCGGATTTTTCTTTTATCGGTCTTCGGCTCCCGGACCCGTAAAGCCCATACCATTACCGCCGCAGTTTACCGCCGCCGACCGCCTGCAGTTGCAACAGCTGTTAATGGATAAAAAAGATTATGCCGGCGCACTGACCCAGGCCACTCAAATGTCACAGACATTTCCCAACGTTTCGGATGTCTGGCTGTTTAAGGGCATAGCCGAATTCCAGCTTAACCAGTTCACCCAGGCCAAAGCGAGCTTTGACAAGGTTTTGGCTTTGGACCCGAATTCCGCTCCCGCAAAAAAATACGAATCCGAGCTTCCGGGTCCGGGAGTTACGCGGATAATTCTTACTCCCGTGGCCCAAAAAGATTTTGAAGCCGAGTTAGGAGTGCAGTTTGACCCCCAAAAATTGTCTTTTGCCTCGGCCTTTAGTTTTCCGCCACAGCAGGGGAGTACCCAAACCACCACGGCTAACTACAGTTCAGCAATGTCTTTGGCCGCGGTCACAAAATATCTTACAAGCGCCCTGGGCCAGGCTCCGGACAGCGCCGCGACATCTACGGTAAAAGGCCTGGTAACTTTCCACAAAAGTTTGCCCGACAAAAAGGCGAGCTACATAGTTTCCCTAAACCAGGAGTCAAAAGTAGTAATGGCTTCCATAAATTATAATCAACAGTAAATATATGGAATTTTACGCGCACCCTTTTTGGAAAAATACAATAAGAACCTGTTTACTCATCCTGGCGGTTGCCGGCCTTTTTATGGTCTCCGCCCGCCATTCGCGGGCTGACACTTCGGCAGATACTCCGTTTATTGATAGTTATAGTTTGCAGTCTAGCGGCACTAATACTGCCTGCGACCAAAATGGTTCCAATCAGGAATTGAGTATTTCCGATGACACTACCAAGTATCTTACCAGAGTCTATCAGGGGGATACCGGAGGTTATGGCTATGGCGGCTATTATAGCTACCAGGGGACCGCCGGATATGTTTGTACAACACCTTCAGGTTGCCTCTCTACGAATTTAGCCTGGAATAATGCCCAGGGTGACTTTACGATAGATGTGGAAGGTGGTAGTGGGGCAAACAACTTATCATCTTTTGATTATAATATCTACCCTGAGATAACTGGGGAAGCGTCTCAATATTACTTGGTACCTCCTCCGAGCTGCCCTTGTGGCTCAAATAGCTGTAATGGAGGGATTGCTTACAGCTCGGCTTACTGGGTTCGGACACTTCAAACTTCTTATAATAACTATGCGGTAGATTCCCACAACTATACCGCGAACATTTATTTGACTGCGTCATCAAGAGGCGTGGGATATAGCGGGTATGGTTCTTTTGACGTTTACGCTCTTTACAGTGTGGAAGGTGTTCAATGCGCTCCCGGGGAAATAAATACCGGCGGTGACTGCGTTACGGTTACCGGCACCATGAGCGCCGCTACGACTACTCCCAACTCTCCGGTAATCAGCTGGACCAGCAACAGCAATCCGGCCGATGGCGTTCAAATTGTTAGAACCGGAACTTCCGGCAAAACTTTTACCAGTTCGTCCACAACCGGCAGTCTTACCGATTCCGGACTTGCCCCCGGCACTTACACCTACACCCTCTATGGTTATGATGGTTATGGGACCAACGAAGAATTGGCTAACAGCGCGGGAACGCTTGATGCCATCACAATCACCGTCCTCCCTCCCGGGGTACTTAACGCCGTGTGGAAAGACACCGGGACTAGCTCCGAAACTATGACTGTCACTCCGGGGCAGCATATTGACCCAAATTTAAATTATTCCAACACCGGCCCCGCAGGCAGTTTAATAACAAGTCCGGGTTGTTCTTGTTCCTGGCTTTATCCTGCTTGCATACCGAATTGCAGTAGCCAATCTTTGCCGAGTGTAAATAATTAGGAGCAATAACAAAATATTTATTTAAAGCACTAAAGCCCTCTTTAATAAAGAGGGTTTTTAAAATTTCGCTAAAACTATTGACAAAATTATAAAGATATGCCATAATATTGCCAGAAAAAGAAAGTTGGAGGAACCCAAAATGAAGCGCATGGTTTTTGTTATTCTCGCGTTTTTAGCGTTCCTGTTCGCGGAGACTCTGAAAGCGCAAACCAATGCCCCAGCCAACTGCGGCATTTACGGGATTGTGGAGAGTGGTTGCTACGACGAGTATAACGCCCTCGTCGTCATCGGCAACTATCCTACTGCAAAAACTCGGTTGAAGGTCATCAACCAAACGGGAAACCCCGTAGAGTTGGAAGCTCATACCAACTATATGTCGGCAACCGGGTCATCTACGAGCGTTTGGGCGACTTTCGATAATGGGGGAACGGTTTCGGATCCCCAAATTATCCTGCCCATGGTCGCATACACCCGATGGGTGGATCTAATCGGTGTTGGCGGCACAAGCGCCCCGGCTCCCGGTCCTTTCATCGGCAGTGCCGATGTGTACGTCCAGGCTTACGGGACAGTCGGTGATCCCGCGCTCCCGGCATTGCTGGACCAGTTTGCGGTGTTGCAGGACGCTTGCGAGATTGCCGGCGACGCGCCGCTTCAGGCCGTTATTATGAACAACGGCCAGCCGACTGCCGTGTTTAAACTGATGAGGGTTCGCGATATAGCCGCGGGCGCTGACGTCAGCGTTCAGATGAACATAGCGGATCCTTCTTCGCCATTGCCATCTCCCGCAGGCACAGTCCGCCGCGAAATTCAGACCAAGCCTCCTGTTGCTGGCGTTGGCAATCCACAACAAACTTCGTTTGTGGTCAAAAACGTCGGACTGGCTCCCGACACCGTAACCACTTGGTTGTCTACCGACGACGGTAACAACCCGGTGTGCACGGGTCCGACGCTGTCCATCGGCGCGGACGCTCTTCAGACAGGGCAAGTTGTCGGGGATTTGTTTCCCGCGGCTTGTTTTGCCAGAGTGGCTCGGTCATACAGCGTACACTTTACGCCGTCGCCGACAGGAACGTTTTTGTCGGCCTTGATTGCAGGCAGCGGCAATTCTCAATAGGAGGCGGCGAATGAGACACCGCCCTCCGCAAGACCATCTAAGCCGCTCCCGATTTTCGGGGAGCGCACCGGGGTGATTCGAATGATTTCGCAAGCACTGCGACAATCAGACCGACTCACCCCCGGCCAATTTTTTATAAACGAGGATTTGGACATGGCTTCGCTAAAGCTTCGTCGGACAAGCGCGGATTGATTGCCTAAATTTTACGCGGAACAGTCATCCAAAATCATCAAATTTAACTTCCCGCCTTTGGGCGGTTTTTTGATATCCTCATTTTTATCTCAAACACGGCATTTATTGGTAACTTTGGAGATAAATGGGGATTTTTGTTAAAAAATTATCCACTTTTGCTTTTGTTGCGCGGAAAGTTAAAAATCGCTATAATAATTTTGATGGGTAATAATAAAATTTTAATATGACGAAACAAAAATCATTTAAATATTTGCTGGCGTTTTGCTTTATTTTAGGCGGGATGCTGGTTTGTTCGGCGGCTAAAGCCGCCGATACGGGGGATATTCCAATTGTTGTCCCTAACCCGTTTACAACGGCTACAACAGTTACGGTTACAGTATTAGGAACAGACTCCACAGGGGCGACACAATCGCAAGTACTAACTTTAACTCTGGTTCCTCCTAATAACTTGGTTGTTAATCCCGTTCCTACCGCTTCGCTGACCGTTAATGGTTCTAATTCCGCTACGGTTGTGGGCGGAGTAGGCACTGTTTCATATGTTTGGAGTTCCACCGCCGCGACCGGCGGCAGTACGAAGATGACGATTACTCCCGGCGGAGCGGATGGCTGTAGCCCTGCCAATACCAACGGTTCGGTTTCCAGTATAACCGGCCCTTCGGGAAGTCTCCCCAATCTCGCTACCCTTGCTTGCCAGGACGGCTATACTTATACTTTTACTTACACCGCTACCGGCCCGGGAGGCTCCGCTTCAGCCAGCGCGAGCGTTACGGTAACTTCCCCTTCGGCTTGTGGCGCATTGGGAAAAGCTTGCTGCAGCTCGGGCAACCCTTGCACCGGCACTCTGACCTGCCAAGGCGGGACTTGCCAAACTCCTCCTTCTTCAGATCCCTGCAATGCTTATTCAGATTCCTGTACTGATTGTAGTGGTGCTGTGCCGTACGACGCAGGGTATAGTTGCGGCTGGTGCACAGACTCCGGCGGCAGTTGCGAAACAGGTAACCAGTCAGGCCCTTCCAGCGGGAGTTGTAGCAACTGGGTCTGGCTTCCATCTGAATGTTCCGCTTCCACCCCCCACCAAGACGCGTGCGTCAGCATAGTCGCGCCGTCTTCTGTCTACGTCGGCCAGCAATTTTCCGCTACCACTACTATGGAAAACACCGGTAGCGACACTTGGAAAAGCGTGAATGTTGATTCCGCCCAACCTTACAGGTTAGGCGCCCAGGATCCCCAGGATAACAGCACATGGGGATTTGGCCGGGTAGAATTGCCTTCAAATACCGTTGCTCCCGGCGCCAACGCGGTCTTTGTTTACACGGCAACAGCTCCTTCTACGCCCGGCACTTACAAATTTGACTGGGATATGTTGCAAGAGGGAGTAACTTGGTTTCAACCAATTGCCAGTGATGAGTGCACCAAGCAAATAACCGTTAACGCAGGTTCTCCTCCTGCGCCTACAATCTCCCTTTCCCCATCCTCTATGACCTTTAACGGCGTTTCCGGAAGTGCTACTCCTGGCGGTCAGACTCTTACCATCAGTAATACCGGCAGTGCTACCTTAAACTGGACAGCCACCTCAACCGGCGCGGGAACCTGGTGCAGTGTCAGCCCTACTTCCGGCACAGTTGCGGTAAGCGGCACCCCGTCAACCGTCACAGTCTCGGTAAACTCGCCTTCCAACGTCGGCAGCTTTAACAATTGCAGTATCAAGATTTCCGATTCTAACGCTTCTAATAACCCCCAGACTCTTGGGGTGGCATATGTTGTGATCCCCGGAACAGTAGACGGTGGTCCCGGTAATACAGTTACCGACGCCCAGGCTACTTGCCCGGCACAAGGCGTGGTTTTAACCTGGACCCCGGGAAGCGGAGCGGGCGGCTATAACATTTATCGCAATACCAGCAATAGCACAAGCACGGCTACCGAAATTCAGACCAATATGTCTGTTCAGAACGGCAATGTCGGTAACCAGACCTATACAGATAATAATTCCTTCGGTACTTACTTTTACTGGGTACAATCATACAATCTTTCCGCCGGCTTAAGCGGAATTCAAGTCCCGGCCAGCACTAACTCCACCGGCGGCATTTCCCCAAACACCTGTTCTTATTCACCCACCATTTCCCTTTCCCCATCCTCTATGACCTTTAACGGCGTTTCCGGAAGTGCTACTCCTGGCGGTCAGACTCTTACCATCAGTAATACCGGCAGTGCTACCTTAAACTGGACAGCCACCTCAACCGGCGCGGGAACCTGGTGCAGTGTCAGCCCTACTTCCGGCACAGTTGCGGTAAGCGGCACCCCGTCAACCGTCACAGTCTCGGTAACCTCGCCTTCCAACGTCGGTACCTTTAACAATTGCAGTATTAAGATTTCCGATTCTAACGCTTCTAATAACCCCCAGACTCTTGGGGTGACATATGTTGTGATCCCCGGTCCTCCGGGAGGCGGCAGTTCAAGCAATATTTCCGTTTCGGCCGGCACGGGAGCCCAGTGTCAGACCCTGGTTATTACCTGGACGCCGGGCAGCAACGCTAGCGGCTACAACGTCTATCGCAATACGATTAACGTCAGCAGCAGCGCGACCAAAATTGTGAGCAACCAGTCCCCAATAAACGGCAACATCGGAAACCAAACCTATACCAATTACGTAAGCGGCGGTCCTTATTACTACTGGGTGGAAAGCACCAGTGGCGGCGTAGGCACCGGAACTTTGGTGGCGGCGAGTAATAATTTTTCCGGCGGCGTTTCCGCAAATTCATGCAGCGGCGGCTCCGGCCCCGCCACCGTAACTTTAAATAATACCGCCACCTGCGGACAAATTGGCCTAAGCTGGACGCCTATAAGCGGGGACAGTTACAATGTTTACCGCAGTACCGGCAGTAGTTTTAGCGGCGCTTCCAAGCTTAACAGTACCGCCATACCCGCCGGTACAACCACTTATACAGACACAACGGCCACCGTAGGCCAGCCTTACAACTATTGGGTTACCGGTGTCAGTAGCGGCGGCGTGGAAACCAGCCCGACTGCGGGTAGTCAAAATCCCGTGGTTCCGCTTGCCTGTTCGGCTAACTTAGGCGATTCGGATAAAGATATTGTTTCCATAAACGGAACGGCGGTTTCCGGGGCTAGCGCCTGCGACGGATATACAGACCCGCTGCCGGCCGGCGCAGCCATGAATGCCGGCGATAATATTGGCTTCCAGATTAATCTTTGCAACGACAACGGCACCGCCACAACCAGTAACATTACGGTTACGGATACAATGGCAAATTTGCAGATGCCGTCCGCGGGATGGAGTGCCATATATACCGACGGCGGTTCTTCGCCGGTTACTCTTCATTATGACGGCGCTAATCCCGGCAGTTCCTGCACGCCTTCAGGCACTAACCATTATTGTGCTTATGGCACTTCGCCGGATCAAACCCTTGTCTTTAATCTTACCAGCAGCCAGGACAACATTGCCGTCGGCGCGATAGCTGATATCACTTATACTGCCCAGCTTGCGGTTTCTGGCACCGTTACCCAGAGCCAAAGCCGTTTCCAGAACAGTTTTAGCGTATATTCCGGCGGTACAACAATCCTGACAGGCGTATCCACGCCCTGGCTGACTTTTGGTACGGGCAAAAGCAGTCCGACCATTAACGAGGTGCCGTAGAAATTTATGGAGTTTCCTGTACTGAAGAAAAGGTATTGGCACAGCATCTCTGGGCACGAGGGTACTTCGCAGTCAGCGCCGGTAACGTTACTGCCGTGATGATCAAGAAATACATTGAACACCACTTTGAGGGCCCAGAAGCCGACGATACCTTCAGAGTTGAAAACTAATTAACCCCCGATTTCCAATCGGCTAATCAGTCTGTGGGCTTCTAGCCGACAGTGGTTGAAAAAAGGGCGTTTTTGTGTTATTCAAAGGCGCCCTTTATTACAACACAAAGCCAGTTTGGAAGAAGGGACACTTCTTCCAAACTGCAAATCGGATGATTTTTTTGAGAATTTAAATTTTTATGGTATAATTTCAGCGTAATCAATTTTTAAAAAAGGAGAAATAAAAATATGCCGGATCAGGTAGAATACGGACAAATGTTAACCGATTTAATCCAAAAGCAAATGGTGGTTTTGGGGCCGAATATCGCCTTAGATAAAGCCCGCAAAGTTCCGGGGCTAAAGGTCAGCGATGACGGCACGGTTTTGGAAGTGTCCGGAGACCCGCAAATGGTTTTAAAAGGCGTGGCCAACGAATACATGCAACTTTCCGGCCAGATTGCCCAAATGACTTTAAATTCGCTTTTGGAAAAATATCCGCAGATGAAAGTTTAAACATAGAAGCGAAGGAAGACGCGAATACAGCGACGCGAAAAAGCCGTGAATTCGCGTTTAGGTTCGCGTTGCAGACTTCGCGTTTGGCTTCGCTTCTATAAAACAAAAATGATCGTAAATATCCTCCTCATCATAGATTTTTTAATGCTGGCGGTTGTCGTCAGCGCGTATATTTACGCGTCTTTGCGCGAACGGAAATTTTTGCGCGTCAAAGCCAACCAGTCTTTGGAGCTGCAGCAAAAAGTTTATCAGGCCGAAGTGTTAAAGGAAATCAGCGAGCGCATCGGCTACTCTTTGGACACCAACAAAATTGTGGATATTATTACCAGCTCTTTGGGGAACCTCCTGGATTACGACGCCGTGTCTTATATGGTTTTGGAGGAAGGCGGCAAAGTTGTTTTTAAATGCCACGTGGAGAATACCGTAAACCACCAGTTTATAGAAGACATCAAGCATAAAATGCTAATGTCTTACGAAGCCATTTTAAACAGCAAAATCCAAACAGCGGGCATGGACGAAAGCATTACCGGCAATATTTTGAATGATAATCTAAAAGTTAAAGTGGAATCTTTTTTTAATTTGCCGGTGGTAATTTCCCAAAAATTGGTCGGGCTGATAAACGTGGCTTCCAAAGACCGCGGCCGTTACGGCGAAGAGCAGGCCTCCATTTTATATACCATCACCAACCAGGCGGCCACGGCAGTATCCAAGCTCCAATCGGTTTTGCAAAGCGAAAAAGGCAAGCTGGAAGCGGTTATTTATTCTCTGGCCGACGGCGTTATAACCGTGGATTTAAACTATCAGCTGGTGGTTTATAATCCGGTCATTCGGGATATTTTAGGCATTGCTTCGGGCAAGCCCGTAACTATGTACGACATTGTAGACGGGCTGGCCGGCAAAGTGGATTTGAGGACAAAAATAGAGCAGGCCATTGCCGAGGATAAAGCCATTTCCCTGCCGGAAGTAATTTTAAAAGATAAAGCTTTGGAGCTGACCATAGCGCCGGTTAAAGACAGCCAGGGGGAAATTATCGCGGCCAGCGCGGTTTTCCACGACATTACCACGGAAAAAACTCTGGATAAAACCAGGCAGGAATTTACGGCCATGATGGTGCACGAACTGCGCGCGCCGCTCACGGCCGTGCGCTGGTCTTCGGAATCTTTGATAAAAAATTTGAGCATTGCCTCGGGAGTTGACCAGGCCAAAGTCAAAGACACTATGGTCACCATTGAAACGGCTTCCAACAATATGCTGGAACTGGTCAATGACCTTTTGGACGTGGCTAAAATTGAATCGGGAAAGTTTGACTTAAATCTCCAGCAGTACGATATAGTTGAGGTCATTAACGATCAGGCCAAGGTTTTTAGGCCGCAGGCGGAAATTAAACACCTGGCCATAAACGTCACCGCCCCGCCAAAGTATATGTTAAAATTTGACCGCGTCAGGATTGGCCAGGTGCTGGGCAATTTAATCAGCAACGCGATTAAGTACAGCGACAGCGGGCAGATTGATATTAACCTAAACATCAACGTCGAAGAAAAAACGGCCACGGTTTCGGTAAAAGACACGGGCATCGGCGTGTCGCGGGAGGATTTGGCCGACTTATTCAGCAAATTTAAGCAGTTAAAAACCGGTGACCGTTCGCGCAAAGGCACTGGGCTTGGGCTGGTGGTGAGCAAGGGGATTGTAGAGGCGCACGGCGGAAAAATTTGGGCCGAAAGCCCCGGGGAAAATCTAGGGTCAACCTTTTGCTTTTCTTTGCCTTTGGATAAATAATATAGTATAATAAAGGTATACTAAAAACTGCCTTTACTAACTACGAATCGGTACTAATATACTAATTCTCGATATCGTGCTTTAGTATATTAGTAAAGATTAGTAGTTAGTAAAGCAAGGGAGAAACCAAAAAATGCCAAAAATTTTAGTGGCCGAAGACGACAAACTTATCTCTAATTCACTATGTGAGGCCCTCAAAACAGCAGGATTTGAGCCTACTCCGGCTTATGACGGGGAAGAGTCAGTGGCAAAGGCCAAGGAAGTAGTGCCGGATTTGCTGCTTTTGGACATTATGATGCCTAAGTTGGACGGCATTTCCGTACTTTGGGAGCTTAAAGCCAATCCTTCCACGGCTAAAGTTCCGGTGGTAGTTTTGACCAACATCGGCGATGTGGAAACTATTAGTAAGATTGTGGAAGCCGGGGCTGTGGATTATTTGCTGAAATCCGACCAGTCGGTTGACGATATTATCCAAAAAGTAAAAGACGTTTTGGCGCGTTCGGTCAAGCTCACTTAAATAAATCGAATCTACGAACGGAACGAATCAACGAATAACTACGAATTGCTGAATTCGTTCATTCGTTGTCCTTCGCAGATTCGTCTAATTCGTAGATTCGATTTCTTTTATGAAGATTATACTCCAAGACAAAAATCAGTTCGTGCTTCGTTTTGATAAGGACGAGGAAGTTTTGGAAGGGTTGCAAAAGTTTATGAAAGAGCAGGCTGTTTCGGCCTGTGTTTTTTTTGGCATCGGCGCCTGTTCTAGTGTGGAGCTGGGATTTTATAACGCGCACCTTAAAGATTACCGGAAAAAACCTTATATTGACGAGATGGAAATAATTTCTTTTATCGGCAGCGGCGCGCTTTTGGGGGACAATGTTGTTTTACACGCGCACGGATCCTTTGGCGACAATACTTTTTCGGTAGTCGGCGGACATGTTTTTAAGCTTACGGCCTCGGTAACCTGCGAAATATTTTTAACCAAGCTGGACGGCGCTTTGGAACGCATACAAAATCCGGATTTTAATTTAAACTTGTTAGCTTAAATTCAATATGGAATATTCAGACAAAAAAATATTGGTGGTGGAAGACGACGATATGTTAAGGAATATAATTATCAGCCAGTTGATTGGCCGATATCTGGTGGTACCGGCCAGAGACGGGGAAGAAGCCCTGCGGCAAGTCGAATTAAGTCGTCCTAATTTAATAGTTTTGGATTTGCTGTTGCCTAAAATTGACGGCTTTGGAGTTTTGGAAAAATTGCGGGCGATGCCGGATCCCGCTTTGGCGCAAACCTCGGTATTAATAATTACCAATTTGACCGATAAAGAAAGCATGGGGCGGGCCGCTAAGTTTAAGGTTGAGGCATATTTTATGAAGGCTGACGTCACTATGGGCATTCTGACAAAACGTATTGATAGGATTTGCACCGCAGGGCCGATAAAAAGTTAGTCCGCACAATTTTTTTAATGGCAAAAAGCGAAAATTTTTTTGTTATCGCGCACAACATTCGCTCGCTTTATAACGTCGGCTCCATTTTCCGGACGGCCGACGCTTTTGGGGTAAGCAAAATATATTTAACCGGCTATACGGGAACGCCGGCAAATCCCGTCCACAAAAATAAAATCGGCAAGGTGGCGCTGGGCGCCGAGAGCTGGGTAAACTGGGAATATTTTAAATCCGCGCAGTCCGTTATTCGAGTTTTAAAAAAACAAAAAGTTCACATTTTCGGCCTTGAAAATAATGTTGGTCAGCGCGTACCCATGGGCAAATTCAAACCGCGTTTTCCTTTGGCCTTAATTTTGGGAGAAGAAGTCGGCGGCATAAATAAATCTCTGACAAAATTTTGCGATAAATTGGTGGAAATCCCCATGCTCGGCAAAAAAGAAAGTCTGAATGTTTCCGTGGCATTCGGCATTGCGGCCTATAAAATCAGCTCCAACAGGCCTAATATGCAGCTTGGCGATAGGTAATTTTGGGAAACCGCTAAATTATGATGTAATAAGTGGAAATCCGATAAAGTTTTTTTTATTTTTTATACTTGTGGATATAGCTTAGATAGTATTTAAATAATATTAAAATACTCCTTGTTTAAGGGGTATTTTTATTGTTTGACGGAGTTTTATAGGCTTTGACTTATGGGTTTTTGTGGTATATAATGTAGTAACAATGGTAAAAAGTGGATAAAAGTGGGGTTACGTGGGAAGTCCTGTGGATATTTTATTGTCCACAGATACACGGATAACACAGACGGCACAGTTTTTGAGATCAAAAATCATTTACTAATTAGACAGTTGCCGTAGTTTAGAATCTGTGGCATCTGTTCCCATCAGTGTATCTGTGAATATATGTTCATCGGCGAATATCAGGCAAGCATTGACGACAAAGGCAGAATTTCCATTCCGGCCAAGTTTCGCCCGAGTTTGAAATCAAAAGTTGTTGTTACCAGAGGGTTGGATAATTCACTGTTTTTATATGGTTTAGAAGAATGGAAAAAGCTCGCGACCAAGTTGGCTAGTCTCCCAATTTCTACCGCCAACACGCGCGCTTTTTCCCGGCTGATGCTGGCCGGCGCCATGGATTGCGAAATAGACAAACAAGGCCGCATAATCATCCCCGGTTACTTAAAAACTTTTGCCAAAATCAGCAAAAAAGTAATTGTAGCCGGTTTATACAATCGTATAGAAATTTGGAGCGAAGAATTGTGGACCGCGTACAAAGCGCAAACGGAAGCGGCGTCTAACCAGATAGCGGAACAGTTGGGGAGCTTGGGAGTTTAGCTTGTCTGTCATCGCGAGTGCAGCCGAAGCGAACTTTAATGGGATTGCTTCGTCGGATGCACTCCTCGCAATGACACAGCTGTGTCATCCCGGAATTTTTTACGCTAAAGCATATCATCAATCGTAAAAAATATCCGGGATCCAGAAATAAGCAAAAGTCTAAATCCAGGTTATCGGAGGGGTTCATCTCGAACGTTCAATAAGAATTTAAATGTATAAAAAATTTAAAACTTTTTGGACAGTAGTCGGTGTCTTGGTAGCTTTAATATTATTGACTGTTATTTATCTTAAAGCTTCTGATTCTGGTTTGAAATTTTTTTGGAGTGATTACGATTTGCCCCAAAACCAAAATGTTACATTTAGTGCTACCTGCAATTACACAGGGGTATGGTTTGAGGAGTGGCATATAAGATGGGTTTTACTAAAATTTTGCAATGCTATTTGATTATAAAATCTTTTTAAATTAATTAAATGCAAAATTATGAACATACTCCGGTATTACTGAACGAAGTTCTTGAATACCTGGATCCTAAGCCGGGTCAAAATATCGTAGACGCCACGCTGGGTGGAGGTGGTTATACATCAGCGGTATTAAAAGAAATTGGTGAAACCGGGAAATTGTTGGCGATTGATTTGGATAAGGATGCGGTTGAGAATTTTAAGACCCTCACCCTGACCCTCTCCAAGAGGGAGAGGGTGATAACTGAACAGGGAAATTTTGCGCACGTTGATAAAATCATCAAACATCATAATTTTCCGGCGCCGGATGGAATTGTCGCGGACTTGGGATTGTCATCCTATGAATTGGAACACCGCGGAATAAGCTTTCAGACCAACCAGCCTCTGGATATGAGGTTTGACTTGTCACAACAATTGGACGCGAAGTTTATTTTAAATAATTACGACGAAAAGAGATTGGTAAAAATTTTTGAAGATTACGGCGAGGAGAAATTTTCTAAGCAAATTGCGAGAAGGATATTGAGAAATAGGGGAAATAAAATAGAAATAAAACACACATATCAGCTTTATCAGATAATTGTCGAAGCTCTGCCCAAGCCGGTTAAGCACAAAGCTGATGACAGCGCCAGAAGAATATTCCAGGCATTAAGAATAGAAGTGAATCATGAGTTGGAAAATCTTTCCGAATTTTTGCCAAAAGCCTTTGATTTATTAGTTCCCGGCGGACGGCTGGTTGTCGTCAGCTTTCATTCTCTGGAAGACAGAATCGTCAAACAGTTTTTTGTCGGACTAACCAAAGGCTGTATTTGTCCGCCGGAATTTCCCCAATGCTTGTGCGGCCGAAATCCAAAAGGCAAAATTTTGACAAAAAAACCGGTAACGGCTAATTCGCACGAATTAGCGCATAACCCAAAAAGCAAGCCGGCAAAGTTAAGGGCGATAATTAAATTTTAATAAATCGAATATACGAATGGAACGAATCTGCGAATGACAACGAATTTGAGATCCGTTGATTCGCAGCCATTCGCAGATTCGTCTAATTCGCTGATTCGATTTCTTTATGAAAATAAAAATCAAAACCCAAAAAAGCGTTAAACAAAAAATAAAGATAAAAATTATAAATAAAAATTAACGACTATGTTAAAAGCTCTAGCTTTAGATAATTTTTGGCCGCCGCTTTCCGCCCGCAAAACTTCGGCAATCCATGTAATTAAAAAAACCGAAAGCCGTTACAGCGCTTTCAGGTTTTGGTTTTCCGTAACGCTTATCGCCGCAAACGCATTTTTGCTAATGAGCTATATTTACGGCGCCAACCAGTTTGCCAATACCGGTTATCAAATTGAATTGCTGCAAAAGCAGTTAAGCGGCCTAAGTGACAGCAATAAAGCCATTACCCTGCAGGTTTCCGAAGCTTCGTCCATGGTGCAAATTCAGAATGACTTTTTAGCCGCGGGTTTTGTTCCGGCGGGAACGCCAAGTTTTTTGCAGGCTCCGCTGGTCGCGGAGAGATAGCTTTGGGGAAGTAATAGGTTGTAGGTTGCGGCGGCTGGTATGGTAATAAGTTAGAACCTATTTTAAAAATCCTTCGGGCTGCAATTCCAGGATTTTGGCGTCTTGGCCTTAAAAATTTTTCCGCTTAGCTTCGGCTAAACGTCAAAATTTGTTAAGGGCCAATCCGCTCAAAATCCTGTAATTTCGCCTACAAATTATTTTTAAAATAGGTTCTTATTTCTAGTAAGTCGGTGTTGCCCTATAACTTCTACCTTATGACTGTACCGGCCGCCACGACTTAAAACCAATAACTATTTCCACAATGGTCCGTAAAACAGCCCAAAGTTCCTTTAACTCCAGAAGCGGCCTTTTGACTGCTTTTTTATTGCTGTTTTTTGCCGCGGTTGTTTACCGGCTTTTTTATTTGGAGGTAATTAACGGCGCCCGGGCGCGGCAGGAAGCCGACCAGCAGCACAGCATCTATCAGGAATTATATCCCAGCCGCGGGCAAATTGAGCTGGTTGATCAATTTTCCAACAGCACCATTCCGGTGGCTACCAATGCTAAAAGTTATTTGGTTTACGCGGTGCCGGGCGATATTTTAAATCCGAATTTAACCGCGGACAGCCTCGCTTCCGTTTTGAATATGGATCCAAAAGATGTGCTGTCAAAAATTAACGAAAGCGGCAAAAAATATGTCCCGTTAAAAAAACAGTTAACGGACCAGGAACAGCAAAAAATCAAACAGCTGGCATTGCCCGGAATTTATTTTGATTCCGAAGACACCCGGGTCTATCCGCTAAATAATTTGTTAAGCCAGACTTTGGGTTTTGTCGGCTACAACTACGCGGGTCAAAAGGCCGGCCTTTACGGCCTGGAAAGATATTTTAACACGGAGCTTAGCGGTACTCCCGGCCAGCTGGTGGCCGAGCAGGATCCTTCGGGCGCGCAAATTTTTGGCGCGACCATGAACGAGAAGCCGGCCCAAGACGGCGTGAATTTAATTTTGACCGTTGACAAGACCGTTCAGTTCCAAGCCCAAAGCGTTTTACAGGACGCTGTAACCAAAAACGGCGCGGACGGCGGCAGTGTAATTGTGGCCGACCCTAAAACCGGCGCGATTTTGGCCATTGCCAATTATCCCGATTTTGACCCCAACAATTACGGCAAAGTCACGGACCCGAATCTTTTTAACAGCGAGGCGGTAACCGGCAACTACGAACCCGGCTCCACTTTTAAGGCTATCACTATGGCCGCGGCCATAGACCAGGGCAAGGTTTCGGCGACTTCCACCTACACGGATACGGGACAGGTTAAGGTTGATAATTTTACCATCAAAAACGCCCTGCCCGGCGCGCGCGGCGTCCAGAGCATGACCCAGGTTATAGATTTTTCCCTGAACACAGGGGCTATTTACGCGGAGAACCAGCTCGGCAATCAGGAGTTTTTAAAATATGTTAAAGCTTTTGGCTTTGGCCAGGCCACCGGAATTGAGTTGCCGGAAGCGGTGGGGAATTTAAGCGGCCTTAACAGCAATATCCAGGTGAATTACGATACCGCGAGTTTCGGGCAGGGGATTACCGTGACCCCGATTCAAATGCTGGAGGCTTATTCGGCCCTGGCCAACGGCGGAAAAATGATGAAGCCATACCTTGTGCAGTCTGAAATTTACCCGGATGGTACAGTAAAAAATACCCAGCCCACGGCTTTAGGGCAGGTTGTTTCTCCCGCCGCGGCCGGTACGGTTTCCGGTATGCTGGTGGATGATGTGGAAAACGGTGAAGGAAAAAAAGCCGGCGTGTCCGGATATTATGTCGCCGGCAAGACCGGCACGGCGCAGGTCGCGGGTCCGGACGGCAAATATATTGCCAACGACAACATTGGGTCGTTTATCGGCTACGCGCCGGTGGACAATCCGCGGTTTGTGATGCTTATTAGGATTGACCATCCGCGCGACGTGGCTTTCGCGGAAAGCACCGCGGCTCCGGTTTGGGGCCAGCTCGCCCAGTTTCTTTTAAACTATATGCAAATCCCGCCGACACGGCCGGCGGGAAAATAAATATCAGTGCAGTTTTCCCTCCCCTTCTGAGGGGAGGGTTAGGGAGTGGTTGTCTTATACTGCAACCTCTCTGTCGCTCAGATGCATTCGCGACATCTCTCCTCAAGAGGAGAGATGGGGACAGAATGTTCTTGAATTTACTGTCCCAGCTCCTGAATCTGCTGCGGGGTGATTTTTTCAATTTGGCTCATGTTCGTCCCCGCGCTGGACATCATTAGCTTAAATCCGATTGCAAATATTAGCACGGACACGGCTGTGAGCGTGACGCAAATCCAGGCTACGTCTTTGGCGTCGTCCTCGTCGCTCAAAAAAAGTTTTAAGGCAAACAGCAGGCCAAAAGGCGGGGCGGCCAGGGAAACTAAATACGACCACCGCTTCATTTTGGACGAAACCTTATTTTTGTCCTCGTTCTGCAGGGCGTTTAACATCAACATCCCCACATCCACATTAGGATTCTCTTTAGCCACGCTCTGGTAAAGCTCTATTTTTTTTGATAAATCTTTTTCGGGATCCATACTTTAATTATACCACCTTTTTAATCAAACAAAAAAAGCACTTCCTTTCGGGGCGCTTTTTTGAATCCAATTTAATTAAATCGATAATTTTGGCTAACCTTATTTGACCAAGTGGAAATGATTTTAATAAAGAGTCAGCCCGTATTAGTTTAAAACTAAGTAGTAGCCGGGATAATAAAAGCCTGTCTCACGTCGTTGAATGTTGGCAAAGTCTAAATGCCCGCCAGGGCCACCAGAATAAATTCTGCGGTTTGTGGCTAATGATGCATGGAGAGCCACCAAACCATCGTAAGCGTTTGGGTTTTCAATATAAAAACCGGCCACTTGCTTACAAATAAACATAGCCTGTCCTTGGATGTCATCCAGTGTTTCTATGCAATTGACGAATTTAAGGCCTTTGCCTGTAAGGTTTTGATAAATATCGGGTATGGTTTTTTCGGGGCTGCCGCTGTAATAAAGAATTACGCCTTTATCTGCAAATGAGGATTCAAATTTTGGTTGAACCCCAATAGACGAATAAGTTTTTTCTATAATTTTTTGAGTCCAGCCGAGAATTGGAAAATATTCAAAAGTATAAAGCAGACTTTTTCCATTATGCATGGAGATAATGGTATTAAAGGTTTTGCCGCCTCTGGCATAAATGGCCGTTCCGTCAATGGGGTCTATTGCCAAGTAGTAACCATTTTTTCCGGCAAACTTAGAAGTCAAAGCGGTATCTTCTTCAGCCAAAAGTCGGCAATCCGCTAAATCAGTTTTTGCCATCTCTCCCAACAAAAACTCTTGCACTGCCAAATCCGCTTCGGTTACAATATCCACCACATTATGGCCGGTATTGGTTTTATTGTGATGCTTCGCCGCGCCCTGCATTTTAACAGCCATTTGCCCGGCTTGTATAAATACAGGCTCCAGTTTTGTTAGTTCATCAATTAAGTTCATAATTTGATTATACCACGGTTCCATGTTTACCTTGAGGCCTTTCCTTTTTCACAAAT
The DNA here is from genome assembly GCA_964592725.1 of uncultured Candidatus Saccharibacteria bacterium. Lineage (GTDB taxonomy): Bacteria > Patescibacteriota > Doudnabacteria > UBA920 > UBA920 > PALSA-1336. Next base: position 11,181 of record CAZQFQ010000002.1, on the reverse strand, counting down.
TTATTTTATAATATATCAGTTGCCTAAGTTAATTGTAAATTGTTAATCGTTAATCGTTTTGTCCTTGGGGCGTAGCCAAGCGGTAAGGCAGGGGCCTTTGAAGCCCCCATTCGTAGGTTCGATCCCTACCGCCCCAGCCACCAACTTTTCTTATCGTACAGACCGACGGGCGTCATAAATAAGCCCGAAAATCAGTTCTAGTCCTAAGTGCGTTATTGCTCACCCCTCTAGGGTACGAACCAAAATCACGATAAAAAAAGTTGGAAGCTAAAATTTATTTCTACAGAAAAAATTACAGGTGTTTGCCTGTAATTTTTTGTCTATCTTTTTTGCTCTCCTACTTTTGTAGGCTCAGCACTTTGTGAGTTAAAAATAACTTGGTCTTTAGGCACCCCAACAGTTCGCGCTTGTCGATCAGGCTACCATGCTTAATAATATGTTTAGCGTAAGTCCTAACATCGACCTGCTCTATATCTGGGTCTTCGGCTTTGGCTTCCATACCTAGGACTGTGGTCTGTAGATATTTTGCTCGCTTGATTTCTTCTTCCAGCTTAGCCTTCATCCCCAGTTCGTTGATGTCAATTTGGTCTATAATCTTGGCTAGCTGGCTCACCAGTTCACCCTCTTGGATATAGCCGGACCCGCAGCTTTTTTCCCTGGATTTAGACCTGCAGCAACCGTAGTAAACATAAGTTTTTTCCGTACCGTTTTTGTATACTTTATGTTTTTCCTCGGCTGAGATGCCAGAGCCGCATACCCCACAGGTCATTAGCTTGGTAAAGGCAAACTCCTTGCTAACCCTGACCACATGATCCCGTGTTAGCCGCTCCTGCACCTTTTCAAACAGCTCTTTAGAAATAAGTGGGGTGTGCTTACCGGTATACCACTTACCGCTGCCGACTGGGTATTCCACCACACCACTATAGAAGCTGTTTTTTAAAATTAGATAAATATTACTGAGGCTTAAGTGTTTGCCGCCTTTGGTTTTAAAATCTGTTTCTTTCAGCCAGATATATACCTGTCTGCCGCTTAAGCTTTGGTTACCCACTTTTTCAAACATCTGCCTGATTATGGGGGCTCGCTGGTGGTCTACTAAGAGGTGGCCCTTGCGGTCTGTCCTATATTCATTGAGGTAGCCGGTCGGTGCCGTCCCAGGCCAGAGGCCTAGTTCTAGCTTGGCCCGAAGTCCGCGCTTAACGTTTAAACTTTTGTTGTCATTTTCCAATTTGGCTTGGCTGCATAAAATCATCAGTAGAAATTTTTCGTTTGGGTTGTTGCTGAACCTCTGGCCGTGAGTTCGGATTTCTTTCAGCAGTCCTTGATCCATCAGGTCTACCAAGACTCCCAAGTCCCCGGCGTTCCTGCTGCACCTGTCCGGCGCCCAGGTCAGGATGCTGTTAAATTTGCCGCTGCGAATGTCGGCGATAATGCTGTTGAACACCGGACGCTGACCTGAGTCTTTGGCGCTGTAACTTTCCTTACGAACCTCGGTTACATTTAAACCGTCTCGGTTTGCCAGCTCCAGCATCTCTTTAATCTGGCTGTCGATGCTCAAAGCCTGCCGCTCATCCTGTTCCGTACTTTTTCTGGCGTACAGGCAGTAGCTGGCCGGTATCGCCGCTATTGTCGATGCCACGGTTATGTTGGTTGCCGTCCCCATGGCTGGAATCGTTGTAATTCCTTGCATTTTATTCCTTTCTTTTAATAGTCTCTACTACAAGGAATGCCAGTTAAAGGGAGAGGTGTCCAGACCCAGGCAGTAGATAACTCAAATAGCCTTGAAATACTTGCTTTATGCTGCCGCCGGTATCAGCGGAATCGCCGGATTAAATTTAGTCTTGTTCTTTACCAAATTAAACATTATGCGGAGTAATTTTCTGGCGATAATCATCAGACATTCAAAATGGTGCCGACCTTTGTTTTTTAAATATTCGTAGTAGGAACGAAACTGGTCGTTGTTAATTGCTGCGCCCCAAGCCGCTCCGTAAATCCACCGCCTGAGGACGCTGTTGCCGCGCTTGCTGACTTTGCACCGGCCTTTCCACTGGCCGCTCTCCTTAATTGAAATATCCAGGCCAGTGTAGGCGATCCATTGCTTGGCGGTGGTGGCCGGTCCCTCTGCCATCAGCATTGTGACCGCAGCGGCGGTATGGGCGGATACGCCGGGAACTTCTTGCAATCGCTTCCGCATCTCAGCCTCTTCCGGATTTGTAGTCGGCGCGTTCGGTCCCAGTTCCTGTAGCAGCTGCTTTTTCTGAATTTTTAAAAGTTTAATTGTTTCGTGCAGTCCGGCCTCGCCTTGGCTTAAGGGCAATCCCAATTGTGCTAAGGTGGATTGGTAATTTTTTAAGGCCAGTTGTAGTCTGGTAATCTGGTCGCTCAAAGTATCCAAAAGCTTCATTTTCTTGCGGTAATTGACCTCCTGGCGGCTACAAGCAAAGGTATGGGGCAAATCAGATTCCACTATGGCGATCTTGGCCAAAAGCCTGGCATCGGCCTTGTCGGTCTTAACTTTACGGATGTTGCTCTGGGCGTACTTGGCTGACATCAGCGGGTTGATGACCCGGACATCCAGCCCGGCCTCCCAATTGCGAGCTCAACTTTTTTCGACTGGTGTGGTTAGTGGTGAATATGGCATTGCCCGCGCCCACGAACAAAGAGCCAAGGAGTTAGAGAGATTTTTGGGTGATTCTAACCCTCGGGTGAAGAGCTTTGCTGAAAAAGCTATTAAAGATTTAAATTTGGGCGCCGCAAGTGCCAAGCAAAGCGCGGATGAAGAAAAACAGTTAAGAAAAATTCAGTTTGAAGAATAACTTAATAGTAAAATAAAAAAATTTCTATGAAAATCTTAGATTTTTCTAAGGAACTTATTAAAGGGAAAATTGCTGAGATTATTTTTGAGCAGATGTTCCGAGAGTCTGGCGAGTTTATCATCCAGCGGTTTGGCTACGAGTATATTACACCGGAACTTGCCCAATACCAGCACCTGCTCGATAAACACAAAGAGGTATTGGCTGATGTCCGCCATACCCCGGATTTTATTCTTATTGCTCCCAAACAAGGGAACGTTTTTATGTTGGAAACCAAATACAGAGCTAAGCTGAACGATGCTGAAATAAAACAAATTTCAGAGGACTTAGTCCGTAGGTGGCACTCACCGTGGTTATTTGTTGCTTCTTTATCCGGGTTTTACTTCCAGCCCTGTCATTTGATCATTGAAAATTCCGGCAACATTAGCCCTCTATCGGAAAATTGGGTGCCTTTTCCTGTTCAAAAGGGGTATCTAGAATTGCTCCAGAAGTTTGAGATTGGCAATAAATAGGTTTTGCCAAAAATACCTAAAAATAGTACCATAAATATATGAGCTACGAAGGAAAAAATTTTGTACCAATGATCCGTATACCGATAGTGAAAGGCTCCAAAGCCCTTAGGTATATCGACGGGTTTGTCTATGCCTATACTTTGCCTGTTGTAAAAGACTTTGTTATAGAAATGATGAATAGTATTAACTCTGTTATTCCTGATAAAAATTTTCAATTACACTGGATAGATGGCTATGCTTTAGGTTTGGGCAATTGGTTTGTCCCACAGATTTATATGACCTGCTCCAAAAAAGACTTTAAAAAATATAAATCTGCTTTGGATAAATACTTTCCTTCAATCACTTCTTTCCGTTTATTTAAGGACGTTCTGGGTTGGCAAGTGGAAAAAGACTGGACCAGAAAAATCCAACCCGCCGGAGCCAAAGATAAAACTAAGAAGCGGGTTATCATCGATACCCATACCAATCTGCCGCGCCTCCATCTTTATTTGACTGAAGAAAACTCTCCGGAATTCCAGCGCGAGCTTAAATTCTATAAGCTACTCAAAGACAAAGGAAACATGGAATGGCATCGCAAGTACGGCAGTTTCCTTTCTGAAAATACTGGCACGCCGCATGATAAATTTTTAGAAAAAAGACATAGGCTTATGAATGACTTATTCAAAGCCGTAGCCGCCAAAAACCCGAACTAAAAAACACGAAGCTTCCTGGCCTCGTGTTTTTTGTTGGAAAAATTAGCTTCCCAAGTTCACTAAGATATTGTTGCCGCCAAACACACTGGCGTTGTACTGAAATTGCAGCCCCTTGGCTCCTTGTTTAACTTCAAAGCCTACCCAGCCAGTACGCTTGCTGTTAGCAATGATCTGACCATCTAGGCCTTGGGTCGGATCAGTCATGGTTTTGTCAGTAGGACTGACTTGATAGCTGTTACCGTCAGCGTCCCTAATAAACATCTGGCCTAAAGTAGTTACGTACTGGTCGCTGGAACTGGTGTTTTGAATAGTAATATTTAGATCCACCCATTCATCTCCCGGTTGCGGCTTGCTAAACTCGCCACCTTGGGAGAAGCTGACTTGGTTAACGCTGATAATGGCATTTCCCAGCTGGATTTGGTCGCCGACCTTGTAAACTGTCGCTTGTGCTGCCGGTTGGTTTTGGCCGGCAGTTGTTGCTTGTGTGCTACCATTCTGCCCGACCTTTTGGGATTTAGAGCCGCTTGAGCTGGCCACTATTATAATTATTAACACTACTAGAACCAAAAACCCTGTCAGAACCTTGTGCCTAGCAAACCAGCCTCGCTGGTCGGCTTGGCAGTAAGGACACTTGCTTGCCTTCGGATCAATGTCCTTTTGGCAGGCTTTACACTTTTTCATAAAAACTTTTTCTTTCTGCGGAATTAGTTATCAAAAAGGGCCACCCGCTTGCCCCACCTAACCTTTCGATTAGGGACCACTGTAATGGCTAAGACAAGACGGGTGACCGTCTCTGCATTACAGTGGATTTAACCATGCCTTAAATTATTTAAGGTTTAGGCTACTCATATTGAGTTGTTAAAGAAATTATACCACTTATTTATGCTAAATTAAAGGCTCCTTTCCGCCCTTTTTAGGCAAGCTAGACAGTACCGCAACGGCCAGTGGAAGTCCAGGATTGAAATCAACCCACTACCTATTAAGAAACTTGCTTGCTGCGCCGCTTAAAAGGTTGTTTAAATCAGAGTTTGAGGATCGTCCGTATGAGCGGCGTCCAATTAAAGGGGTATAACTATAGTCGGGCGGCAACAGGCCGCCGGTATCCGGCGTGGGTCCTAAATCTATAAAGGCAAACCCGCCCTGTTTAGGAGTATTGTTTTGCATAACGTACAAGACCATTTGTACTACGGCATCCAATAAGTCATCAAATCGCTCGATTTCAAAGCCCACCATTTGTTCTATAAGCCGCTCGCAGCCTTTTCTAGGAAACCTAACCCGCCCAGTTTTAATCCAGTTAACAATTAAGGAATACCTCTCGCGCTTGTCCTGCCCCTTAATCTGGAAAGCTTCCACGGGTAGCCCGGCTTGCTTGAGTTGGTCGATAAAAATGTACAAGCCGCCGACATCTTCGGTAATAATCTTTTTTTGTTGGCCCACGCCATCAGTGGCCCTGGCCTTGGCTTCGGCAAAGGATTCGTTAGGCGGCATTCTTTTGTTTAATGGGTTAGGCTGGATGTAAATCACCCGGTCAGCGGCATAGCCAAAAATATCGCCAGTGACCATGGCCGTGTAATCCGAAGACTCTTTTACCTTAAAAGCCAAGTCCACGGACAAGACGCTGCCGCAATACTCTTCGCCGTTGTAGGACGGTTGTGTGTCGTAATAAACAATATCGTCATAGGTAATCAACTGGCCGTGTTCAGGCACAATTTTTAACATCATTTCCCTGGCCCAAGAGACTTCGTCCATCTTCATGCGTTCATCTTCAATAAGCTGCGGCGTGGGAAACTTGGCCGGCCACAGGGGTTTGTTTTCCTCGTCCACTATTGGAATACGAATAGACACGCCTTTCATTTCGCCAGCCTTGATTTTCCGGTCCAGCCGCATAATTAAGGAATCCTCGTGCAGGGGCGAACCAATAACTACAATTCGGGTGTTTCTGTTGCCTAGCTGGGCAATGTCTCTGGTAAACCAGCTCCAGGTGGCATCCCGGCTGTCCTGGGTGGCCACGGACGAAGTGTCGTCCACATCGTCGATTATGATAAGCTGGGGCCGATGCTGCCGGCGCTTGACACCGCGGATGGCCTGGTCGCGACTAACGGCTAAAATTTCTGCATGGTAACGCTGCAACATAATGGCATAAGCTCCAAATTGGTCCCGCTCATAGTCAAAGGGTCGGAAGTCATTAACCAACAGTTCATTTTCCTGGAGCTCGTCGCCGATGTTCCTTAAGATATGGCGGGACAACATCTGGTTTTTGCTAAAAACCAGGATTTCCTGGGCCCGGCCGCTAACAGCCGACCAAAGCGGGAAACACTGGGACAGGATCGTGGACTTACCGCTGTTGCGGAAGCCCTGGACTACCATGAGCTTTATACTATCGTCCTCAATCATTTTAAATAACTGTTGGTGGAAGGGTGCGCTCTGGAACTCCATGTAGTGAGGCAAATAAAAGCCGAAAAAGGCTTCGGGGCTGCGCTTGGTTACAGCACGGCGGATGACGGGATCTTCATGCATCCGTTTTATGATTTTAGGTGTGAGTTTCATTTTTATTTTCTCCTTTAGGCTCTTCGTTGCTTTCACTGAGTGAAAGCAAACGCAAGGCTTCGTCGACAACTTGTTGTTGTTCGGGGGTTAATTGTTCTTGGATATTGTTAATGTTGGCGTTAATTTGAACTTTGGTGGCATAGGCCGGGTGGTGGTTTACCAGCCAAAAGCGGATGGCCGGAAAATCTTTATCTTTGATGGCGGAAATGAGCTGGGACTCGGCCAAATCATTGACTAGGGTGCAGCCCTGCTCCATGGCTTCATCGCAAGCTTTAGCAAACTCTTTATCTTCTTTGCGCCAGCGGTAGTAGCTGGTGCGGCCAATGCCAGTTTTTTCTACCATAAGCTGGACTACGGGGATTTTTCGTAGCTGGTCTATAATCATTTGCTTTTGCTGCTGCTGGCGAATATCAACGGCAGTTTGACTGGATTCCGATTCCGGCAGAGCCGGTGGAATGTCAGAATCAGTCAGGATGTTACCCTTTGTCATATGGGTTTGGAGTTTAATTAATTTTTTGAGGCATAACGCCAAAGATATTATAAAATCTTTGGAGCGCGGTTTTACAATACTCAGGGTCAAGTTCCATAGCCATACACCGGCGCTTAGTCTGCTCCGCCGCCATTAGCGCGGTCCCTGATCCCAGGAAGTTATCAAATATCACGTCGTTAACCTTACTGCTGTTTAAAATCAGATGGCGGATAAGCGGAATCGGTTTCATTGTTGGGTGTAATTTGGATTTCGAGGGTTTCGGAAAAAACAAGGTACTTTGATCTTTACTCTTTAAAAACTGGTGGATGCCATACCAAGCGTATAAAATTAACTCGTGGCGAGGGTTATAATCCAGCCGACCGACCACGGCTTGGGATTTTATCCAGATGAGCATTTGCGAAACTTTACAGCCCGTTTCCATCATGGCCTGTCGAAGCGCGAAAACCATCCGATCTGCGTTAAATACATACATGGAGTTTTTCCTGGCCAAATGCGGAATAACGGCCTCTAGCCATTTTTTACTGAACTCTTGGTACTCCGCGTCCGACTGTAAATGATCATTTAAAATATCCTTGGGCATGGACAATTTTTGTTTAAAGCCGGCCTTACTGGCATTTACGTCTACCCCGAACGGCGGATCACAGACTACCGAGGTTATTTTATCGCCGCCGACCAAGCGTTTGACCGCTTTAGGGTCGCGGGCATCGTCGCAGATAACACGGTGGCTGCCGACCTGGAACAGATCGTGCAACTTAACTGATAAGTTTAGGTTTTTCATTGGTGAGCCTCTCATATCTCATTAATATTAAATCGCAAAAAATAGGCTGATGCTCAAGTAAAAAGATTCTTCGTTTCAATTGGAGTGCCGAAGCCATGGTTGACGCGCTACCGGCAAAGGTGTCGAGTATATTGTCACCGACTTTAGTGCATCTTCTTATAGCCCGGTCATGCAGGCTGGCTGGTTTTTCTGCCGGATGGATATATTCATTGCCTGGCAGCCTACGAACCAGCCACAAATCCAGCAAGTCCATCAAGTCGTCAATGGCCCGGTTGCCGCTGGACACTTCCCGGTTCATGATTTCATTGAGATTAAGAAGTGTGGGCGATAAATATGGGCGTCCTCTCGTTCCGTACACGGCAGGCTCATATGACTTATTAAAACCGACCAAGGGCGTAGGGTTATGTGGTCCTTTTATCCACAGGCAAACCCTTTTTGGTATAAGGCCGCATTCTTTGTAGATCTGCTGCATCAGACCTATGCTGTTTTGATCAATATAGTAGAAGCAATGGCAATCTGGTTTTGCTACTGCTAGGGCATTTTTCAAGGAGGCTTTTAAAAAATTTTTGTAATCTTCCTCGCTTTTGGAATCATCGGTTAAGGTGCCGCCATAATCTTTGTGGCCGCCCAACCCTTTCTCGTAGCTTAAAGCCAAATTAAAAGGTGGGTCATTGAGGATTAAATCAATTGTGTTTTTGCCGACCAATCTTTTGACGTCATTGCCGTTTGTGGCATCCCCGCAGAGTAGAAACGAATCGCCCAAGGCAAACATTTGGCCTGGCTTGGTTTTGGGTTGCTTAATTTTTTTGATTTCTTCCTCGGCATTAAAATTATCGTCCTCGGTCTGGAGCATACTGTCCCAGGCCGCCGACAGATCCTGCCCGTCAAAGCCGATATCCAGTAAACTCTCAACATCAAATTCCTGCATTAATTTTTCGAAGTCCCAGCTCCCTAAATTACGGTTTAATCTCAAATTTAGCTCTTTTTCCTTTTCAAGGCTGGGCAGGTTCAAATATAAAACAGGTACAGTTGTCATGCCCAATTTGCCGGCTATGAAAAGACGGAAGTGGCCTCCGATAACCACGTTTTTTCTGTTTGGCGCTCCATTGCAAATAATTGGGTCAATCAAACCAAAGGTCTTGATGCTCTGTGTGAGTTGTTCAATGGCGGATGCGTCCCAGCTTCTGGGATTGTAGTCGGCTGGCTTAAGTTCGCCTGTTGGGACCATGACAATTTTAAGTTCCTGGGTCTTGACAAAGTTTTTCTTTTGCATATTTTTTGTTTGGTTAATATATTAAAAAATAAGCTACACCATAAGCGTAGCCTATTTCAAACAAGGAGGTTTTGTATTCCGCATCTATTCCGCTGTGGATTGTCAGCGGGGTTTGTATTTGCCCGTTTTGCGGTTTTGGCGTTTAATCATATTCTCGTGCTTCCGGGTGCAATCAGGCTGGCCGCAAGTATATTGCAGTTTTTTTGTCGGCTCAAAAAATTTGTGGCAAATAATGCAGCGACTTCCTTGCCAGTCTCCTAAAACTTGATTGACCGTATGCTTTTCTCCAGTTAACAAATAGATAATCTGGTTCAATATAAAAATCATGCGGTTAGCCTCTTCGGCTTTTACCAAGATTTTTTCCTCCAATCCTGAGGTATAGCGCCGCTGTACTGCGGAGGCGTAAGCAGGATTGCCAAGCAAGGTTTTGCCGGCCAGCCAATACTGCCAATACTCTATATCATCAAGGGTTATATTGTATTTCCTTAAAATATTTTCTACTTGGCTTTTGAGCATTTCTCGAAATTTCCCATCAAAATGGCGCTGCCAATCCTTTTTTGCCGCTCTGTTAACTTCCCCATAGTCGGCAAAAAAATCTTGCTGCTCTTTGCAAATTACCGAAATTAGTTTTTGGTGGTAGTTTTCTGCTTCAATATAAAAGCCGATGAAATTATAAAATTGCTTGACCTGGTTTTTTAGAATCTTTTTAACTTGCTGTTTAGCGTATTTGCTATCTGGGATATCGCAAGCCTCGCGAAGTCGGAATATTTCCTTAAGCAGTAAAAATTGGTACTTTTCGTAAAAAAAGATAGTGTCATTAATTTTGTCTGGCTTTGTGGTAAAGCCAATAAATGGTTCCTGGGGCCAGGGTTTGAATTTTTCCTTCGCCGGATATTTAACCATGTTGCGCTTTTTATACCAATCCAGCCAATTAGGATCGGTACGGTCAAGACTGCTTATATGATAATAAGTTGCTTTATCAAATTTTTCATACTTAAATTTTTTAAGGTCTTGGGCTGCGATATATTGCCATTCTTTTCGCCAAGCTTCTTTTTTATCTTCGCTCCCATGCTTAACGTTAACTAAAATTTTTCTGTACTTATTTACTCCGACTGAAAGCTGTAAGACTGGCACTAAAAGGCCCTGCTTGTGAAAAGCTTCTAAGTCCTCAGAATGAATAATAGCCCCGTGATCTGAGCAATAGGAAATAAAGCCAGAGGCTGTGAGGATATGGGGTAGATGAAAAGGTATGTTTTGCATACTTATATTATAGCTGGTTTTTTAAGACGCATTTCTAACCCTTCATTCTATGCGGATTTTTAATATTTGGTTGAAGATTTGACAGGCCTATTTTAGCGGAGTACTATTATATTTAATAGTTAAATGATTTTTTAATTATTTAATGTTTATCCAAATTAAGAAAAGAACCAGTTATTCCTATGCTTTCAGAAGAAAAAATACTTAAACTTAAAAAAGAACTCGCTAACAAAAATTTAGAACTTACCAAAGTTTTTAAAACCCTAAGTGAACCTAACAGATGCAAGATTTTTTGGATGTTTGCCACAGAAGACCATATATCGGTTGGCAATACGGCTAAAGTCCTTAATATTTCTCTACCTTTAGCCTCCCAGCATCTTAAAACGCTTCTGGATAACGGGTTGCTAAAAAAAGAAAAACAAGGGAAAAAAGTCTACTATGAATTGAAGCGAAAAGATCCCATTGTAAAAACTCTAATTAAATTGATTAAATAATAAGCCCTAGTAGCCAAAGCTACAAAGGCTTGCGGTGAAAAAATGTTATATAAATAAAGAGCCCCTGCTCTAGCAAGGGCTCTTTATTTATTTCGCAACCGGTGTCGCCGGTTTTTGATCAGCGGGCTTGGTTTCAACAGATGTAGTTGGTGCCGGTGTAACTGTTGTCGGCTTTGTGTCATCATTCATAACTTTCCTTTCTCTGCCCAACCTTTAAATTTTGGCTAAGCAGGGTTAATTTATATCAAAGTAGCTTTGTAAAGAGCAGGCCGCACCCCCTGGAAATTTCCCCCTATAATATTTTGTCGGGGTTGTCCTTGGCTTTGCA
>CAZQFQ010000001.1:46247-52483 GCA_964592725.1 uncultured Candidatus Saccharibacteria bacterium | reverse complement strand
GAAATGGTGGCGAGATATAGCGGGGTGCAAGCCCGAGGGTTACCCTCGGAAGCCGAGGGTTACCCTCGGAATGAGTTTGTTATGTTCACGGAGTTCATTAATGTAGACGGGCTGACGCATCCGGAAGGCAGAAAAAAGCTGGCGATAGATTTAATGTATACGGAAAATCAGCGGCCGATTGTGGCCCAGCTTTGGGGTAGGTCGCCGCTGAAGTTTGAAGAGGCCGCACGTATTATAGCGGATTTGGGTTTTGACGGCATAGACATAAATATGGGCTGTCCGCAGGATAAAGAAATCCGCGGCGCAGCCTGCGCGGCATTAATTCGGGAGCCGAAATTGGCGCGGGAAATTATCGCGGCTACTATCGAGGGCGCAAAAAAACACAACCTCTCCCCGGCCCTCCCCTCAGAAGGGGAGGGGGATCGCCATTTGCCGGTGTCGGTTAAAACTCGGATAGGGTATAGCAAGTCAGACGAAATGGAAAAGTGGGTTAGAAATTTATTAGAAACCAATATCGCGGCGCTAATTTTGCACGGCCGGACCAAGCGGGAAAAATCCAAAGTGCCGGCAAACTGGCAGGCAATTGCGGAGGCGGTGAAAATTAGAGATAAGATGCAAGAGAAAAGAGATAAGGATAAGACATTTATAATCGGAAATGGGGATATCAAGTCGCGTGCCGAGGGTTTACAGCGCGTTGCGGAGACCGGAGTTGACGGGGTAATGATAGGCAGGGGAGCGTTTGGGAATCCTTGGATTTTTGCCTCCGTAGGGGAGGGTTTGAAACCCTCCCCTACAATAAAAAAACGCCTGTCCGTTATGCTGGAACACGCGCGGCTATTTAACGATATTTTGGGCGCGCACAAATCCTATTATATTATGCGCAAGCATTTTAAAGCCTACTGCTCGGGTTTTGACGGCGCGCACGAACTACGAGCCAAACTTATGGAAACAAAAAATCTTCCGGAGACGGAAGAAATTGTTGAAGGATATTTAAAAGATATTAGTTGATATTTATAGATATTAAGATATTAGTTGTTGTTCGCAATATTTATTAATATCCCAATATCAACCAATATAAATCCAATTCATGGAAGCGCAATCTTGAGCAGGCTCCCGTCATTTAACGCGTATATCACCTTATTTTTTTCATCAACCTGAAAATCTTTGAGGTTGGTAAAGTCGTCGGATATTAAAGTGTTAACCAGGTTGCCGCTTTTATCAAATATTAAAATGCGGTTGTTGCCGGAATCCAAAATATAAAGATAGTTAAAATCTTTTTCGGTGTAAATTTTACCGCTACCCGAAAGCGAAGTAGGCAAATTTTGCAGGGTGAAGCTTGTAAGCCGGCCGTCTAAAAATTTATTTACGCCGCCGGGAACCAGCACGTAAATTGAAGAGTCGATTGTTACATCTTCAGCTTTGCTTATGCTGGGGTCTTGCACCGAGACTACTGGTTTGGAAAAGGAAGATTTGCCCGGGAGAAAACTGACAATTTCCGCGGCTTTTTTGTCGGCCACGTATACTCTGCCGTTAACGGGATATTGCGCTATGCCGCCAAACCCGTCCTTGCTCGGAACATTTTGTGAAAAGCCGGGACCCAAAATTTTCCCCGCGGAAAAATCCCAAATATATAAATTACTGCCGTCATAAACCGCGGCCTGATTGCCGCCCAAATAAACGCTGGCTAAAGCCGAAATTTCAAGCTTTAGCGCGCCGTCCTGGGTTTGTCCCGTGCTTTTTTGGTAGCTGATGATTGTTGACTTGCCCTGGGTGGCCGCAAAATCCGGAAGTTTGATTAAACTGTCGCCGGTTCCCAAACTGCCCAAATTGGTAACCTGGGGTTTAAAAATTTTTTCCATTTGGGTTACCAAATCGTTGGTTTGCGCAACCAGTGAATTATAGAGCGTTTTATTCGCGGAATTTACGGTGTCGGCTTTGGGTATTTTGCCTTGGGCCTGCTGTAAAAAGGTTGCGGCCGAAGCATCATCTTTATATAGTAGTGATGATTGCGCGTTTGATAACAACGTTTGGACTTGGGAAAGCTGGGCCGTAATTTGGCCATGGCTTACCCGGACTTTTTTTAAATGAACGGCAATGGCAATGTTGGCGATTACGGCTATAAATAAAATTAACGCGGACGCCAAAAAGAATTTTTTGGTTGAACTTAATTGGCGGAAATTTTGCAGATTGGCGGTATTTTTGACTGTTCTGGCGGAAGATTTCGTAAACTGCCAAAAGCCTTTGCTCTTGGCGACAAAATTTTGGGTATTGCCGGAAAGATTTTTTAATTTTTGCGTTATAGAAACTTTGGGCAGGCCGACTTTTGGCACGCGGGCGGGATTGCCGGTTATGGCAAAGGCGGTTTTTAAGTAATTAAAAATTTTGCTTAACAGATTTGTGCCGGCGCCGGAATTTTCCACTACGTAATTTTCCAAATCCATTTCCGCTTCCGGGGTTTCGCCTTCGGGTACCTGCAGGTTCATTAAAGTGCCAAAGCTGATTTGCGGCTCGGCGTTTTCTTTAAGCAGTTGGATAACGGTTTGCGTGGCCGTTAAAAAGTCGGTATTGCCGAATATGTTCAGCAGGCGATCCATGGACACGTAGTTAAACAGCTGGGCCGTGGAAAGCAAAATTAAATCGCCGAGGCGGATTTTGCCCAAGGCGAAATTTTCAAAAGTTTTTAGCGGATGGCTTTGCGTTTGGGAGCAGGAAATGTCCGTCAGCTCGCCGTTTCTTAAAAGATAAGCCAAAATTTTGCCGCAGCTGGTTATGTTTAAATCCTGACCTTCCTTAACCGCGATAATGCAGTTTAGCTTATTTATCCACTGTGTTTGACCCATGGCCGCCAGTTTGCCAAGCTCCTCATTGATTTGGCTTACGGCGTTTTCAAAATTGTTTTCTAATGCCGGCCTTCTGTAAGATCTTTTTAAGGCCGAAGCAATGGCCAGGCAAATCCGTTCGCAGGATTCCTCGGCCGCCGGGTTAAACAGCGGCAGTTCCGCCACCAAATAAAGCTCCGCCGCGCCGACCGGAGCTTTTTCCGCCATTACATAAACGTAAGCCTGGGAAGATTTATTGTTTCCAAGCTGGATTCTGGCGATTTGTGATTCTAATGCTTCCATGGGGTTATAATTGATAACTGTTAATTTATAACCAATAACTCAAGTTTGCGACGGTTATAAGTTATCCGCCTCGGCTCTGCCGAAGGCGAGGCGGGTCAATTATTAATTATGGATTACTGATTAATTATACAACATTTATTGTCAAATTCAAAATTACCCCTGGATAATCTTTATAAGTATGCTATAATTAAGGTATTGAACAATATTTACCTGCCCACCAGCCATAGCTTTGGTAATATTAAGAGTCTTGTTAAAATAATCAACTATTATTTATTACCATTGTCTGTCCAAGCAGGCTATGGCAGGCGGGAAAAATTAAGTAAAATTGACAAAATTGAGAATGCATTTTATTTTTGTCAATTTTGTCAATTCTGATCAATTTTGTTAATTCTAGTTATGCTTGAAGAAATAATAGATTCTAAAACGGACTCCGCGGTTTTAAGCTTTTTTCTTACTATGCCCGAAAGGAGCTTTTCGGTTTTGGAAGTTTCCAGAAGGTTAAATATTCCGTTCCTCAAAGCCGCGCACTGTTTGGCCAAACTGGCCGGCGCAGGCCTCTTGACCGGCTTTGTCAAAAAGACCAAAAAGTATTATTATATCAATCCGCATTATAAACTGTTGCCGGAAATCAAAAATTTTTGGGCAAAAAATTCTCAAAAAGGCAAAGACGAATTATTTTTGGCCGTTAAGCGCTTAGGCGACGTGCGCGCGGCTTTTTTGAGCGGCATTTTTACCGGCTACCCGAATTTGCCGGTGGATGTTTTGCTGGTGGGAAAAATTAATTTAAACAAGCTCTCCGATTTCCTGAAAGCCGCGGAAAAAATGATGGGCCAGGAAATTAATTACAGCGTAATGACCGTGGAGGAATTCTTACAGCGCCGGGACACTTTTGATAAATTTATCAAAGACGTTTTTGATTACCGGCATCTGGCCGTGGTGGATGAATTGGGCAAGAAAAAGAAATAACAGTTTTAAATTTTCCAATCCCCCCAATCTTAAATCATTAAATCTTTTAATTATATATGTCCCTAGCAGATATCCAAAGCACCTATTTGCAATTTTTAAGTAACTTCCCGGTTAGCCTACGGCCGATAATTTCCATTGGCCTGGCTGTGTTGATTGTGTACTCCATTTTTAAGGTCATCAAAAAAGATTGGATTTTTATTATTGCCCTGCTTATCCTTTTGCCGGCCAGCCAGCCGATTTTGGAAAGCATCTGGCAGGGGATTGTAGTGTTTATTAAGTTTTTGCTGAATACAAAGTAGTAAAAAGAGAATAGTGCTTAGTGAATAGGAGAAGATACGTCTTCTCCTATTCACTATTCGCTAGGCACTATTCTCTAATCTATTGTGGATAACTTTAAGGTAGACTAACGTTTACCTTATTTTTATTGGCATTTGACAGTAAGTGAACGAACGTATATTGTATATATGTAAGCATTAACAAAAAAAGATATGCCTAAAGACATAACAGACAGACAAAAACAACTCCTTAGTTTTATAGTGGATCAAATCCGCAATCACAGTTTGCCCCCCAGTATTTCCGAAATGGCCACTTTTTTGAAGGTCAAATCTAAAAACGGCGTGGCTAAACTGCTAAACGCTTTGGAAGAGCAGGGTTTTATTAAGACCAGCGGCAAGGCCCGCGGCATTGAGGTTTTAAATTCTTTGGGTGAAAGCTTGCAAAAAGGCTTAATTGCCGTGCCTCTGCTGGGAAATATTCAAGCCGGCGTTCCCCACTTGGCCGAAGAAAATATAGAGGAATGGATAAACTTGCCGCAAACTTTAATTAAAAGCCGCAGGGATGTATTTTTGCTCAAAGTTCGGGGCGACAGTATGATAAACGCCGGAATTTTTGAAGGAGACTTGGTCATTGTTCGGCCGACCCATGACGTAAGGAATAACGATATTGTAGTTGCGCTTTTACATGATGAAGCCACAGTCAAACGTTTTATCCAAATTAAAAACCGCGCCTACCTTAAAGCCGAAAATCCTGACTACAAAAATATTTATCCCAAAGAAGAATGGATGGTGCAGGGTAAAGTCGTGGGCGTAATTAGAAATCTGGAGTAATTTCTGGTTATAGGTCATTAGCCGTATAAGTCCTATTTGTCCTATCAGTCCTATTTTGTCCTATGAATTACCAAGGCACAATAATTAAAGAAAGTCTGGAAGACAATTCCTTGTTGGAGGATGTGTTAATTTTGAGCACTAAAATAGAACCGGTTAATGAAAAGCACCAAACTCCCTGGTTAAGGCAATGGACTTTGCATCGTGTTGAGATTCAGGAGCAGGATGCCGAACGTTTGGCAGAGGTTATTAGCAAAAAGTTGGATTATTCGCATGGCGGCGCGTGGTATGCGGACTATAAAAATGATAAGTTCCACTTTATAATCTATAAAGGAAAAGTATTCAAGGTTAGTCGCGATAGTAAAGAAGACTATCAACGAGCAAAACAATATGGTGTGAGCTTGGGCATACCGGAATATCAGGTGAATTTTTCTCCCGAGATAAAAATTTAAATAATTGGTTGGCTAAACGCTAATTGCTAAAAGCTATTTATGAGTGAACTACAGAAACAAAAATTAAATATCCTTGCCCAGTTGCGGGGGCTTTGCGCCCACTGTTCTTGCGATTCCAGCCGTCCGCATCAATGTCCGGTACAACAGATATCCGCTCGCATCCAAGCTCTAAACGGCGTGCCGCTAATAGTCAACAGCCAGTTTAGAGGCGTCTTTTGGCCGAGGGCATAGCCTAAGTTTGACGGGAAATAATTTAGGGTTTACAATGTTTTTACTTGAAACTATCTTAAAAATCCTTCGGGCTAAATTTCCAGAATTTTGGCGTCTTGGCCCAAAAAATTTTTCCGCTTAGCTTTGGGCTAAACGTCAAAATTTATTTGGACCAATCCGCTCTAAATTCTGAAAATTTAGCCTACAAATTATTTTTAAGATAGTTTCTGTATTTAGTTTGATTAAATTTATGTGGAATAAAGAAGATATTAAAAAACTTACTGAATACCAAATCGAAGCTTTTAAAGAAGTATTTTTTAGCAAAGAAGCTGGACATAAGTTGGAAATAAAAGTCAGTAAAATCAGCGATGACGTAGCAATCC
>CAZQFQ010000001.1:0-46147 GCA_964592725.1 uncultured Candidatus Saccharibacteria bacterium | reverse complement strand
TAAAGACTGATGTATCAACGCTAAAGACTGATGTATCAACGCTAAAGACTGATGTATCAACGCTAAAGACTGATGTGTCCACTCTAAAGACTGATGTGTCCACTCTAAAGACTGATGTATCAACGCTAAAGACTGATGTATCTAGCCTCAAAACCAATATGTCTTTTATCAAAGCAGATGTATTTGTTCTTAAGGAAGATATTTTTTTCATAAAGGTAAGCGGAAAAAGTATGGAAACAAAAATTGATAAAATGCAAACTTCTTTAGATGCCGTGTTAAAAGACAAAAAGACCAGGGATGGAGAGGTTGCTGTGCTTAATTACCGGATGAAAAAAGCTGAAGACTTTTTAGATAAGGCCGCGCCAAAATTAGGCTTAAAATTTGAACACTAAATTTGCACAATAATTAAACCCCGCCTCTCTTCGAGGCGGGGTTTAATTATGTCTGATATATTGGTTTACTTTTTCAGGTGTGCTAAAACATGTTGCCACCACAAAGAAACTTTATAGTAGTAAGGATGTGATCCGGGAACATAGTGCCACAGCGCCCAAATTATTATCGCCCAAAAAGCGAACCAGGCTATGGCTTCCGGAAAGCCGTCATGATTGTGGTAGTGGTGCACCTGGCCGTCTTGGCTGTAAGTCAAGTGCCAGCGAGCGACTTTAAATGGCCAGACAATAAAACTGTAAAGGCAAAGCCAAACCAACACGGCGACCCAGATGGGAATGCCCGCGGGTACCGCGTATCCTAAAATCATTCCTTTGGTGGCCAGGCTGAGCAGGCCGAGTAGCCACAAAATCGATAATATGCCGACCATTAGTCCAAAAAACGGAAAGTAGCCCGGTTGTCGGTTTTCGTATCTTTGTTGCCGCCACTTAATTCTTTCTTCACGCCGGCGCTGTTTAAACTCCTGTCGCCATTTTTTCCACTCACCCTTGTCCGCAAAAGATCGGTATTCCTGTTTGGCGCGGTCTATCCATTCCTGCGCGGTAAACGGTTGGCCATGAGCCTGGGCTTTTTGCTGTGAGGTGTTGGCCGTTGGGACGACTATCATCATAATTAAGTAAGCTACAATTCCGAGGCCGTGGGTTAAAATTGTCAGGATGACAAAAATTACCCTTATTAAAGTTACGTCCGCGTTAAAGTAAGCGGCAAGTCCCGTGCAGACGCCGCGGAACATCGCGCCTTCGGGAATTAAATACAGGCGCTTAGGCGAACCGGTTTCTTTTGGATTTTCGGATGATTTGCCGTCATCCGTTTTTTGCGAACCCTGCACGGGACCCATTTCTTTTATTACTTCATCAACTTCCTTTTCTAAAACCACACTTTTACCCGCGGTTAAAAATCTGCCGAATTTTTCGCCAACAGCCTGTTCTAAATCGTTAATTATTTCGTCTTTATCCGGATCCTGTTCCAGCCGCGTTTTTGCCTCCTGCAAATAGTTTTGCAAGTTTTGGTACCCGCCTTCTTCCAACTGGAAAGCGCGCCCGTTTAAATTTATGGTTATAACTTTGTTCATAGAATTTTTTTCGTAGAGATCTTGCGCTTGCCGCCCTTTGTGCCATCCCGACCGAGGACGAGTGCATCCGAGGCCGAGCGGAGGGATCCCTTTATTGCGGAAATGAATAATTTCTCGCACAGTAGGTATATTTGCCCTCCGAATGATCGCAATTACGCCAATTCTATAGTTGATTAATTATAAGGTTTAAATTTCCCAAATAATCCAAAAGCGTTTTTAATTGCTCCTTGCCTTTAATTGTCAAAGAGTAATACTTGCGCGGCGGTCCGGCTTCGCTTTCCACCCATGTGTAATCTACGGCGCCTTCGCGGCGCAGGCGACTAAGCAGGGGATACAGCGTGCCTTCCTGGGTGGCAAAATCCGTAATTTTTAACTTTTCCAAAATATCCGCGGCATAGGCTTTCTTTTTGCTGATAATCTTTAAAACCGCCGCCTCCAAAAGCCCCTTCCTAATCGGCCCAAATTTTTCTTCAAGATTGATGTTGGTCATACGGCTTTTCCCTTCCCTTGAGGGAAGGGGTCGGGGGAGGTTGATTTATTTCGTAACGGCTGATTAATGAAACTTACAAAGCTACCTTTTTATATAAAGGTAGCATATGTAAAAATAGATGTCAAATGGAGAAGAGGATAACCGGAAATTAAAAAACCTCATTGTTGAGGTAAAAAAAATTTAATGTTAGAATTTTTCCGCGAATAGTTTAGACCTGCCGAGCGTCCTTTTTTATCATCCTAATTATTTCGGGAAATTTAGGAATGTTAAAGTGCCCATTTTTGTTTTTATAGATTATAATTTTAGCATTTTTTAGTTTCCTTTCGTACTTTTTGGCATGAGCAATTGGGACAACATCGTCATCTTTTGAAAATAACAAATAAAGATTTTTGACGTTTTTTTCAATCAAAGTAAGGTCGGATTTTAGTTTAAACCCGCCAACCAAATCTTCGCTGGTCAGCGTATTGTCAAAAGGAGGGCAAATTAAATAGGTTGCCAGTAATTTTTTTGGAAATTTATTTTCTGACAAATATTTTGCCAAAAAAATTCCTCCCAACGAGCCACCTATCAAAATAATGTTATTTTTTAAAAACTGGAAATGCCTTTCAAAATGGATTTTCCAATCGTCATATTTGGCATTTTCCGGTAAAGGCATACGAGGCTTAATAAGCTCAAATTTATGGCCAAGCTTCTTCTCAAAATAATCATCAGACCATCTAACTTTCTTTTCAATTGAGATTTCCCTAGTTTTTAAAAAATGTAAATAACTTTTCCTATTTTTAAAAGTGAATCCGCCATGAATCAAAAATATTTGTATTTGAGACTTATTGTTCATCTTTAAAATAACGTTGATTAATTTTATTGGCCGTATTTAGAACCGTTTGTCTGTCTTTATCAAATAACAATTTCAACAATATCCCCATCTTTTAAATCATATTTATCCCGCAATCCGACGTCGCTAACAATCTCTATAGTTGTTTTAGGGTGAGTTGGGACTTCGCCCCTTTCAACCTTATCCGTTCTTACGATGTATGCCTTTGTGTCATAAATTTGACAAGGAACCAAACTTACTGAAACTTGCCCTCCATATTCTTCTTTTTCTAATCGTATAGTTTTTTGGGGCAAATTCCACACCTCTTCTAACTCAATATTTAAACTTCCGGGGTATAAGCGCAGCCGTGTTTTTTTATGGTAAGCGTCCAAAAGACCCGGAACAGCCTTCATTCTATACGACAAGTCGTTAATACCGCTTTTGACTTTTCCAACTAATTTACCCATAAAATTATCAAGTTAATTTGGTACTGGTACGGAGAATCGAACTCCGATTTGGTGGATGAGAACCACCTGTCCTGACCATTAGACGATACCAGCTTGCTTGCCTTATCTGTCGAATTTGTCCTATAAGTCCTATCAATCTTACCAGATTTTGAGAATTTAGCCAAGTGTGGCATAATATAAGAGTAAAAGACACTGCTAAAAGAAACTAAAATAAACTTTGAGTTAGAAACCCTCATCCGCCCCTCGGTTGCACTCGGGGCACCTTCTCCCAAAGGGAGAAGGAAATAATGAATAATTCTATTCAAAAAATGCCAAAACAGATATTAAAATTTCCTGAGGGTTTTTTATGGGGCGCGGCGGGGAGTGCTTATCAGACCGAGGGCGGAAATACCAATGCCGATTGGTGGGCGTGGGAACATTCGCCGCGGCGCGAAGACCAATTATTGGCCGAGCGCAAAAATCCCATAGATTATCAAAGCGGCCAGGCCGCGGATTTTTGGAACCGGTATGACGAAGACTTTGCTTTGGCGCAGCATTTAAACCATAATGCCACGCGTTTTGGCTTGGAGTGGTCGCGGATTGAACCCGAAGAAGGAAAGTTTGACGAACGGGTTTTGGACCATTACGAAAAGATGCTGCAATCCGCCAAATTCCACGGGCTGAAAGTTTTTTTAACCATCCATCATTATACCTCGCCGGTTTGGTTTATGAAGCGCGGCGGCTTTACCAAGCGCGGCAATTTGTTTCTTTTTTTACGCTACGCGCAAAAAGTGGCCCGGCGGCTGAACCAATACGTGGATTTTTGGGTGACAATTAACGAGCCGGGCCTTTACGCCGGGCAAAGCTATTGGCTTGGCGTGCACCCGCCGCAGGTAAAAAGTTTCCGCCAGGCCTGGAAAGTCGTTGACAATCTGATTTTGGCCCACAACGAACTTGCCGAATTTTTACATCAAAATTTTTCCCAGCCGGTAAGCGTTGCTTCTAATTTGAGCGACCTGCAGCCTTCGGGTTTTTTGGGCTGGCTTGCCGTTGACTTGGTTGACTATGTAGTGAACGAATATATTATGCGGCGGACTATAGACGCCTGCGATTACATCGGAGTGAATTATTATTTTCACCATCACATAAGCATTTTTGGCATTCGCAAACACAGCCACAGCCAGCACAATGAGACCGACCGCGGCTGGGGCATCCATCCGGACGGCATTGAACGGGTGCTTTTGGGCCTAAGAAAATACCGCAAGCCGATTTACATTATAGAAAACGGCATTGCCGACGCCAAAGACGAAAAGCGGGAACAGTTTATTAAAGAACATTTGTTTTATGTCCACCGCGCCATCCAAAAAGGCGCGGACGTACGTAGTTATTTATATTGGTCTCTGACCGACAATTTTGAATGGGAAGAAGGCTTTTGGCCGAGGTTTGGTTTAATCGAAATTGACCGTAACAATTTGTTGCGCCGTAAAGTCCGATACAGTGCTTTAAAGTTTGGGGAAATTTGCAAGAGTAACCAAATGGAATACGACCCCGGTTTATGATTATTTTTCTTACAATCTTTCAATATCTTATCCAGGCGGTGGTTGACTTGATGGATAAGTTTTTGATTACCGCGCGCAGAGTGGAGCCGGTAAAATATACTTTTTATACCGTGGTAACCGGAGCTTTGCTCGTAGTATTGTGGCCGTGGAATTATTCGGTTTTGCCGGCAAAGTTTATTTTTTTGGATTTATTTTCCGGCGCGTTTTTTTCTTTAGCGATGTACGTGTTTTACAAAGCGCTCGCCCGGGGAGAAGTTTCCCGCGTGGTGCCGTTTGTGTTTGGTCTTGTACCTGCGTTTGACATTTTAATTTCCCTGGTCACCGGCAGGGATACGCTAAGACTAAATGAGGTCGCCGCGGTATGTCTTCTTATTCCCGGCGCACTTTTGGTGTCTCATCAGAAGGGGGATTTTTGGTTAAAGCATGTAGGTCTTAAAACATTAAGCGCATTTTTATTCAGCGCTTATTATGCCTTGTGGCAGTATGGCGCGCAAGTCGGGCCAATATTAAATAATTTAATTTGGAACCGCTTGGGCGCGGCTTTGGTGCTCGTTCTGTTTTTGGCTTTTTCTGGCTTCAGGAAAAAGGTTTTTGTGGTTGATGAGATAAAAAATAAAGTCGGTACGTCCGTATTATTTTTATTCAAGCAGGTTTTAGGCGGCGCAAATTTTATTTTTTTGAGTTTTTTGTATGTTTTGGGAACAATCTCTATAATTAATTCCTTGCAGGGATTCCGTTATGTATTTTTGCTGTTTTTTAGCATGATGCTCAGCCATAAACGGAGCCATATGATAAACGAGCAGACTGACAGGGATATAATTATTCAAAAAGCCTTTGGGATAGCCTTAATATTTATCGGTACGGCATTTTTGTTTTTGACCTGATATTTTTGACGCGATATGCGGAAAAAGATTTTTATCGGAATAATTATGATTATCGCGGCCGTTTGGCTGGTGACTTTAAACGCCGGGCCAAAGGCCAAAACTATTCAGTACGGCGTGACTTTTAGCGTGCCGTATGCCCAAGGGCTTGGCATAGACTGGAAGGCGGCTTACGCCGCCACGGTAACCGATCTCGGCGTAAAACTAATCCGTATTCCGGTTTATTGGGATGAGGTGGAAAACTCGCCGGACAAATACGATTACAGCGACATAAATTATATGCTTGACCTGGCCAAACAAAATCACGTCCGGGTTATTTTGGCAATCGGCAAACGCTTGCCGCGCTGGCCGGAGTGCCACGAACCCGGCTGGGCATCTAAACTGCCGACAGCCGATGAGCAAAATGCCCAGCTTTCGTATATGGAAAACGTTGTGCAAAAATACGAAGGCGACAGCGAGGTAACCACCTGGCAGGTGGAAAATGAGGCGTTCCTTTCATCGTTCGGTCCATGTCCCCCGCTCGACGTGAATTTTTTTGACAAAGAAATAGCGATGGTAAAAAGTTTGGATCCCTCACGCCCGATATTAATTACCGACAGCGGCGAGCTTAACTGGTGGGTGAAGGCCGGCGCCAGGGGCGATGAATTTGGCACCACTTATTATCGCTACGTATACTCCGACGTTTTGCACCGTTACTGGACGAATTTTTATTTTTTTTCCTGGTTTTACCGTTTTAAAGCCGGTATGTTAAGATTACTTCATCCCGGCAAGCCCGTAATGGTTGCGGAGCTTGAGGCTGAGCCGTGGACAACGGCCGGAATTCCCAATACGTCCATTAGCGAGCAGTTTAAGACCATGAGCATGTATAATTTTGACACCATAATTTCCCACGCGGCCGGAACCGGTTTTTCCCCGCAATATTTGTGGGGCGTGGAGTGGTGGTATTGGATGAAACAGCACGGGCATCCGGAGTTTTGGGATAGGGCAAAGGAATTATTCAGTAATTGAAATTAAGAAATAGGGAAATAGAGAAATTGTTGAGAATTTCCTAATTTCGTTAATTTCTCAATTTCATCAATCGAAATTTATGAGGTATATCATTGGAATAGACATTGGCGGGACTAAAATCAGCGGTATTGTCTATGACGGCAAAAAGCCTGTTAAAGAGCTTACGATAGTGACGCCAAAGACGGCGGTAGAATTTAAACGTAATCTAATCAAGTTGGTTGATTTTTTATCTGCCGATTACAGTATCTCGGCAGTTGGTATTGGCATGGCCGGGGTAATAGACATAAAAAAGAAAGTGGCGGTTTATTCGCCGAACATCAAATATATCAAAAATTTTAATTTTAACAGGCTGTTTGGCAAACGGTTGAAAGTTTCGGTTGCCAACGACGCCAAGTGTTTTGCGCTGGCCGAGGCCAAAACGGGGCAGGGAAAGAATTGCGACAGCGTTGTGGGGGTGATTTTGGGAACCGGCGTGGGCAGTGGGTTGATATTAAATGGGAAAATTTATACCGGAAAAAATTTTGGGGCCGGAGAGGTCGGCCAGATGATTTACGACGGCAAACATACTTTTGAGTCTTTGTTCCAAAAGGCGCGCGACAGGCGCGATAATAAACAGTTGTCGCAAATAGTCGGCGTACTGCTTGAATCCATTTGCCGCGCTTTTGATCCGGAGATTATAGTTTTAGGCGGAGGAGTCGCGACGGACAAAAAGCGGAAATTTGTGGGAGGGGCAAAAAGAATTTGCGCTAAAATGTTATCAAGCTATCGCATAAAACCTCGCATCGCGGTTTCTAAATTAAAAAACGCCGGAGCCATAGGCGCGGCGTTGCTGGTAAAATAAAATTATGAAAAAAATTGCAATAATTTTTGGTTTGTTGACTTTGCTTGCGGCAGGCTGCGCCAAAATTCAGCTGCAGCAAAATGTTCCCAGCTCGCCGGCCGCTTCTTACAATCAACTGCCACAATAATCCGGGCAACTATTCGTCTTGCTTTTTGGCTTATGTTGACTCTTCTAAACCCGTCGATCCTTCTGTTTGTGGTTCGGCGGTTTCGGTTTGCGCTATTGCCGGTTCAGGCCGGCTTGCGGCATCGGCAACACTTTCAATCGACGAAGGCTCCTGATTCAATCCCGCGGTTTGGGGAAGTTTAATGTGTTCCACCAGTTTTTCAAATTCCGGCAGTTCCGATACGGACGTAATGCCCATATGCATCAAAAATTCCGTTGTTGTCTGGTATAAAAAGCTTCTCGCGTCGGCCGGATTGTTTATTTTTTCTATAAGACCGCGCATCAGCAAATGACGCAGGCTGTATTGCGAGTTTACGCCCCTGATGGCTTCTATCTCGGCTTTGGAAATCGGCTGGCGATAAGCGATAATGGCCAAAACTTCCACCGTGGCGTCCGTTAATTTTTCGCGGAGTTCGGCGTTAAGGAAATTTTTAACTTGGGTGGAAAACGCGCTGTTGGTAGAAAGCTGATACTGCCCGCGGTCTTCCAAAAGCACAATGCCGGAATCTTTTCTTTCTTTGGCTAAAGCCTCCAGCGCGAGCTTAACATCGGCTTCTTCCAATTCCAAAATTTTGGCAAATTCTTTGGCCTTAAACGGTTTGCTTGCCGTAAATAATAATGCTTCTAAAATTTGTTTTAGCCCGTTAGAGGCGGTCTTTTGCTGTTTCTCCGAAGTATTTTGGTCGTTCGTCATATGTGATTATTATTATTTTTAAGATTGTAGCCTCTAACGGGCTTTAGTTGTTCCTGTTCCATAAAATAAACAATCCAATAATTATTAAAATAGCCGCGTAAAGTAAAATGGTCGGCTTGCGCCCTAAGAAGTTGTTCAGGCTTTTTTTATCCGGCGCCGGCTGTTTTATCCAGTCGTGCGCCAAAAGCCAGCCGAGCGTGTGGTTGTAAATATGATCTATTGCCAGCGAACCGTAGGTAACCCCCGCAAAAATAAATAATAATCCAAGAATTGATTTACTCATTTTGTATTTGTTGGTTGTCTAACTTTTTTATTATAACCTCCGCAAATAACGCCTCTTGATCCGCAACAAAAATTCTTTGTTTGATTAATTCCAAAAGCGCCAAAAAAGTCACAATTACCTCGCCTTTATTTTTTGCGGTCTTTATAAGGTCGCTAAGCCTGGTTTCTATTTTGCCGCTTAGCTGGTTTCTCAAATCGTCAATTTTTGCCTGAATGGAAATTGCCTCCTTAAGCTTTGCCTTGGGCAGGTTGTCCAGCTCTTTGAGTCCGTTTAATACGGTTAAAATTGCGGCGTGCAATTCTTTTGAGGTTATGGCGGAGTCGGGATAAAAACTGATTTTTTGCTCAAAGGTTACGGAGCGCAAAAAACCGTGCCTTCTTTTGTTATCAAGTTTTTTAAAATATTTGGCCGCTTCCTTAAACTGCTTATATAAAATCAGCCGCGCTTCCAAATCAAACCCCGCGTCTTCCTCTTCCGGCTCCAGCTCCAGCGTCGGCAAAATGGCTTTGGATTTTATGACTAAAAGCTTGGCGGCAATGGACAGGTAATCGGCCAAAACCGTGGGGTCAATTTTTTCCAGCTGTTTTAAATACTGCAAAAATTGCTCGGTAACTTCGGCCAGGGCGATGGTGGTAATATCCAACTGCCGCTGCTCAATTAACGACAGCAGTAAATCCAGCGGCCCTTCAAAGTTTTTTGTTTTGGTTTGGAGCATTTAAGCACTAAGCGCCTTCTCTTTTTTTAAAGAGAGGGCCGGGGAGAGTTAATTGATCGTTGGCATTCTTTATAAATTTTTTGGTACATACCTTCAATGTTTTGGTTTACTTCATTATTCCAAAACCTGATTACTTTGATATTTACTGATTATAAATAAGCGGTTCTTATTTTATCATAATCTTTGTCTTTAACTTCGCTATGCTGGCCGCCATCAATTTCTAAACAAAGTCTGATGGCTGGGCAATAAAAGTCTAAAATATATTTGTTCACGCTATATTGGCGGAAAAATTTAAAATTTAGGATTTTGCGGTTTCTCACTAAATTCCAGATTTTTCTTTCTTCCTTGGTTAAGTCTTTGCGCAGTTTTCTCCTAAAGTCTTTGGTTTCGGCTTTGTTGTAGAGCTGTATATTTTAACTCCCCCTAGCCCCCTCTTTAAAAAAGAGGGGGAAAGTCGTATTGCCTATTTCTTTGATTTGCTAAAGACTCCTTTGATCGGCTTAACAAGCTTTTCAAAGTCTTTGACCGCAATTTCAATGCTATCGGTAAAAGTCCCGGCCGATGCGATCATCTTCTTTGACCGCGACATACTCTTATCGAGTAGTGTTTGCAGATTGTATTCGGAGCCGAACGGATGCAAAAGTCCAACCTTGGTTTTTAAATATTTGGTAATATCTTTTTCCGAAGCCATAGATACTTTTTTAGCCTTAAGAGCCTTTTTAATGCCCGAAAAGTCTACATATTTGCCCGCGGGCAATACAATCAAAACAAAATCTTTATCAGCCTTAACCAAAACCACTTTGGCAATTTCGCCAAGCTTCTTTTTAGTCGTCGCGCCAACATCGTGCGCCGTAAAAACAACTTTGTGTTCTAAAGTTTTATATTTAATTTTTGCACGGTCTAAAAGTTTGGTAACTTTGGTTTCGAGTTTTTTTACTTGCTTTTTAATGTTTGGTTTTTTTATTTTGCGATTTTTTTTCTTTGGCATGGGTTTCTCCTACGGCGTCATTCTGAGGCAGTAGCATCCCGCCTTGCGTCGCCGCAGGCGAGGCAGGCCGACCGAAGAATCTCTGTTTCCGATTTAGAGATCCTTCGTCCGCTTGGAATAATCATAAGACGGACTCAGGATGACGCCAAATTAAATGATTATTTTATTATTTTTTTCTGCAAATCAAGCTTAATATGCAGCTCCTTAAGCTGTTTTTCGTCCACGGCTGATGGAGCGCCCATCATGACGTCTTCGGCGGAGCCGTTTTTGGGGAAGGCGATGACTTCGCGGATGTTGGGTTCGTTTTGGAAGAGCATAAGCATTCTGTCTATTCCCGGGGCAAAGCCGCCGTGCGGCGGCGCGCCGTATTCAAATGCGCGGATCATTCCGCCGAATTTTTCGTCCACTGTTTGCTTGCTGTAGCCGCAAATTTCAAAAGCCTTGTACATAATCTCCGGTTTGTAATTGCGGATGGCGCCCGATGACAGTTCCAGGCCGTTGGCGATAATATCGTACTGGTATGCCCTGACTTCATCAGGCTTTTGTGTTTCCAAGGCTTCTAGCCCACCCTGTGGCATACTAAACGGGTTGTGCATAAAGTCCCAGCGTTTTTCTACAACACTGTATTCAAACATCGGAAAATCCGTAATCCAAGCCCAGGCAATTATATTGGGATCTTTCAGCCCAAAAATATCCCCAAGCTTGTCGCGAAGTTTTCCCAAGACTTTGTTGACGATGGTTTTTTGGTCCGCGCCGAAGAATATAATGTCGCCGGGAGCGGCTTTGGTTTTTGTGAGGATTGATTTTATTTCATCGGTGGATAGGAATTTGAGGATTGGAGAACGGAGATTTTGTGTCCCCGTAGGGGAGGGTTTCAAACCCTCCCCTACGTCGGATGATTCGTATACAATATAAGCCAAACCTCCCGCGCCTTCTTTTTTTACCATTTCGGTTAGTTCGTCAATTTGCGAGCGGGTGAGTTTGGCACCGCCCTGGCAGGAAATGGCTTTTACTACGCCGCCGTTTTTTATGGCATTGCCAAAAACGGAAAATTGCGTGTTTCGCAAATCTTCCGTCAAATTTACCATTTTCATTTCAAATCTTAAATCAGGTTTATCGGAACCGTACAAATCCATTGCTTCAAGATAGGGAAGCCGCGGAAACGGTTTTTGCATAACTTTTTTTCCGGCAAATTTTTCCGTCAACTCAACAAACATTGGTTCCATTTCCTGAAACACAATTTCGTCTTTGTCGGCAAAAGCGATTTCCAAATCAAGCTGATAGAATTCGCCGGGCGAACGATCGGCTCGCGGGTCTTCGTCGCGGAAGCACGGCGCGATTTGGTAATATTTTGGGATGCCGCCGGTCATCAGCAATTGTTTAAATTGTTGCGGCGCCTGCGGCAGGGCGTAAAATTTTCCGGGATGCAAACGCGACGGCACTAAAAAGTCGCGCGCGCCTTCTGGCGAGCTGGAAGTTAAAATCGGCGTTGTAACCTCAATAAAGTCGTGCTCGGTCATATAACGATGAATCATCTGAATCATCCGGTGCCTTTTTTTGAGCATCAACTGCATTTTTTCGCGGCGCAAGTCCAAAAAGCGGAATTTTAGCCGCAAATCCTCGTTTATATCCGCCTGTTCGCCGTGGCCGTGAGCGACTTGAAAAGGAAGCGGCTTGCTGGCATTTAAAATGGTAATAGACGAAGTCAAAATTTCCACTCCGCCTGTGGGCAGGTTTTCGTTTTTGGTTTCGGCCGATCTTTCTATCACTTTTCCTTCTGCCTGAATCACAAATTCATCACGGCATTTATCCGCAACGTCAAAGGCATTTTTTTGATCAGGGTGGATTGCCAATTGTACGAGACCAGAATGGTCTCGTAAATCAATAAAAATAACGCCCCCGTGGTCGCGCCGGGAATTTACCCAACCCGAGATCGAGACGTCGTGCCCAACCATTTTGGGCGTTTCCAAAGATAATGTTCTTTCCATATATTTTGGCCCTTCCCGATAGACAGTCGGTAGGGCGGTTAAAGATTTGCTATTATTATATCAAAATTTTATCATTTTGACAAATTTAGAGAAAGAGAGTAGTATTTGTTTTAACCAATCAGGAATCACAGCCATCAAGGATGGCAGTGATTTTTTAAAGAAATGGAGGATCCGAGGCTTGCCGGTTAGGGGGTGAGGGTTTGCTACCCCGGCTTGGACCAAGCGTGCTTAAGTCCGCGAGGTTCTACAACCCGGCCGGTACATATTATATATACCGAGCGGATAAGACGTGCCGCTCGGTGCAATCAATATCCCTCCAGCATTATGGGTGAGTTGGGTGTTCTACCCGGAACGCCAAGTGACCTGCGGATTTATGGGCATCGCCGGTCGCGCCCCGCTTGAACTTGCAAGCGGGGTATTTTTTTGTGTTTTTGCGGAATGTTTTATATAATGAATTATCGTTGGCGGACTCACGCGGAGCCTCTCCTCCTTGTCTGAGGAGGAGTACTCTGCGAAGTAGAGGGAGGTGGTGAAAAACAATTGCCGATAAATAGCACCACCCCGTCTCGCTGACGCGATCCACCCCTCCTCTGCAAGGAGGGGAAACTCCGTGATATATTCTTAAACTTAAAAAACCAAAGATGGCTTTGAAAAAAATCGTGTTGGATTTGGAGACCCAGAAATCCTTCCAGGATGTCGGGGGGCGGGGAAAAAACCATTTGTTAAAGGTGAGCGTGTGCGTGATTTACGATTACAGCACGGGAAAATATACGGCTTACGAAGAGCACGAGTTAAATAAACTTTCGCCGATTTTGCAAACCGCGGATCAGATTATCGGATACAATATAAAAGATTTTGATTTTGAAGTTTTAAGGCCGTATTTAAATTTTAATATTTCCGATGTTCCTTGTTTAGATTTGCTGGAAGAAATAGAAAAGGTTTTACATCATCGCATAAGGCTGGAAGTCGTGGCGCAGGGCACATTGGGAAGCGGCAAATCCGGAAGCGGTTTAGAAGCGCTTTTGTATTACAAAAACGGCCGGATGGATTTGCTCAAAAAATATTGCACGGACGACGTAAAAATTACCAAACAAATTTACGACTACGCGCTAAAAAACCAAAAGTTGTTGTATAAAGATTTTTTTAAAACCAAAGAAATCCCGTTAAAAATCGCGGAGGCCGTGCCCAGAATCGGTGTTAAGCACCAGGCGGCCTTGTTTTAGAATTATTCTAATTATTCTTAATTATTCTAATTGACCTAAATAAGCACTAATTCGTAATTTAGGCAGTAGACATTATTTAGAATAATTAGGTCAATTAGGTTAATTAAAAATTGACCAAATATAAAATACTAGCGACGGTTGTTATTTTGGCAGGCTTAGGACTTTTCTTAAGCCGGGTTTTTAGCGGGACCGTCATCCTTCCCCAAATCTTCCATCTCGGCCCGATTGCCATCCATTATTACGGCCTGATTTTGGCTTTGGCCGCGGCCTCCGGTTTTTATTTGGCGGTAAGAAGAGCGCCGCAGTTTGGGATAAATCAAAAACAGGCTGAAGATATTTTATTTTGGGTAATTATCGGCGGTTTTATCGGCGCCAGATTATACCATGTGTTATCATCAGCGCCATACTATTGGCAAAATCCTCTTGATATTTTTAAAGTCTGGAACGGCGGTCTATCAATTTACGGCGCGGTGCTGGGTGGAATAGTTACTATGTGGACGTTGGCTCAAATCTTCAATCTTCCCGCCTCCGCTGAAGCTATGGCGGACAAGCAATCTTCAATCTTCAATCTTCTCGATTGGCTAACGCCCTCCGTACTCATCGGCCAAATAATCGGCCGCTTTGGCAACCTGTTTAATTACGAAGTTTTTGGCTATCCCACAAATTTGCCGTGGAAAATGTTTGTGCCGTTAAATTTCCGCCCATTGGCTTATCAGAACTTTAATTTTTTCCACCCATGGTTTTTATATGAAGCTTTGGGCAACCTGATAATTTTATTTTTCCTGCTAAAAATCGCGGAGCCGAAAGTCAAAAATCGTTTGCCGGGATTTCTTGTCTTTCTTTATCTTTTATTGTATAATAGTTTGAGATTCGCTCTTGAATTTTTAAGGATTGGCAGCACATTTATTGGGCGGGTAAGGTTAAACGCGGCCGTGAGTTTGCTTTTGGTAGCCGTCTCTTTAGCAGGTTTATTTTATGTCAGAAAGCATCCTAAAGTATCATAAATTGATTTCAGTTTGCATCGGCCTGCTGTTTTTGCTGGTTGTCCAGAATTTTTCGGTTCCGGTGCCGATTTTCAGATTTTTGTTGCCGGCGGTTTTGTGCTATCTGATTTTGGTAGCGGCTTACAACCGGTGGTATTTGATACAAAACAAAAAATATAATTTTTGGGCGCTGCTTTTGCCCGAACTTTTAATAGCCGCGGGCTTTGGCGCATTTTTGGTAATTCCTTCCGCGAATTTACGCGGCCTGTTTATAAGCGCGGCCGTTGTTTTTATCGCGCTCGGGGAAATTGTTTTGGGAAATATGTCTGAAAATTTAATGCTCAACCAGGCTTTGGTTATTGCCTTTGGGCTGTTTTTTGGTTTTTTCGGGGCGTATTTTTACACCCCAAGCTATGAAATAATCTATTTAATCGGCGTATTTTTGGGCGCCGGGCTTTTGGCCAGGGCTTTTTACGAATCCGTGCCGCAGCCCGAAAAAACCAAGCTCATCGGCGCGGTAGCCATCGGGCTGTTTTGCGCGGAATTGTTTTGGGTTTTAAATTTTTTGAATTTCCATTTCAGCGTTTTAAGTTTGATTTTGTTTAATATTTTTTATTTTTGCCTGATAATGAATTATTATCACCTTTTCCACAATTTAAACTTTAAGAAAGTCCAGTTCCACTTGCTGCTTATTGCTTTTTGCAGCTTTGTGGTTTTACTGGCGACTCCCTGGAGCGTTAGGCCATAATATGTCAAAAAAACAGGCAATTTGGATTATAATAATCGCGGTTTTGTTAGGCTGGCTGTTTAACGTTTTTGCCGGCCGGATTTTAACGGCCAAGCTTTCAACCTGGCCGATTTTAAATAAATGGAAAATTTTAAGTCCGCAGGCGCCGATTGTCATAAACAACCACGAAACTGTCCGGGTCAGCGACAGCGGTGATATTGCGGCGGCCGCGGACGACGTTAAATCAAAAATCAGCAGCATAGTTTTGGTAAACGGCAGCTCCATAACATTTTCCGGAACCGCAATAAACCTCACTTCCGACGGCAGTTTTGTAACCGCGGCCGGAAGTTTTAAGCCCAAAGCCTTAGGTGTTTATTATGTGGTATTAAATGACGGAACTTTTGCCAAAATCAGCCAGCAAACGGTTGACCCGGCGACTTCACTGGTATTTTTTAATGCAACTTTAAGCGGGGTGCCGGCGGCCAATCTTGATCCCTCTTCGGGCGTTTTGGTAGGCGATAAAGTTTTATTCGCCCAGGACTCGCTGGAAAAATTTAATATAAGGACGATATCGGCTTCCGTAAGCCAGGTGCAAGCTGATGTTGAGGGGCAAACGTTTGAAAGCGATTTTCCCGGTCGTTCTTTTTTTGCTTCATCTAACGCTTCGCTTGCGCCCGGAGAAGCCGTGGTTGATACCAACGGGAATATTGTCGGCATTTGGAACGGCTTTGCCGTAGTTTCTTCCGATGTGCTAAAACAGGCAATGGCTTTGTTTTTTAACAATTCGCAAAATATAATCCGTCCAAGTTTTGGCTTTAGTTACTCTATAATTACACAAAGCGACAGCCAGCTAATTAGCTTGCCCGAGGGCGCTTTGGTAAAAACAGTTGCCGTTGGTTCCCCGGCGCGCTTGGCCGGACTGGAAATTAATGATGTCATAACTTCGGTTAACGGCCAGGCGGTCAGCGAGGATTCTCCACTGGAACCGATGCTGGAGCAGTTTAAACCGGGCGACCAAATGGCTCTGGCGGTAACTCGCAAGAATCAGACGGTTAACTTAAGTTTAACTGTAGGGCAATTAAAATAATTAAAATGGAAATAGATAAATTGGAATTACAGCCGGCCAAGAAAGTTACGACCAAGGATCATCAGGGAAAAGAAAATGGCTGGCTGATGGAATTATATAAAGACAAGCAAACCGGCAAAAAAACCGAGGCCTATTTAACGGCAGCCTTGCCCGGCGCGTTTAAAGGTTATCACTTGCATCGGATTCGCGCTGCCAGATATGTTGCCGTAAAGGGCAAGATGAAAATTACCTGCTATAAATTCCGCCAAGGGAAATGGCTTCCGACGGAATTTATTTTATCCGCCGACAATCCGCAAAGATTATTCATCTCCAAAAATGTCGCCACCGGCCTGGAAAACATCGGCACCGAAGAAGCCTGGCTCATAAACTACCCCGACCCGGCGTACGATCCGTCATTGAAAGATGAGCAGGTTGAATATACAAAGGAAGAATTAGAGCGAGGTATAGTTAAATGAATTATGAAGTATGAGTAAGGAATTATGAGCTTGTCGCATTCCTAATTCATAATACATAATTCCTAATTCAATTTATGAAATTACTTATAACCGGCGGGGCGGGATTTATTGGCTCCAACTTTGTGCATTATTGGGTTAAGAATCATCCGGACGACGAAATTGTTGTCTTGGATAAATTAACTTATGCCGGGAATTTGGAAAATTTATCGGACGTCTTTGGCAGGATTAAATTTATTAAAGGCGATATTTGCGATGAGGCCGTTGTTGACAGCGCGATGAACGGCGCCGATATTGTAGTGCATTTTGCGGCAGAAACGCATGTTGATCGCTCCATCCAAAATCCGGATGTGTTTGTCCGCACCAATGTTTTGGGTACGCAGGTTTTGCTTGAAGCGGCAAAAAAGCATCAGATTAAAAGATTCCACCACGTTTCCACGGATGAGGTTTTTGGCAGTTTGCCGCTTGATAGCAAAGAAAAATGGAATGAACAAACGCCTTACAACCCGCGCAGTCCTTATTCGGCCAGCAAAGCCGCGAGCGACCATTTAGCCCGCGCTTACTATTACACTTTTGGCCTGCCGATAACTATCAGCAACTGCGCCAACAATATTGGACCGTTTATGTTTCCGGAAAAACTTATTCCGCTGGCTATTACCAATCTTTTGGAAGGCAAAAAAGTGCCGATTTACAAACCCGGCAATCAAATCCGCGAATGGCTTTATGTGGAAGACCACTGCAGCGGGATTGAGGCTATATTGGAAAAAGGCAAAGTCGGCGAAACTTATTTTATCGGTCCCAACAATCCGGAGTTTACCAATTTGGAAATTACCAGAAAATTATTGGTTATGATGAAGATGGGCGACGATATGCTGGAAATGGTCGGTGATCGCCCGGGCCATGACCAAAAATATTCTTTGGATCACGGCAAAATCTCAAAGGAACTGGGCTGGCAGCCTAAGTTTGCTCTTGATGAATCTTTGAAAATGATGGTTGATTGGTATACAAAAAATCAAGATTGGTGGAAAAAAGTTAAGAGCGGTGAATACCAGAAATATTACGAAGAACAGTATGGCGGAGAAGAAAAACGATTAACGTCTTAAAATCGCGGCCGCGTTTTTAAGCAGTTGTGCTTTTTATGAAAGTATTAATTTTGGGAAGCAAGGGAATGCTCGGCGGGCAGTTGGTGAAGGTTTTTGACAAGGATGCTACCGGCTGGGATCGTAAGGATTCCGATGTCACGGACTTTGCCAATCTAAAATCTAAAATCTTAAATCTTAAATCTTTACCGGACTTTATTATCAACTGTGTCGCGTATAACGACGTAGACGGAGCGGAAGATGATCAGGAAACCGTTTTTAGATTAAATGCCGAAGTGCCGGAGAATTTGGCAAAGATTTGCAAAGAGCTGAATATTGTATTGGTCCATTTTTCCAGCAATTATATTTTTGGCAAAGGCAAAGGTGAATACTCGGAAACCGATTTGCCGAACCCTTTGTCAGTTTATGCCAAAAGCAAGTATCAGGGTGAACTGGCCATCCAAAAAGTCGGCGGCAAAATTTATATTATTCGCACGGCTGTTTTGTTTGGTCCAAAAGGGGAGAGCGAACTTTCCAAAAAAAGTTTTGTGGACATAATGCTCAGCTTGGGCGAAAAAGGCGGCCTGGTTAAAGCCATTGATGACGAAATTAACAGCATTACCTATGCGGTTGATTTAGCAGGGCAGGTTAAGCTATTATTAGAGAAAGGCAAGCCTTACGGTATTTATCATATAACAAACAGCGGTTCGGCCAGTTGGTATGATTTTGCTAAAGAGATTTTTAACATTATCGGCAAGAAAGTTGATTTAATTCAAACGTTATCGGCGGATTTCAAACGTAAAGCCGCGCGCCCGAAAAAATCGGTTTTGCTTAACACCAAACTTCCGCCGCTTCGTCCGTGGCAGGAAGCGCTGTGGGAATTTTTGGGACAAGCTTCTTAGCTTGTAGCTTGTTAGCTTATTAGGCTTTGTTGTTGCCTAAAAAGCTAACAAGCTAATCAGCTAATCAGCTATAAAAATGAAAGGCATCATCCTCTCCGGCGGCAGTGGCACCAGGCTTAGCCCGCTGACCAAAGTTACATCCAAACAGCTTTTGCCGGTTTACAACAAACCGATGATTATGTATCCGCTGCAGACTTTGCTTTGCGCCGGCATCAGGGATATTTTGGTAATTATAGCGCCCGACCACCCCGGCGACTATATGAAATTGCTCGGCAGCGGCCGCGAGTTTGGTTGCCACATTTCTTACGAAATCCAGGATAAGCCGGAAGGCTTGGCCCAGGCTTTTATTATCGGCGAAGATTTTATAGACAACGATAATGTTTGTATGATTTTGGGAGACAATATTTTTGAAGATGATTTTTCACAGGTTATAAAAACTTTCAAAAAAGGCGGGCACATTTTTGCCAAAAAAGTTACCGACCCCGAAAGGTTCGGCGTGGTAAAATTTGATAAAAATATGAACGCGGTTGAGATTCAGGAAAAACCCCAGGAATTTTTATCCGATTACGCGATTACCGGCCTGTATCTTTACGACAATCGCGTGGTGCAGGCCGCCCGAGAAACAGTGCCTTCGGCGCGGGGCGAATTGGAAATTACGGAATTGCATAACTGGTATTTAAAAAGAAATGAATTAAAAGTGGATATAGTCAAAGGCGAATGGATAGACGCCGGCACTTTTGAATCGCTGTATCGGGCTTCGGAACTTGCGCGGCGGAAAGTGGAGATCGGATGAATCGGATGAATCGGATAAATCGGAAGGTCGGATAATCGGATGGCACAATTATACAGCCCAGTCCGATTCGTCCGACATTCCGACTTCCGATTTTTCCGAAAAAACTATGAAACAAAGCACCCAAAAATATATCGCCGTTTTTCTTATCGCCTTTGTGGTATTCGGCGGTTTTGAGGCGCTGATTTATATTTTAAATTTAAACCAGCCGGTAATTTACTGGCAAACGGCTTTTTGGATATTTTTGTATCTGCTGTTTAATATAGTTTTTTTCTTTGATCTGCATTTTAAAATCCTCGGAAGCTGGCAGAGAGCCAAAATCAAACATCAAAGTTTGGCAAGGGGCTTGGGCCGGTTTACCAAAACAGTTTTTTCCGCGCTGGGTGATCGCTTTGGGCATTTACGCCGGTGGGAGTATTTGAGGCAATGGATTTATTTTTTACTTTTGCCGGGATTTATTTTTTGGGCGTCGGTTTCCCTGTTTTACGTAAACTTCGGTTTTTTTAGGAGCCAGCAGATTGTGGCCGTATTTTCCGGCATCGCGCTGGTGGCTTATTATTCGTATTTAAAAGAAATTTTTAACCGGAAAAAAGAAGTCGTTGACAGCGATATTTTTATTGTTTTATCGGTGATAAAAATTTACACGGCCGGCGCGCTGTTTGCCGCCGCTATGAGCATGCTTCGCAGTTACTGCCTACAGCCGTGGTATTTTAGCGCCGAAGTTTTTTGTTTTACTTTTTTGCTCATTTATCAGGCACTATATCAGCATCGGAAAACCAACGCCGGCACGACTTTCCAAACTTTAATTATTTCCCTGTTAATGGCAATTATCGGCCAGCTGGTTTATGTTTATTGGGGCTATAATTATTTTACCGCGGCCGTATTTTTAACCGCCTGCTATAATTTTTTCTGGGGCGTGTTCCACTATCATTTAGATAAATCCCTAACCTGGCGCGCATTTTGGGAAATCCTCATCATCAGCCTGATTATGGCGTTAATGGTCCTTTCCGTCACCAACTTCAACGCCAAGCTTTTGGATAGTTGCCGATATGCCGTATTTTAAAGTTTACTTGTTGTATTTTCGTAATTAAAACTCCCATACTCCAGCGTATGGGAGTTTGTGTGTGTATCCGTGTTAATCTGTAATAAATCCGTGTTAATCAGTTTGCCCTATAGCCAATACATAAACGCAATCACGACCAAAGAGATTATCAAGACAATCAAATTATTAAATTTTTTGTCTAAATGGGAAAATTTATTTTGGACATTTTTTCTGATGTCCGAGAGCATAAAGAGGAGCAGAATTAATCCTGCGAACAACACCAGATAGCGGTTTTCCTGGTAGCTTGTTAAAGTGGGATTATTTAAACTGCCGACGACCGGGGGAGCGGATTTTTTAGAAATTGAAGTTTTTGTGGAAGACGATGATGTGGCCACTGCCGGCTGGCCCAAAGAAAAATTGCTTTGCGGGTTATTTTGCGCCAGTTCCTCTTCTGCCCTGGTCAGAATCGGCTGGTTCAGAGGCGGCGTGGTTGTGACCGTGGCGGGGGATGGCGTTTGCGGCATTGTCGGCGAAGCGGGCGCCGTCTTTTGGGTGCCTAAAGTTTTAGGCTTGGGAGTCGCAACAGGTTTGGGCGCGGCCGTAACCGATTTGGGTACCGCCTGGGCGTTTGATGCCGGAACGCTCACTTTTGGAACAGGCGCCAAGGCCCCAAAAGTATTATCTATTACGGAGTGGTATTGGCCGATAGTGGTATCGCCAAAATTTAGTCCCATTCCCTGGTCCTTAAAACCGTCGTTTAAAATATTGGCACGGTGCTCCGGGCTGTTCATCCAGGCGGAAATTAAACTGTCGGTATCGTAAAATTCTATGGCGATGTTTTCACCGAGCTCCAAATAAGGCGTATAACCGGCGGCCACAATTTTATCCCAAATATAATGCCCGTCCGGGTCCACGTGGGCAAAATAATGCCTCGCCTGCATATCGTCGGCCTTACTTTGCGCCGCCCAGGTCAGCATACCGTTGGTGTTAAGCGTAACCAAATCCCTTAGCGAGCGTTGTTGATTTATGCCGTTTAAAATATTATCCGCGGTCAAATCCGAAGCCTGCAGTACCGAGCTTTGGGGGATTGCCAAAGCAATTAAAACTTTTACCGCTAAAAAGAAAACCAACAATAGGCCGATGGTGTTAGGCTTAATCAAGCTGACGTGCTGTCCGGAATTTTCCTTAAATAAAGGCTTTTTAGCCATAGAATAAATATACGATAATTTAATATTATCACGTATTTATTAACTTGACAAATTGTTGATTTTATGATACGATGCTATGTTATTATAAATTATGGTGCTTTTTAGTTTGGCGTCATCCTGAGTGCATCCGAAGGATCTTTTGTTTGTTGAGATTCTTCGGTCGGCTGCACTCCCTCAGAATGACGCCGGAACAGATATATGGACCAAAACATCCCAATTAAAAAATATCCCCACACGACCGCCGAAGTGGCCCAAATGCTGGGGATACATTCGGCAGGACAAAATTTGCCTATGAGCAGTTTTCCCGTGGGCGATTTGCCGGTGGCTAATTTGCCCGTTGCTCCGGACTTGAATCATCAGCCGGAACCTGTAGCGCAAAAAAATCCATCGACCGAAAATCCGCCGGCTAATTTATCCGAGGCATCCGAGGATAATGAATTTAAATCAATCCAGGAAAAAGCCGCGCAGCAGCCGGCTTATGTAAAAATCGGCAAAGCGCTTATGCCTTACGCCGCGATGTTTTTGGTGGGAATATTTTTATATTATTTCTTTTTTACCAAAGTGGATTTCGCGATGGTGTTTAAACCGTCCGCCGCCGCGCCCGCCACTCCGCAAATAACCCAAATCCAGCAACTGGAACAACAGGACGCCTCCGCTTACAATAGTTGGATTGCGAGTTACTATTACGATGTAACCGACCCCACAATTTTAAATCCGGAAACGGACAATTCCGGCAACGGTTTGTCTAACTTCCAAAAATATCTGTTGAATTTAAACCCTAAATCCTACGATACTTTAGGATTGGGCCAGGCCGACAGCCAGAGCATTGCCATGGGCATAAATCCTCTTACCGGCGGTACCGAAACGGACGCCCAAAAAGCCATAGTCAGCAAATATATAGATATGGAAGCGGTAATGAATCGGCTGACTTTATATACTATGCAAAATCCCGGCGAAGTCGCGGGGGCGAGTACATCGGGCAATAACTCCGCCGGAGGCGGATCCGCCTACGGCGGAAATAACAACCCGGAGCAAAATATTTCACCAAGGGACGGTGTTGTTTTGAGTTCCACCGTCAATAGCAGTCACATAAATGCCGACAGCAATGAGATAAATATAGATACCACTAAGCCCGGGCTTTTGGAAATCCCGGATTTAAAGGTCAGCGTGCCGATAATTTGGAGCAAAGACCCGAGCGACTTTGAACAGGATTTGCAAACCGGCGTTGTCCATTATCCCGGCACAGCTATGCCCGGTGAAATTGGCACTACTTATATAGCCGGCCACAGCAGTAACTACGTTTGGGCAAAAGGAAGTTATAATCAAATTTTTTCCACCCTGGGAAAGCTGGCGCTTAATTCTTCTTTTAAAATTACAGTTACGCAGACAAACGGCAAACCGGCGGTCTTTAATTATGCGGTGACCAAAACCCAGCAATATTCGCCTACGGACCAGGCGCAGTTTGCCAACGGCGGCCAATCTGTTGTGGCGCTTTCCACCTGCTGGCCTGTCGGCAGTACGGCTAAAAGGTTGGTCATATTCGGTCAGCTTACCCAAGTTCAAAATTAGAGAGTTTTCTTAAGCTTGTCTAAGGGCGATTGACTCAAGACGGGAAATAGGCCAAACTCAAGTTAATCGCTTAAACAACCAAGCAAATAACTATTTTTTGCTTAAATAAAGCATATAGAGATTTTGGGCATTGACAAATTCTTAAAAAGAGCGGATAATATTTAGTTAACTTCTTAATTTGATTTTTAAAGTTAACCATAGGAAGACCAAAAGCCATGACAAATGTTTTATCAAAATTACAATTTAAGACTGGAGCCGTTCTGGCAATTGCCTTGTTATCAGGGGCGGTTTTAACTTTTGCCGCGACTCCGGGTGCGCTAAATCACACTAAAGCTGAAGACTGCGAGCCGGTTTACACCAGCCCGATTTTTGATCCTTATCCGGTCAAGACTAACAGCGACGGCAGTTATGTTAATTCGGCCGGCTCGGATTGTACCGATTACCCGGAGTTGTCCGGCGGCCTTACCAGCGGCACATCTTATTACAGCACCGTTACCGCTAATGTCGGCGACAGCATCCAATTAAGAGTTTACGTGCATAACGGCGCGGCCACCAATTCGGGAGCCAATATGACCGGCACGGCTTACAGCGTAAATTTGGGCACCGGCTCAGGCACCCAGCACACCGTTACCGCGATCTTAACCGCCAGCAATGCAGCGGAAAAAGATGAATCCATAACTATCAACACTCCGGCCGGTTCGTCTTTGCAATTAGTCAGCGGAAATTTATCAGGCTCGGTAACTTCTCCGGGCCAGCCTACCGGAACTTTGGAGCCCTGTTTTGATTATTCCCAGCAGTTTTACATTATTGTAAAAGTGGTCGGATCCAGCCAGCCTCAAGGCAGCGGTACCATTACCGCCCAGCTGGGCAGCCAGGTTACGGGCCAGTGTTTATGGAATGCCACAGTCACCTGGTCAACCACTAATGTCAATAATGTCCAGGTTTTTGTCGAAGAAGACGGCGGCGCGGAAAAGTTAATGGCCGCTTGGCCTTCCGGCACAAACACTCCGGGCTGGATAGCGCCGGGGCATGTTTATACTTTTGTTTTGCACGGCGACGGAATTACGGACAAAACGGCAACCGTTGACGCGAGCAATTTAAGCTGCGGTACGCCGCCGGTCGTCACGGGCAAGTTTAGCATTACCTTTAACTGCGGCACCGTGACCTGGACCAGCCCTTCCAATGTGACTTCAGTGGATGTTGTCTGGCAGGATATTACCACTCATACCGCCAATCAAAGTATGTCTAATACCTCGCCAAACGGCAGCGGCACCATCTCGCCTTTAACTTCCGGAAGTGTTTACTATATCATAATTTATGATACTACTAACGGAGCCCATACCAATGCCTTCTCAATCACCACACCGGTTTACGATCCGACGCTCTGCGGCACGCCGCCTCCTACCCCCACCGGAACCATTACCGGCAGTCAAACCGGCGTTTGTACCAATAGCGAAGCCGCGGCTGATATTACCGTGAGCAATGTAAACGTGCCGTGGCAAGTTAGAATTGACAGCGTAACCGGGAAATTAATGGCTTCCGGCAACCCTACCACTTCTTATACTCAAAACACCAACGGCCCTTGGGTGACCACAAACACGATTTTTTATCTGGTTAATACCAATACCGGCCAGGAGATAAGCCATACCTCGGTTAATATCACTTGTGGTACGCCACCGCCCGGTAGCTTTACTGCTACCGCCACGGCCACGGCAACCGCTTCCGCTTCCGCCAGTTGTGCCGACGGCACCTCGGCCACGGCAAGCGCTTCGGCTTCCGCAACCGCCACGGCAACAAGCTCGGTAAGCCAGCAGGATGCCCAAAATCAGGCGCAATCACAGGCGCAATCCCAGGCTCAGACGCAAGCCAACGCGCAGGCCCAGGCCAGCGCTTCGGCCAAGTGCCCCAGTACTCCGCCTGCCTGCGTTTCCAACGGCAATTTTGCCCTAAACGCTTCCACTCCGGTCCAAAACGGTTCAAGTTATTCTGTAACTTTAACTTGGACTTCCACCGGAAATAATCAAATTAAAATTACCCAAATTAATCAGGGCGCCAGCTATGAAACTACCGTAACTGTGGGCAATAACAGCGGCAGTCAAATCGTAACCGGGCTTATAGCGGGCACCAGTTACACTTTTAAAATGTACGACGAATCCTGCAACCAGTTTTTAACCTCGATTCAGGTGAACACTCCGGCCAATCCCGGACAGTTGACATGTTTGGTTCAGAGTTCAACCATAACTTCCGGATCTTCGGCCGACTTTACCGCCCAGGGCGGCATCGCTCCTTATAATTGGAGCGGCGACGGCAATCCTTCTTCCGGCACCGGCTCGTCTTACAGCCCGGTTTATACCAATACTTCCACCGGTTCGGTAAATCATACCGTATCGGTTGCGAGTTCCGACGGGCAGACGGCCGATTGCAGCGTGGTTGTCAATGGTCAACAACAGACAACCGGCGGCAACACAACCGTTACTAACACCAACACTTGCGTTAATAATTCCTGCAACACGACCACGACAACTTATTATCCCAGCAATCCGGGCTATGTTTACATTAACAGCAACGGGTATACTGTGCCTTCAAATCAGTTTAGCCAGATTTCAATTACCAAAAATGTAAGAGATCTTAACGGCAGCGGCTTTGGGAACAGCGTGAACGCCAATAACGGCGATACAGTGCAGTTTCAAGTCGCGGTTTCAAACGGCAGTTCGGGCGTAGCAAATAATGTTCGTGTGACGGACAACTTGCCCGCCGGATTGAATTATCTTTCGGGAAGTTTTCTGGTTAACGGCAGTCCGGCCTCCGACAGCGATCTTTACAACGGGGTATATTTGGGCGACTTAAACTCCGCGCAGACGGAAACTATAGCGTATGAAGCGACGGTCAGCGGCAACGGCTCATCCAGCATTCAGAATACTGCCACGGCAAGTTCGGATAATGCCGGAACCGTTTCGGCAAGCGCTTGGGTGTTCGTTAGCGGCAGTAACGTTTTGGGCGGCAACGTTAATTTAACTTACAGTAAGAGTGCTTTTAACAATACAAAAAATCAGGACGCTACCATAGCGCCGGCCGACAGGAACGATAGTATTACCTACACTTTAACCGTTTCCAACAGCGGCAATACTCCGGCCGGCAATTTTGTAATTACCGACGATTTGTCCCAGGTTTTGCCTTATGCCGATATTACCGATAACGGCGGCGGAACTCTTTCCGGCAACGTAATCTCTTTCCCCGGAATTGATGTGCCGGCTAACGGGAGTGTGACCAGAAGCTTTGAGGTTAGGGTAAAAAATTCTTTGTCTTCCACTTTGGGTTATGTGATGACTAATTCTTACGGCAATACCATAACCATAAAAATCAACACGCCTCAAGTCTTAGGCGCCTACACCGCCCCCAAAACCGGCGCGGACACCAACGCCTTTGTCTTTGCCGGATTGCTCACCTCCGCGTTCGCGGTTTACAGGAAGAAAAACGTGCTGATGAAATTTACCAAAATTATATTTAATTAAAACGCAGATCAAATCGTAAATAAAAGGGCGGCCTCCGGCCGCCCTTTTGTATTGCACGCGCCTCTTTACAATATTTTTTACTTTTGTTATTATAAAAAGTCAAACTGGAGGACATAATGGACCCAATCATCCAACTCGGAAACGTTTCGCTGGGGTTTTTGGAGGCAATACTGAAAGGGATTACCGGAGCCTGCTGGATTGTGATAGAAGTTATTTCGCCTACACGGACAGAAAAAGCTCCCAACCTGAGGCTTTCCGGCAACCATGAATCAACCGCGGACTTAGAGACTGCGGTCAAAGCCATCGCGGAAGGGGCTAAAAACTCCGCATTCACTTTTACTCTTTTCCACGGCCCCGTT
Source organism: uncultured Candidatus Saccharibacteria bacterium (assembly GCA_964592725.1). GTDB lineage: Bacteria > Patescibacteriota > Doudnabacteria > UBA920 > UBA920 > PALSA-1336. The sequence continues at coordinate 18,826 of CAZQFQ010000001.1, read as the reverse complement.
CCGATGGGCAATTCGGAAGATGCCGCCGCCTTTGGTCTGTCTAAGGTAATCCAGGCGCCGACCATCTCCACCGAAAAGTGGCAAAAGATGGAAAGGGAGGCAAGGCAGGGGCTATTAATACGGACAATCCTTAAGCAGTCAGGCTGGAACCAAAGCAAACTGTGCAAGACAATCGGCGCCGTCCAGAGTCACCTGTCAAACATCGCCAACGGCAAAAGGGGAATGGGCTGGAGTTTTTCCCAGAAACTCATCGGCAATCTCCCATTATCCGAAGAAATGATTCGGATGATCAGGGAAGTAGCCGACACCTGTTGAAAGTGCCGGTGAAAAGATCTCTGACAAGCGTACGTTCTTCCTACAAGGGTTGCGTACGCTTGTTCTATTTTAGCAGGATGTGTGGATATGTGATGGTAAACTTAAATTTAACCCTTATTTAAAGCCACTTGCAATACCGCATAAAAGTGCTATTATAAATGAAAGAATAATATCGCAAACAAAAACAAACAGCCGTCGAGAGCTGTTTTTATTTTTAATCAGGCAAGTCGGATAAGTCAGAAAATCGGATAAATCGGATGGCGCAAGCGATCCGGCATTCCGACCTCCGATATATCCGATTCATCCGACAATCCGATTTATGGACAACTTTTACCTGCAGGAACTTATTGAGGAAACTAATTCAAGGGGTGGGGGGTTACTGCTCAATTTCCAGGATAAGCCGGCTGTGGTAGTATTAAGTATAGACCGTTATAATTTATTACTTAATCAAATGCAAAACACAGCAACAATGTCGTTTAGTGAGGCCGCCACGATGACGCAAACCCGCCCTGTAAGAGATTTTGTTAAACAAAAAGTTTTGGTTACCGGCGGCGCCGGCTACATTGGCGGCCATCTGGTGAGGGAATTAATCAAAGCCGGCTATGATGTTGTGGTGCTTGATAATTTATCAACGGGTAGAAAAGACAATGTCGATCCCAAGGCCGTATTTATAGAAGGCGACTTGGCGGACGAAAATTTGTTGAAGGATGTTTTTGCGGGGAATAATTTTGAGGCCGTGTTCCATATGGCCGCGAGTTTGGAAGTGGAAGAATCCGTAAAAGAACCGTTGCCATATTTGCAAAATAATGTGGCCAATATTATCAAACTTTTGGCCGCTATGAGCGAAGGCAATGTCAGAAAAATTATTTTTTCCTCTTCAGCCGCGGTTTACGGCGAGCCCGAGCGGGTGCCGATTGCGGAAAGCGCCCGAGTGCGGCCCGAGAACCCTTACGGTTCAAATAAACTTTTAAGCGAAAGGCTGATAAAATACTTTTGTGAATACTTGGGTTTTAAAGCCGTGGTTTTTCGTTATTTTAACGCCTGCGGTTTTGACATTGAAGCCAGAATCCTTCCCACGCACCAGTCGCATTTAATTTATAAAGTTATGCAGGTGGCCAAAGGGGCCCAGCCGCATTTGGAAGTTTTCGGCAACGACTACCCGACGCAAGACGGCACGTGCATCCGCGATTACGTCCACGTGATGGATATTGTTCTGCCCCACATTTTGGCCTTGCAAAAAATGGACGGTATGGACAGGTTTGAAATTTTTAACATCGGCACCGGCCGCGGCTCCAGCGTGGCCGAAGTTGCCACTTGCGCCTCGGAAGTTATCGGAAAAATTATTCCCATGGAAGTCGGGTCGCGCCGCGCGGGCGATCCGGCCGAGCTTATCGCGGATAATACAAAACTTTTAACCGAACTGGGTTATGAACTAAAATACAGCAGTTTGGAAAACATGCTGATCACGAGCTGGGAAGTAATGAAAGACTCATAGGACTTACGCGTTTGAGGCAAAGATGATTTAAAATCTATGTATTGTTGCCTCAAACCGCAGGGGCTAGGCCGATTACTTCGTTATTTTCCTACGGCTGTTTGTCGGCGTAGATATATACTTACGCCTCCAAACATCCTCGGAAAATGCCTCGTACTCGGCCAAGCGCGTAAGTCCTATGCTATGAATTCCATTGTTATAAATAGTTACGCAATTTGCCATGGAGAGCTTTTTTTTTGGCCGAGAAAAAAGCTCTCCATTAAATTTAGGGTCGGCAACTGAAACAAAAATAAACCGGTTACGTCGTTAAATACAACATTGTCCCAACCTTTGTATTGACCCGTCTCGTTCGGTCCACTTCGACTCGATGGTCAAATCGGGGTGAGCGCGAGCCGAGGCGGACACTACCCTACATGGTAAAAATTCTAGAAGCTATCTTAAAAATCCTTCGGGCTAAATTTCCAGAATTTTGGCGTCTTGGCTTAAAAAATTTTTTCTCTTAATTTAGGTTAAACGTCAAAATTTATTTGGACCAATCCGCTCTAAATTCTAAAAATTTAGCCCACAAATTATTTTTAAGATAGCTTCTAATAATTTGGACAAATGCCAAAGAGTTTGCTTTATGTTATAATGAATGGGCTAAAAATTTAAAATATAAAATTAAACAATCATGAAATTATCCGTGGTTATTCCGGCGTATAACGAAGAGGATCGTATAGAAAAAACCTTGCTTGCCGTAAGCGAGTTTCTAAAAAAACAAACTTTTGATTACGAGATTTTAGTGGTAAATGACGGCTCCGGAGACGGCACTACATCGGTCGTGCAAAAATTGGCCGGTTCAATCCCGAATTTAAAATTAATTAATAACAAGGTAAATCACGGAAAAGGCTGGGTTACTAAGCAGGGAATGCTGGAAGCGGCCGGCGATGTAAGACTTTTTATGGACGCGGACAACTCAACAAAAGTTGACGAGATAATAAAGTTCTTGTCTTTTTTTGAGCAGGGATATGATGTTGTCATCGGTTCGCGCAGAATTGCCGGCGCGGATATTGCGGTTAAACAATCTTTTTTTAGGGATTTTTTGGGCGGATGTTTCCGTTTTATAGTCCATACTTTGGTGCCGGTGGGGGTAACCGATTCCCAGTGCGGCTTTAAAGCTTTTTCCGCCAAAGCCGCGGCGGAAATTTTTCCCAAACAAACTATTTACCGCTGGGCATTTGATGTGGAGATTCTGGCGTTGGCTAGAAAATTGGGTTTTAAAATTAAAGAGGTTCCTATTACCTGGATAAACGATGCCGAAAGCCATGTGAAGCTGGGCGGAATGTTCAGCATGCTTTTGGAAGTTATTCAAGTCCGCCTGAATTTATGGGGCGGAAAATATAAATAATGATAAAAAGAATTTACAAAATTTTATTGAAGCTTAGAATTAAAGCGGCCGCTATACTGCTGGTTTTATCTTTTTTAGCGGCATATTGTCCGGCGCCGGTTTTAGCAAAAACATCGGCTCAAACCAATCAAAGCTATACAATCAAGCTCTCTGCCGCAAAATATTACGGCCGGCTTTCAACGGTTGGCTTGAACATTAACCGTCTTTTTGCCGGAAACAAAACCGCGCAGTTTCAGAATGTTTACAGTTTTGAGTCGGCGGATTCGTTAAGTTTTTTGCAAAATTATTTGAGCGGCGATTTTGCGTACTTGGAAAACGATCAGAAAATCGCGGCGGCGGGAATTGTTTTAAACGATCCGGGTTTTACCGTGGATCCTCAAAATATAGACAAGCAGTGGGGCCTGGCCAAAGCCGGCTTTGTTGACGCCTGGCAAAAAACCACGGGCAGTAAAAGTAATATTGTTGCCTTGATTGATACCGGAGTTGACGCCACGCACCAGGATTTAAAATCCATCAATTATGTCGCCGGGTATAATTTTGTCAGTAAACAGGCTATTTTAGTGGGTTCGGATTCCGACGACAACGGCCACGGCACCATGGTTGCCGGAATTTTGGGGGCAACGGCCAACAACGGCATCGGTATAGCCGGAACCAATTGGCAAATTTCGATTATGCCAATTAAGGCTCTGGATTCAACCGGCAAGGGAGATGCGGCGACTTTGGCGCAGGCCATAGTCTGGGCCGTGGACCACGGCGCTCAGTTTATAAATTTAAGCGTGGGCGGGGCGGGATTTGGCCATGACACGGCTTTGGCTGACGCCGTAACTTACGCTTTTAATAAAAATGTGGTTATTGTGGCGGCCGCGGGTAATGACGTTGCGGCCACCGGCGAAGACTTGGATGACAATCCCGTTTTTCCGGTCTGCGACGATAATAATTACAATATGGTCATCGGAGTGGCCGCCACCGACCAAAATGATTTAAAGGCGGACTTTTCCAACTATGGTAAAAATTGCATAGACGTTGACGCGCCCGGCAAAAGAATTCTTTCCACCATAAATTTTGATCCGTTAACGCAAAAATCAGCCCCGAATTCTTACGCTTACGGTTCCGGGACATCTTTGGCCGTGCCGTTTGTTGTGGGTCAGGCGGCCCTGATTAAATCTTTATACCCTACGGCGACAAATATCCAAATCCGCGACCGCATACTTAATACCGCCGATCCGATTGACGATTTAAATCTCACCCAGTGCGGAGGTTCATCTTGCCGCGGCCTTTTAGGCGCGGGACGGATTAACGTAGTAAACAGTCTGCAGACCGCGATTTCCCAGGATTTTAGCGAAGGGGATTTGGTTAAGGTAACGGATTTGGACGGAGCTATTTATGAAATTTTAGGCGGCCAAAAGCGCCTTGTTTCCCCGTTTGTTTTTAACCAGCGCTTTTCCACCAGCACCGTACAAAGCGCGCTTTCGGACCAATTGGCGAGTTATCCCGAAGGAGCTTACGTTACGCCAATTGACGGGACTTTGGTGAAGTTTGACCAAAGCCCCGCGGTTTACATTATTCAAAACGGACAAAAATTGCCGGTGACCTTGCAGGTATTTTTGCAGCGCGGTTTTAGTTTTAAAAATGTTAACACTTTAAGTTATGAGGAGCTTAATTCCTGGACAACGGGGAGCTTCCTGCCGCCGCCGGACGGAAGCTTGGTAAAAGCAGCCGGCAACAAAACCATATACTGGGTGATTGGCCAGGTTTTACACCCGGTTAATTACGCATTTTTTGTAAATCGCGATTTGGAAATTTTCCCGATAATGCAAGTCGCCGCCGCCGACATTTCCGGATATCCCCAGGGGGAAGCGTATATTAGGTAATTAGGTTAATTTGAAAATGTTAAAACCAAAAATTTTAAAATTTATTTGCGCGGCGGTTTTAATTTCCATTCCGCTTTTTTCCGCGGCCCAGGCGGTTGATCCGGCTTTTAACGCCAACAACCTGATTTCGGACGCGGCTTTTTCAGACACGCAGACTTTTGGCGGCGCGGCCGGCATCCAAAAATTTTTACAAATTAAGGGTTCGGTTTTGGCCAATACCGATCCAAGTTTTCTGGTTGAGCTCAAGGAACCGAACGCTATTTTATTAAAGCGGGCGCTTGACGACCCCGAGCCGAATCTGCCTAATTTGCGCACGGCCGCCCAGCTTATTTGGGACGCTTCCCAATCTACCGGCTTAAACCCGCAGGTGATTTTGGTGACAATGGAAAAGGAAGAAGGTCTTATAGACCAGCAGTTCAGTTCGCCGCAGGCCGAGCAGACTGCCATAGACCACGCCATGGGTTTTAACTGCGGCGATGACGTGGGCTGCTGGAATTTGTTTCCGGGTTTTTATTACCAGCTGTTCGGCAACCTGGACAGCAGCGGCAACCGTTATTTGGGCGCGGCCAAATCGCTTATGAAATCTTTTTCCACCCCGGGCGGCAGGGGCCCGGCTTATAGCGGTTCGGTAAGCCAGGTTGGGCAGACAATTATTTTAGATAATACTTTGGGAGACTATGATAATATTCCGGCGCAGGAAAACGTGACGCTGGCCGACAACGCCACGGCCGCGCTGTACCGCTACACGCCGCACGTGTTTAACGGCAATTATAATTTTTGGAATTTTTTCCAGGAGTGGTTTAAATATCAAAACGGACAGCTTTTGGCTTTAGCCGGCAGCGGCGACACTTATATTATAGAAGACGGGAGCAAGGAGCTGGTGCCTAGTTTTGTGGCGCAGGCCCGCGGTTTGGATATGTCAACAAAAATTACCATATCGCCGAATGAGTTTGCCGATTATCCCACGGCCGCGGTTTACGCTCCGGCCGACAACACGGTTATCCAAACGCCGGACGGCCGGACTTATGTTTTTATAAACGGGGTTAAGCATCCGGCTTCGGCTTTTGTAATTGCTCAGCGCGGTTTATCGGCTTCATCAACTTTAGCGGTTAGCCCGGGCGATGCTTCATTATTTGCCGACGGTTCGGTTCTGCCGCCCAAGGACGGCACCATTGTCCGCGGCCAAACCCAGCCGGCCGTTTACTTGGTACAGAACGGAGAGATTGAAATGTACAGCTCCTACACTTTCGCGCAAAATAAAATTAAAAACAAACAAATTGTATTGGTGCCTGACGCGGAAATTGCTACTTATACCCAAAACGGTTTTGTGCCTCCCAAAGACGGCAGTCTGGTGGAAGCAAAAGGCAGCGGCACAATTTATTTAGTTCAGGATGGTTTGAAGCACGCGGTCATTGCCGATATTTTTAAGAACCAGGGTTATCGGCAGAGTCAGGTCGGCGTGATTACTTCTGATGAGATTGACGCCCTGCCGACCGCGGCTTATGCCCAGCCAAAAGATAACACTTTTTTTGCGGTTGATTCCAAAACCGGCCCGCTCTATGAATTTAAGCAGGGGACAACTCACGCCATTTCATCGTTCGTCGCCAAACAGCGCGGCATAACGCCGGATTACGTTTTCAGCAACGCCGTCTTTGTGGAATGGTTTGCCGGCGTGCCCGTACCGCCTCGCGATGGAACGTTGGTTAAAGGCGATTCTGATGGCACAGTCTATCTTGTAAAAAATGGCCAGCTCAACGCATTATCAGCGGCTCAGTTTAAAGCCGCCCACTACAGCTTCAAAAAAGTCATAACCCTCCCCCAATCCGAAGTTACCAGCTACGCCAAAGCCAACGCCGTAACACAGTAATTACGAGGGTTACCCTCGGAAAGGTCTGTAAACAAAGGAGAAAATGAATTTTTGATAAAATCGGCGAGTCTAACAGGCTCGCCGATTTTATCTAGTTTATGCTATTTATTTCATCGCCAACTGCTGTTCGTTGAAGTATTGGATAACTTTGTAGACTTTGGCCAGGTAGTTGACTGTGGCGCTTTTGAGGGCCGAGGATTTTAATGTTGAGAGTTGAGCGGATGAGGAAGCAAGCTGGCTTTGCGCCGAGGTTAATTGTGATTGATAAGAAGCTTTGGTTTTCTTATCCTTGGCATTTTTTACTTTTGACTTTAAATTTTTAACTTGCGCCGTTAAACTGTTAACCTGTGTTTGGGTCGCGTTTATATCCGCACTTTTATCCTCGTTCCAGGCGTCGCCAAAAGCGTTGACGGCGTTGGCAACGCGCGTGGTGCCGCCGTTGTACGAGGCGGCGCCGTAATCAAACACGCGGCTCTGGTCAAAGCCCGCCGCGGCTTTTATGCGCACGTCGCCGGCGTAATCATCCAGTAACAAATACATTGCCTTTATGGAATTTACATGATCTTCCATCCCGGCCACGTAATCAGGATTTAAAAACGCTTCGGGGTGGCGCTGGACTAAAGATTCATAAGTTGATTTTACAAATTGCGCGATGCCGCGAGAAGCGTAGCCGTCGTTGCTGACGCTGTATTTATAAGTGTCCGGCCCGTTTAGCGCGAGCAAAATATTCATTTGATCGAGCGCGCCTTGCGCGTTGCCGTTTAAAATGGAAGTCGTATCGCTATGTTCGGCATAGACCAGGGATTTAATAAACGCCGGCGGCACTGCCTGGGTAATGGTTTCGCCCGGAATGGCGTGTGAAGGCAGACCGTAAAGCTGCTGGGTTACGGTATTAATAACTCCGTTTAAATAATTTTGTCCGTATGCGATAACGCCGGGCGTGTCCAGATTTTGGGAATAGGGAACATAAACCGCCGGGGATAATCCTTTTTCAATCGCGGCTTTACTGCCCGAGTCCGGATTGCTAATTAGGTATTTTAAAGCCAGTACCGTACCGTTTGTCGGATTGTCCACTTCAAACCTGCTGTTGACGCCGTTAAAATAAGTCAGCTTTACGCTCACGGCCGGATCCGGAAAAACCATACTGGTTCCGTTTAATCTGCCGACTGTAGTAATAATATTGTTATCGGAAGGATCTAAAATAGCCAGCGCGATGTCCTTGTCGCCCAGATTGTATTTGGAAATAATCTTCGTGGTCTTGCCGGTTTTTTTGTTTTTGACATTTTTATAAACCGGAACCAAAGCGTGGTTTAAAGTTATGCCGGCCAGCAAAACTTTTGCGTTATTTATCTCTTGGATAATCGGCGGCACACTCGGCGCCTGCAACCCCAGGACACTTCCTTGAGTTGAGGATCCTGATATTATCAAGGGCGTTGATGTGGGTGTTAAGATTGAGCTTGCGGATGTTGATGCAGCAATATTTGAAACCGTGGAAGTTGACGTTGTTGTACTATCCGCCTTTGCCATTGGCGCCGCGATAGCGAAAGCAAGCGATATCAGAAAAATAATTTTTGTTTTTATCATAGTTTAATTATAACATACTTACCCCAAGAAAATTCGCACAAAAGACAAAATAAAAAAATTCTGATAAAATAAAGCCAAATGAGCTCCCATATAACAAAAAATATTTTTTGGCTTACGGCCTCTAGGGTGGCGGCTTTGGTGATGCTGGCTTTGGCTTATTTCGCGCTTTTTCGGTATTTAAAGCCGTTTGGGAGCGGGCAATATCAGTTTGTTTTATCCTATGTCCTGCTGTTTTCCACAGTCGTGGATTTTGGCATCCAGCAGTTTATTACCAAAAAAATCAGTGAAGACCCCGAGAATACAAAAAAATATTTTCAAGAATTTTTTTCCTTTGAAACCCTGGCCGCGCTTTTGCTTTATGTGATTTTGGTGGTCATCGCGTATTTTCGAAATTATGGCACCGTCGTATTTGAAGCCATTGCCGTTACGGGTTTGGGGATGGTTCTGAACGCTTTAACTTACCCGTTCCTTTCGGTTATGGCGGCGTTTCAGGAAATGAAAAAAGTCGCGTTGATAAATTTTTTAAACTCCTTGGTGAACATCGGCGTAATTTTCGCGGCCATAATTTTTCACCGTTATATTGTTTTTTTGGCCTCGGTCCAGGTTATTTTTGGGATTTTAGATTTAATTTTATACCGGCAGTTTGTAAAAAAATACATCCCTAACCCCCAGGTTCTTAAAGCAATTTTCCGTTTTGATTTCCATCTGATAAAAAATATTTTAAAACAGGGCTGGCCGTTTGCTTTGCTGGTGGGCTTTTCCGCCATTTATAACCGGATAGATGTAGTATTAATTACGGCCATAAAAGGCTATGTCCAAACCGGCTTGTATACCGCGGCGTATAAAATTTTTGATCTTTTGGGATTTTTTCCGTCGGTTGTTTCCTATACCCTGTTCCCGTTTTTTTCCGGGCTCATGGCCAAAAAAGCCATAAACGAAGTTCGCGAAAATCTGGAAAAATATTTAAAGCTGATGCTGGCCGGCGCCTTGCCCATGGCCGCGGGTGGAATGATTTTATCGGCAAAACTCATCGGTCTGGTCGCGGGCCCCGGTTACGCCGAGTCCGCGCCGGTGTTGGCTATTTTAATTTGGGCGCCGGCTATTTTGTTTGTTTACATCCCGTTAAACTCGCTGGTCATTTCCCAGCTGACCAAAAAAGCGGTTTTAATCACCGGCATTAATGTGATTGTTAACACCGTGGGAAATTTAATTTTAATTCCGCGTTTTGGCATCCGCGCTTCGGCGGTTATGACTGTGGTTTCGGAGAGCCTGCAGGGGACTTTTTATTTCTATTTCGTCCGCAAAAATATTACCAATTTTCATTTTTTGAATATCATTTATAAACCGATATTTTCCGCTTTGGCCATGGGTCTGGTCTTGTGGCCGATTCGCCATAATAGTTTATTGATAACTCTGCCGGTTGGCGCGGCCGTTTATTTTTTAATGCTTTTTGCAACCGGTTTCGTCGGAAGGGAAGAAATAAAATTGGCAAAAAATCTGTTTAAGGCCGCCTAACTCCTAACTCATGACTTATGACTCCAAAACCCGCATAATGGTCTTCGGCACCTTTGATGTTTTGCACAAAGGGCATTTAAATTTTTTTAAGCAGGCGCGGGCATTATCAAAAAAACCTTATTTGATTGTCTCCGTAGCGCGCGACATTAACGTTAAAAGAATCAAGGGTACAAGGCCCCGGTCAACAGAAAAACAAAGATTAGCCTTAATAAAAAAATGTCAGCTTGTGGATAAAGCGGTTTTAGGAGCAATCAAAAGCCACATTCCCCACATAACCAGGGAATTTCCGGACATTATTTCTTTAGGGTATGATCAGCATGCTTATGTTGGTAACCTAAAAAATCTGCTTAAAAAAGCCGGTTTACAGGTTAAGGTTATCAGGCTAAAAGCATTTTACCCAAAAATTTACAAGAGCAGCCTTTTTAAGAGTTTATAATTTTGATTTGCCCTATTTCCGTGGTATAATATATAAAACATTAAAAACTAAAATGAATATATGGGCAACCAAAATAAAAAAGACTTAAAGCATTTAGGTTCTTTTTGGCCGTTATTTATAATTGTAATTATTTCAATGGTAGCCGGAGGGATTGTTTATGCCTTTGCCAGCGGGAATGTGCTCCAGGACGAGATCGACTCCATTTCTTTTCCGGCGCATACTTTTACGCAAAAAAGCGTTAAAAAGCTCCCGGCTAAGCCTGTTGTAAAAACAGAAGCGGTCAAAAAATAGAAATTTTAAAATAGGTTTTAAAACAGCCCTGTCAAACCAAGAGGCTGTTTTAATTTGGTAAAGAGCGATAATTCCGCTATAATTCAGGGTATGACAATCGGTATTGAAGCCGAAAGGGCAAACAATCCGCAAAAGACCGGAGTGGAACATTACGCCAAACAGTTAATTTTGCATTTGGCGGAAATTGACAGAATAAATTCTTACGTTTTGTATTTGCGGACGCGGCCGGAAAGCTGGTTTTCGCAACTGCCCAAAAATTTCACGGTTAAAGTTATTCCGTTTCCGGTTTTTTGGACGCAAGTTCGGATAAGCTGGGAAATGCTGACTCATCCGGTGGATGTGTTGTTCATTCCGGCTTCGGCATTGCCGTTATTCCATCCAAAAAAATCGGTTGTCACAATCCACGACATCGGCTGGCGTTATTTTCCGGACAGCTTTACTTGGTTTATGCGGAACTTTTTGGAGTGGTCCACAAAATTCGCGGTAAAAAATGCCGCAGCCATTATCGCGGTTTCGGAAAGCACAAAAAGGGATTTAGAAAAATTTTATAATGTTGACGAAAGCAAGGTGGTTGTGGTTCATCATGGATATGAATCAGCTAATCAGCTAATCAGCTTATCAGCAAATCACCCTGCAAGTCTGCCCGATAAATATGTTTTATTTTTATCAACACTTCAACCGCGCAAAAATTTGGAAGGGTTGATAGCCGCTTTTAGAAAGTTAAAAAAAGAAAACCCTGATTTACCCCATAAGCTTGTAGTCGCGGGTAGGCCGGGATGGAAATTCGCATCAATTTTGCGGTTAATTGAACAAAATAAAGAGTTCGTAGTATATCTTAATCACGTTTCGGATACTGATCGTTTTGCTTTACTGAAAGACGCCGATTTATTGGTCTTGCCGAGTTTTTACGAAGGTTTTGGCATGCAAATTCTGGAAGCTTTTAGCCAGGGCGTGCCCTTGGCAGCATCAAATATTTCCAGTATGCCGGAAGTAGCCGGAGACGCGGCAATATATTTTGATCCTAAAAATCCGGATGACATTGCAAAAGCCGTTAAAATAGTTTTAACTGATAAATCTTTGGCGGATAGTTTGCGGGCTAAAGGCAAGGAGCGGCTGGCCAATTTTAGCTGGGAAAAGTGCGCGCGGCAGACGTTAGAAGTGCTAACAAGATAAATTATTCTAATTGTTCTAATTAACCTAATTGACCTAAACAATGGCTAATTTTTAATTACCAAGGCTCAAATATTGCCGTGTTGTGGATTAGAAATTGGGCATTGAAATTTATTTAGAATAATTAAAATAATTAGGTCAATTAGAAATTTTATGATAACCCAGGATTTTAGCACCAAGCTCAAAGAACTCCCGCGTTTGAAACTTTTAATAATCCTATTCACCGTCTGGCAGTATTTTAGCGTCGCCGGAATGGCTCTTTTGGGCTGGTCATATTCCCTGGTTTGGTTGAACCTGGGTTTGCTCCTTGCTTTTATTGTTCTTTGCCCGGTTTATGAATCGCTCTTATTGCTTATTTTGTCAATCCCGTTTTATGTGGCCATACCCAATTCCCGTTTTGACGACTTGGCAATGTGGCGGATTTTGTATTTAGTTTTATTTTTGGTCTGGCTGGTAAGGGATAAAAGATTTCGGATAAAGGATATACATTTTCTCCCCTGGGACAAATATTTAGGCTGGTTTGTGTTTGTCGGTTTGGTTTTGGGACTGATATTCGGGAGCTTTAAATTGGAGGCGGTCAAGCAAGTTCTCTTTTTGATTAATATCTATTTTTTGTATCTTGTTTTAATTAATACTTTAAAAAATAAACAGCAAATTTTTGAACTTATCCGTTATGTAATTTGGTCGTTTGCCATAATTATAACTTTGGGTTTTGCCCAGCTGTTTGGCAGTCTTTTAACCGACATAGGCACTTTTTGGATTTTTTGGGCGACAAACATCACCAAACTTTATTATGGGACTTCTTTTGCCGATGTGTCCCTTTATTCCAATTCCTGGTTTGCCTATTCGGGCGGTTTTACCGAATTGAGGATGTTTTCCATAATGCCGGATTCCCAGTCTTTTGCCTACGTTTGTTTTTTCGCGCTGTGTATGAGCACGGCGTTAACGCGCAATGTTTTTAAACATATAAAAAAATGGCTTTGGTCCGGCATCAGATTTGCCGGTTTGGCCTTGATCCTTTCCGGCACCCGCGCGGTTTGGGTTGGTATGATTGCGCCTTTTTTAGCCGTGGTCGCCGCGTATTATAAAAATTTTCAAAAACATTTGGCAAAAAAATTTCTGTGGCCGTTTATTATAATTTTTATTTTGTTTGCCGTCTCACCTTTCATTAACCAGGGGCTTTCTTATCTGCGCGTGGCAAAATTCCAGGAAAACTTCCTGTCCCGCGCCGAAAGCATTTACAATTTAAATGAAACTTCCAACCAGGGCCGGATTGCCATGTGGAAAAACAGCGGGAAGTATTTTTTAACGCATCCCTGGGGCGTGGGCTTTAACAATTTTTTGGTGTCGTTCAGCGGCGGCATAAAAGGCAGGAGTTACGACCAGGTTTCCGCGGAGATTAACGCACGCTACAATTTACCGGCCAAATACGTTTCCGCGCACAGTTTGTATTTGCAGGTTTTGGTGGAAACTGGCATTGTCGGGTTTGGATTATTTATCGCGTTTTGGGTATGTATAATTCGTTATTTTTGGGAGTTTATAAAAAATTACGAAAAAACCGAGGACTTTTTAATTTATTTTGTGGCTCAGGCTCTTTTGATGGTTTTGTGGATTTTGCTTGCCGCGATTTTTGATATAACTCTTTTAAACGATAAGGTGTTAATGTATTTCTTTATTAACATCGGCTTAGCGGGGTTGATAGTTAAAAGGTACCATGAAATCGATCAGTCTCCTCCGGCGTCATCCTGAGCCCGTCATCTGCAAGACCAAGCGGGCGAAGGATCTCTTATATTGGGATTCTTCGTCGGATGCACTCCTCAGAATGACGCCGTAATAAATTTATGGCTAAAGTTACAATTGTTCAGGTAATCTATAATAATCGCCGATATATTGAACCGGTCTTTTCCGCAATTTTTAGCCAGACTTATAAGGATTTCAATGTGGTCGCGGTTATATCCGGAAACGACGACAAGGGCAAGGAATTGCTGATGGAAAAATTTCCGCAAGTGGAAATAATAGATCCCGGCTACAATATCGGTTTCGCCGCCGGGCATAATTTAGTGTTTAAAAAATATCAGTCTGAATTTTTCCAGCTTGTTAATCCGGATTTAATTTTGGAGCCGCAATACATCGAACGGATGTTAAAAGCTTTTGACGATCCCAAGGTCGGCGCGGCTACGGGGAAGTTGTATCAATTTAAAGATTTAAGATTTAAGATTGAAGATTATAGGAACAATAAAATTCTAGACACAACGGGTGTTACTATTTTCAAATCCGGCCGAGCGCGCGACAGGGGCCAGCATGAGGTGGATAATGGGCAGTATGACCAGCTGGTAAATGTCCAAGCCGTTTCGGCCGCCGGCGCAATGTATCGCCGTAGCGCCTTACTCCATATGAAGATGTCAAGACTTAGCACTGGGCACCTAGCACTGAGCACTAATCCTGAATATTTCGACGAGGACTTTCACAGCTACTGGGAAGACGTGGATTTAAGCTGGCGGATGTCCAATGCCGGATGGAAAAATATCTTTGTCCCTTTGGCAATCGGCTATCACGGCAGGGAAGCGGGGTCTTCGAAAAAAGGATATGCCGATGTAATTGGCTTTATCCGCCACCACAAAAAATTAAGCCCGCGCGTCCGCGAGCTTAATTACCAAAATCATATTTTTATGTACATAAAAAACTCGCCGTATTTTTACCCGCAATTTTTTGCTCGCGAATTTTTTATGTTTTTTTATGTTTTATTTTTTGAAATAGGCACCTTTAAAGTTTTGCCGCAAATGTTTAAATTAATGCCGAAGATGTGGGAGAAAAGGAAATTGATTAGTACTATAATTACTATCTAGTAATATAGTGAGTGATAAAAAAACAGCGGCGTCATCCTGAGTGAGCCCCGACAGAAATCGGAGGTTCAGAATGACGCCATAGAAATGATGGTCAGCTCTCGTCCCTAGGATGGCCGGCGCCGACCTTGAGGACAAGGTAGAAGGTGCCTTCCACGGGCTTTTCGATCCCGGGGTTGCTCTTTTTCACCAAGCCAGTCGGAAAATGTTCCTCGTTGATCACCATCATCTGCTCTGTTGAGTTGCCTCCAAGTGCAAGAATGGTTCCGGTCGGCGGAAAGGCTAAAGGCTTCCTATCTGGCAGTAGTACAAAAGCACCAGCATAGTAGCCAATGATAGCCCCCTTCTCAAGTGCGTGCATAATTCCTCCAATTCGCAGATGTGCGAATATATAATAATGGCATATTTATGGAAAAAGTCAATAATGGGAACAACCTCTCCCTAACCCTCCCCTCAGGAGGGGAGGGAATAAAACAGGTCGACCTGTCAATAATCACCGTCTCCTACAAATCCAAAGACCACTTGGCGGTTTTGTTGCCGAGTATTTACGGAAGCAGCGGGGTGACTTTTAACCCTCACCCTTACCCTCTCCCAAAGGGAGAGGGGGAAAAATATTGCGCCGAAGTCATTATAGTAGACAACGATTCCCGCGACGGAACTGCCGAATGGTTGAATCGGAGCTTTTTAAGCGGCCGCGTCAAAACGTCCGCATTGCAAATTATCAAAAATGTTAATAACGGCTTTTCCGCCGCCAACAATCTTGGCATAAAAAGTTCATCTGGGCTTTACATCCTGCTCCTCAATCCCGACACAAAAGTTCAGCCGGATACGTTTAAAATAATGCTGGATTTTATGGAGAGCCGGCCGGATGTGGGTATTAGCGGGTGCAAATTGATTAAAGGTGATGGGAAGTTAGACCTCGCGTGCCGCCGGAGATTTCCTAATCCGTGGAATAGTTTTAAGCGATTATTTTTGCGCGACAATCGGGATTATAATTATTCGGATATTGACGAAAATCAAAGTATGGAAGTGGACAGCGTGGTCGGCGCGTTTATGCTTATCCGGAGGGCCGGATATATCGGAGGGTCAGAAAATCGGATGGCCGGAACTTCCGACTTCCGACTTCCGACTTCCGACTATCTGGACGAGGACTTCTTTATGTACGGCGAAGACCTGGACTTGTGCTGGCGGTGCAAAGACGCCGGTTTTAAAGTTTGGTATTATCCGAAAACATTCATTTACCACTATAAAGGCGAGTCCAGCCGCAAAGAGCCTTTTGTTATGCTTAAAGCTTTTCACCAATCAATGTGGATTTTTTACAAAAAGCATTATCAAAAAAAATATCCTTTCTTTTTAAACTGGCTGGTTTTTTGGGGAATTTATTTGCGTTTGGGCTTGTTGATTTTTATCAATTTGTTTAAAAGTAATCCGAGGGTAAGTAAATAGCCCCCTCAATCGCAGCCAACTTTTGAATTTGCCGATAATAATGTTATAATATTAAAATCATTCTTAATCGAAAAGACTACATAATATGGATTTGCAAGACAGTTCCGTCCCCACGCCATCATCACCAATAAATAATCCGCCCAAACACGCCAAGCGCTATTTTGTAAGGGGAATAGCGGTTTTATTAATTATCATAATTAGCTATTACGTTGGTTACCAGGCCGGCCATAAAGGATTTGTTTTTGTCCCGAGCCAGTTTAAGATAGAAAGCCAGAATAACGCCCCGACCACCGTGGATTACAGCCTTTTGTGGAACGCCATTAATGTTATAAACCAAAAATATATTGACCAGCCCATTGACCAGCAGAAAATTTTGTACGGCGCGGTTTCCGGCGCCGTGGCATCTTTGGGCGACCCTTACACCACATTTTTTCCGCCGCAACAATTAAATGACTTTACAACCCAGCTCGCCGGAAGCTTTGGCGGCATTGGCGCCGAAGTCGGCGAAAAGGACGGTAATATAGTTGTAATCGCGCCGCTGGACGGTACGCCGGCCAAAGCGGCCGGAATTATGTCGGGCGATGCCATTATCCAGGTTAACGGGCAGTCAACTTCGGGCTGGTCGGTTGACCAGGCCGTGGACGCAATCCGCGGGCCAAAAGGGACGCAGGTTACAATCCAGGTTATGCGCCAGGGCCAGGACAAACCGCTGACTTTTAAAATCACCCGCGACACAATTACCGTCAAGAGCGTAAAGTGGGCTTACAAAACCTTTTCGGTTAACGGTCAAAATAAAACCATCGCAGTCGTTACCATCAGTGAGTTTGGAGATGATACTACCGGATTGTTTAACCAGGCCGCCGCCGACATTCTTACGCACAACGTAAGCGGTATAATTATAGATTTAAGGGATAATCCGGGCGGATATTTGCAAAGCGCCGTGGATGTAGCTTCCAATTGGGTCAAACAGGGCGATTTGGTTGTGTCCGAAGCGCACAGCGACGGCACGACCATCAAATATACCGGCGAGGGTAACCCTCGTTTGGCCGGCATAAAAACTGTCGTGCTTATAAACGGCGGCACAGCAAGCGCGGCGGAAATTTTGTCCGGAGCTTTGCACGACCACGGTTTTGCCCAGCTCATCGGCGAAAAAAGTTTTGGCAAGGGCAGTGTGCAGGAGCTGGTAAACTTGCCCGGCGGCAGTGCGGTAAAAGTTACGGTGGCAAAATGGATTACCCCCGACGGCGTGAATTTAAACCACAACGGACTTACGCCGGACATTCCGGTTACTTTGACAGCGGCTGACGCTAATGCCGGCAAGGATCCGCAAATGGATTCTGCTCTTTCGCAATTTTCGAAATAACAGTCAAAAGTTTTTAGGCGTGGCGGCCAGTACGGTTTTAGGTTTATTGTTATAGGTACTTAAAACTTAAAACCTGCCACTTAACTGGCCGCTTTGCCCTAAAACCAACTACTCTTTATCACTATGGCCAAGATCACGGCGCAGGAATTGCGCAATAAATATCTAAACTTTTTTAAATCCAAAGGCCATACTATCATCCCTTCGGCGTCTTTGGTGCCGGAAAATGATCCTTCCATCCTTTTTACAACCGCGGGAATGCATCCGCTGGTGCCTTATTTGCTGGGCGAAAAACATCCCGGCGGCAAGCGGGTGGTAAATGTTCAAAGATGTATTCGCACCGGCGACATTGACGAAGTCGGGGATCCGACCCACTGCACATTTTTTGAAATGTGCGGCAATTGGAGCTTCGGCGATTATTTTAAAAAAGAAGCAATTGCCTGGAGTTTTGAATTTTTAACCGGCAAGGAATGGCTGAATTTGCCGCTGGAGAGACTGGCGTTTACCTGTTTTGCCGGCGACAAAGATGCGCCACGGGATACGGAATCGGCGGAAATTTGGAAGTCCTTGGGGATACCCGAAAATCGAATTAGTTTTTTGCCCAAAGAAAAAAATTGGTGGATAGCCGGCGTAACCGGCCCATGCGGCCCGGACACCGAAATGCATTATTGGATTGACGACGGCCATCCCGCTCCTTCTGCTTATGATGTTAATGAACCGCGCTGGGTGGAAATTTGGAACGACGTCTTTATGCAATTCCAAAAGCAGGAAGACGGCAGTTTAATCCCTTTGAAAAATCCTAACGTGGATACCGGCATGGGTTTGGAGCGGGTGTTGACTGTAATGAACGGGCAAAAGTCCGTTTATGACACCGACCTTTTTGACGGTATGTGGGATGTGCTGGCTTTGGATCAGGAAATAATGACCAACGATGAGGTGCGCAAGGCGCGAATTGTTTTGGATCATGTAAGGGCCGCGGTTTTTATGGTTGGAGACGGCATTGAACCGTCAAATAAAGATCGCGGGTATGTTTTAAGAAGGATTTTGCGCAGAGCGATGGTTATGGGACGGCTTTTGAATTTGAAATTGCATTGGCTGGAGGCGTTAATCGGCAAAGTTGTTACCATATACGCAGAGGCTTATCCCGACCTGATTGAAAAATCGGAACATACATTTTCCATAATTTTAGCCGAGCAAAAAAAGTTTGAGGCGACGCTGGAAAAAGGGTTAAAGGAGTTTGAGAAGATTT